>JAFZTP010000065.1 GCA_017618815.1 Bacteroidales bacterium | reverse complement strand
TCCGAGACCTGCCGGCAGACCGGTCGCACGACATTCCACGATGCCTCCGACCGAATCCAGGTCAGCCATCGCAGCATCAAGGACATCCTTCCATATCTCCGAAGGGGTAAGCTCGTCCTTCTCTTCGATACCGCCGTCAGGAAGAGCCTCTTCAGCCCTTGAAGCGAGGGCATCGGCACGGGAAACGCCACCGACCTCGATCAGCTCCGCATTGACGGAGGCTGATATCATCTTCTTGGCCACGACCCCTGCAGCTACGATCGGGAGGGTAATCCTTCCGGAGAAATGGCCGCCGCCGCGAGGGTCGTTGAAATCAAGCCACTTTATGCTTGCCGTATAGTCGGCGTGGCCCGGACGAGGCATGTCGTTGAAAAGCTTGTAGTCGGTGGAGCGGGTATTCCTGTTGTGGAATATCACGGTAAGCGGGGCACCGGTGGTACATCCGTTATAGACACCGCTGAGAATCTTCGGCTCGTCAGTCTCTATGCGCGGAGTGGTCCCTTTCGGGCCGCTCTTGCGACGGAGGATGTCAGAGCGGAAATCTTCCTCAGAGAGAGGAATGCCCGGCAGAACGCCGTCGATGACGATGCCTATCGCCTCGCCATGGGATTCTCCGAAGATGGAGACTCTGAATTTACGTCCGAATGAGTTCATAGCTTTTCAAATATTTCAAAGAATGTCGGGAATGATTTGCTTACGCAGGTGGTATCGTCGATGGTGAACGGACTGTCCATTCCGAGAGACGCAGTCTTTATGGCCATGACCATGCGATGGTCCTTCGATGATGTGTAGTCGCCGCCGTGGAGCATCCGTCCGGAGAGACGGCGCTGCGCCAGCGAATGGCCCTCGATGCACAGTCTGTCGCCTTTGATCCAGGCCTTGACGCCCATCGCCGTGAGCATGTCCACGATAGCCTTGCCGCGGTCGCTCTCCTTGTTGGCGAGTCGGCCGACTCCGGAGATGCGGCTGGTGCCCTGGCAGAAAGCTGCAAGCACTGAGATTACCGGGAAGAGGTCAGGACAGTTGCTGGCGTCCACTTCGAAGGCCTTGAGCGGTGCCTTCTGGACATGGATGATACCTGTTTCTTCCTCTACCGAGAGGCTTGCGCCCGCTTCGACGAGGATGTCTATGATGCTCAGGTCGGCCTGCAGGGAGTGGGTGTCGAGGCCGCCGAGAGATACTTTTCCGAACACGGCTCCGGCCACCATGAACGCAGCGGCAGAGCTCCAGTCTCCTTCGATGTCTATGTCAGCGGCCTTGTATTTCTGGCCGCCGCGGATGCGGAAAGTCATACCCTCGCAGAGGGACCAGTCCTGGGTGTCTATGAACTCCTGGCCGCCCTCCATCTCGTTCTCGATGCGTATTCCGAAACGCTTGAGCACGTCGAGGGTAATGAATATGTATGGAATGCTCTTAGGCTCCACAAGATGGATCTCAGTGTCTCCGTCTGCGAGCGGCAGTGCGGAAAGCAGGCCGGAAATCAGCTGAGAGCCGTTCTTGCCTGAGATTTCCACTTCGCCGGTAGCGAGACGGCCGCGGACCGTCAGCGGAACCATGGCCTCCGGACTTCCGCCCTCAAGAGCGACTCCGAATGCTGACATCATGTCCCTGGCGCCGGTGAGAGGACGCTTCAGCAGAGTCTTCTCGCCAGTCACGTTAACAGGGCCGGATGATATGAGGGAGAGAATCGGAATCATCATCCTGGTAAGGAAACCCGATTCTCCGGTATGCAGTTGATCTTTAGTGAATGCCTTGGCGCCGGTACCGGTGATGGTAAGCACATCGCCTTTCTTGGAAACTGACGCGCCGAGGGCCTTGGCGACTGCGACAGCCGATTCGTTGTCGCCGCATGGAGAATATCCCCTGAGGGTGGATGTACCCTCAGCCAGGGCGGCAGCGATGATGGCTCTCTGGGCGAAACTCTTCGATGCCGGCATCGGGAGCACTTCTCCGGACATCTCCGGCATGTCTCCATATACGGCGTCAAGCATTACGCTGGCCGGCCATTGTCCCGGAGCTGTCGCTTCTTTGTGGGTGACTGCAGCGTATGTGTACGGGGCTCCCCTGCGGAGACATTCCAGCCTGGATTCTTTTCCGGCTTCGCCCATGCAGAAGGCTATCAGGCCCGCAGGATCGAAACTGTCGTACAGGGCCATGACTCTTTCGGCATCGGCCTCGCTACGGGCAGTGGTCACTACCTTGACGACCTCTGCTCCGAGGTGCTGGCATTTCTCCACCAGCGCCTGAAGGGCCGGCAGGGAATCCGTTCCTTCGAAGTCATGGTAGGAGCGGATAAGGACGGTGCCATACTCCCTGGCCTCGCGACGCACTCTCTTGGACATCATAGCAGGGGCCTCGATCTCCAGATCCACATAATTGGCTCCGGCACGTATCGCCCTGGTCAGCCTTGCTTCGGCTTCGGATGCGCTCATCTTGTCCGAGATGCGGCATGTGGCAACCAGCGGAATGTCTGTCGACGAGAACAGCTCGTCGATGTCTTCCGGAGTCAGGTCGCACAGGTCCATCCTGATTTCGGCCATTTCGGTAGCGGGACTCTCCAATATCTCGAAGATTCCGTCTATATCCCTGTTCTGTATAGATACGCAGATCATTTTACATCTTTTAACAATTCAACGACTTCCTCAACCCTGAGGTCTTTCTCGACGACTTCGCCGACTCTGACCGGAAGAATGAAATGGACCACTTCGCCTTCGGCTTTCTTGTCTTTGCCCATGGCCTCGGCAAGATCGGTCAGGGCGAATGGTGCTGCCGTCGGCAGTCCGCAGGCTATGAATTCTTCGGTCATCCTGTCTGAAAGGTCTTTAGCCAGTCCGAGCTTCTCGGAGAGCTGGGCGGCCATGATTATGCCCATGGCGACTGCTTCGCCGTGAGTTATGTCCATCTCTCTCTTGAATGCTTCGGACTCGATCGCATGGGCGAATGTGTGGCCCAGGTTGAGCTTGCGGCGTTCGCCTGATTCGAACTGGTCTCTGGAGACTACTCCTGCCTTTACGGATGCGGCTGCGGCAATCAGTTCCTGGACTTCTTCCTTGAGGGATTTCAGCAGGTCCTGGCGCTTGGTTGCGCTGTTCAGGGAGGACAGCAGGGTGACAGCTTTCTCGTACCAGCCGTTGTCTTCGATTATGAACGTCTTCAGCATCTCTGCCGCTCCGGAGTTGAAATCTCGTCTCGGAAGGGTTGTCAGTACTTCCTGGCATTCGTATGTAAAGTCAGGCTGACGGATGATTCCGAGCATGTTCTTGTAGTCTCCGAAGTTGACTCCGGTCTTGCCTCCGATGGCAGCGTCCACCTGCGAGAGCAGGGTCGTAGGCACGTAGGCAAAATGGATTCCCCTCTTGAATATGCAGGCGGCGAAGCCCCCCATGTCGGTGGTGATTCCGCCTCCAACGGAGAGAAGCATGTCGTTCCTGTCGGCATTATGTCCCATCAGCCATTCGCAGATGCCGAGAACGGTGTAGATGCTCTTGTCAGTTTCGGAGATGGTGACGGACTGAAGGTCGACGACGTTGATGCCGGCTGCCTTGGCGGCATCCTGGATCAGCGAGCCGTAGCGCACCACGGCTGCGTCGCAGATGATGAATACCTTCCTGTATCCTGCGAGATACTTGACGATACCGGCAAGTCCGGTACCGGAATAAACATTGCTCAGGACCTTGCCATCCGATATTATTCTGATTTCTTCCATCCGTTTAAAGTTCGTGATACTAAACATTAAGCATCAACTTGCAAAGATAACATTTTCGTATTATCTTTGCAATTCCAAAACGCTGCCCGAGTGGCGGAATTGGTAGACGCGCTGGACTCAAAATCCAGTGTCCTTTAAAGACGTACCGGTTCGATCCCGGTCCCGGGCACAAGAAAAGGCATCGCTTTACTGCGATGCCTTTTTCTTTTTGCGAGGCCGACGGCCGGCCTGTTTCACGCGTAATCCTACTTGGAGTCGGCCATCTTAAGGGAGAGGCCGTCGAGCTTGTCCCAGTCGCCTCGTGTAAAGTCAGGCATCACAACAGGCATGTTGCCATGCTTAATGGACACCTCGGTAAGTTCCACGAGGGAGCTCCACTCGGCTGCGTCATACACGTCCTGGTCCAGAGGAAGACCATTGTGGAGACAGTAGATAAGCCTGTAATCCATGATGAAGTCCATGCCGCCATGACCTCCGACGACGCGGGCTTTCTCTGCAAGTCCGCCCTCTCGGGTGATAGGATGCTGATAGACAACCATGAGCGAATCCCTGATAGCATCGTCGAGGTATGTCTCGGCATCGAGATCCTCGGAGCTGCTTACCTGGATGTCCTCTCCGCCCAGAGCCAGGCCCTCGTTAGGATACTTGTTCGCGAAGCCCTTTGTTCCGGACAGCTGGTACATACGGCTGTATGGACGCGGATTGGTCACGCAGTGCTCCACTAGGATGGACTTGCCTTTGCGTGTGCCGATGAGCGTACATGTATAGTCTCCGTTGGCATAGTCATACATTCCGGCGCCGTAGCGCTTGTCGCAAATCTCCTGGCCTCTGAACGCGCGAGTGTCCAGGGACACGAGCACATCCATCTTGTCGCCACGGTGAATGTTCAGGGCCTGGCAGACAGGGCCGATGCCATGGGTCGGGTAGACGTCGCCGTGATGATCCCTGTTGTATTTCATGCGCCAGTCACCCTGGTACTGGTCCCACCAAGGATCGAGATTATGGCAATATGAGCCTTCTACATGGACGATTTCTCCGAAGAGACCCTTCTGGGCCATGTTCAGGCAGGTCAGTTCGAAATAGTCATAGCAGCAGTTCTCGAGCATCATGCAGTGCTTGCGGGTGCGCTCGGAAGTGTTCACGAGAGCCCAGCATTCTTCGATGCTCGTCGCTGCAGGGACTTCTACTGCGACATGCTTGCCATGCTCCATGGCATAAACGGCCATCTTGGTATGGAGGTTCCATGGCACGACAAGGTATATGAGGTCGATGTCATCCCTTTCGCAGAGCTGCATCCAGCCGTCCTCGCCACTATATTCTGCAATCGCCTTCGGGGCTCCTCTCTTTTCCAGTTCCTTCTGGGCGGCCTCCACTCTCTCCGGAAGCAGATCGCAAAGAGCCACGATGGTGGCATCCTCTATGTAAGGCATACGCCTGAGGACTCCGCTTCCGCGGTCTCCAAGTCCGATCAGACCGATACGCACATGCTCGATCGGATCGCAGGCAAAGCCCAGCATGGACTGCTGGTCGGCCGGACGGGGAGGAGTATTGTAGATTATCTGGTTATTCTTGATAGTGTATCCATAATCGTCGGATTTAGGTCCGCACGAACATAATGCGAGCAGCAGCATCGCATATCCGAAAAAATGTCTCATGTAAATGTCAATGTTTGGTTATTCTACAAATTTAACAAAAAACATCTTACGGCTATGTATTTATTGCTATATTTGTTCTCGCACCACAAGATTTTCGACATGAAAAGAATCGCATTCCTGGCCGTCATGGCCCTGGCAGCCCTGCCTATGAAGGCTGGAAGAATAATCACGGACTCAATCCCAAGCAACATCCTCGGGGAGACGGTAGCATATAACGTCTATCTCCCGGACAGTTTCGGCACTGAAGACAGAGCCTACCCAGTGGTCTATCTTCTCCATGGGCTCAGCGACGACTATCGCGCCTGGGACATCAAGGGCGGGATGCAGACTGTCATCGACGAACTGATCCGTTCCGGAGAGGCAAGGGAGATGGTAGTAATCATGCCGAACGCCGGAGGTCCGGACATCCATAATACATGGAACGGCTATTTCAACATGCCGGGCAGGAACTACGAGGATTTCTTCTTCGGGGAACTTGTCCCGGAGGTCGAAAAGAAGTACAACTGCGGCGGATCGAAAGGGATGAGGGCCATGATGGGCCTCTCCATGGGCGGAGGCGGCAGCACCGTCTATTGCCAGAGACATCCCGAAATGTTTTCCTGCTGCTACGCCATGAGCCCATGGCTGGACAATCAGTCCGGAGAGGTCGGCGGCGACAATCCCCAGCAGGACAAGTTCATGCTCGTAAGCGAAGCTGTCAAGGCTCATTCGGCCATCGCTTTCGTCGAGCAGGCCGATGAGGAGACTCTCGCCAGACTGCGCACGGTAGCATGGTTCTTCGACTGCGGCGACGACGACTTTCTGCTGCAGCAATCCATGGACATGCACATGAGAATGCGTGCCGCCGGAGTCCATAGCGAGCTCCGCGTGCGCGACGGCGTCCACAACTGGGAATACTGGCACCTCGCCCTCCGACTTTCCCTCCCGTTCGTTTCCAGGAACTTTAATTAATCAATAATGACTAAAAAAACGGCACCCGAAGCATTGCTGCAAGGGTGCCGGTGGGTTATTTATTTGAAGCGTGTTTCGCTGGTCAGTTAGTTTCCAGGATAAAGGTTATACCAGATCTGTCTGCTGCTGCCGAAGTATGGCCAGCTAGCCTGATCGATCCAGCCATTGTCTTCACCGTCCCATCCCCAGTTCATGTAGATGTTATCCTGGTATACATAGTAGTAGTTGTTTGAGCCGTAGTATCCTCTTGATACTTTCCAGATCTGCTCCCAGTATCCGTCGCCGATCCAGATATGACCGCCCTCGTATGAAAATCCGCCAAGAAGGACAGGGCGTCCTGCTGCGATATCGTTGTAAGCGCGGCTGAAGCTATAGTTTGCAAGACGGGCGCCCTTGTAGCCGAGACGCTTGAGTCCGGTCACGATGTCATCTGCGAGGGCTCCGCTTCCGTCAGCAGACCACTCATATCCAGGGATATTGTTACCGATGGTCCTCATCATGCGTGAAACAGCATTTGACGACCTTGTGGTAACGGTGGTGGTCATGTTATTGTAGTCAAACTGTGACGGATAACGATGGTGGAGGCAGAGAAGTCCGATGGCGACAGAAGGGCAGCCTGTAAGGTCAACTCCAGGATGAGGAGCGTCAGCGTTATAGCCGCGGCCCTGGCCCCAGAGATAGTTGTAGACTACTGAGCTCACGTCAACATCGTCGTATCCGTATGAGTTCCTGTGAGTACCCTTTGTTCCAGGAACGGCTGCGGCATTGACAAGCTCGATGCTTACGGTATAGCCTTCCTCTGAATCAAGGGCGTCCCAGATCTGATATTTTTCATTCTCGGAATGGATGCCTGACTCGATTTCAGCAGAGATGCTGGCCTTGTGCTGGTCGATCATCATTCCAAACGGGGACTTAGGATCGATGGTCTGAGGATCAAGACGGCCTCTGTCATTGTAGGCGATAAGGAAAGAAGATGACTCCTTATCTGCGGAAATGAGCATGAAACCACCGTTGTCGGCATAGTTGATGGCGTACATTACAGCGACGCCTTCGTCATTATAAATAGGGAGGACATCTTCTACCACACGGCTGGAAACAGCTTTTGTCAAGGTGACATCTTCCTGTTTCTCGATAGCGCCGATGGCAAGAGATCCGAATTCGGCAGCCTGTGCAGGGCTGACGATACGTGTGCTTGGAACGATCTCCTTCTGAGGGAGAACCTCCGGACCTTTGACGTCAGAAACTTCTTTCTGGCATCCCGTGGCAACCATAAGAATGGCTACAATCGAATAGACGAATTTTTTAACCATAATTACATCTTGTTAAGTTAAGTTTATTTCAGATGCAAAGTTACCGTAAATAAAAGTGTAGCAGGGCAAAAGAACCCCGCAAAAACCTAACGCATCCATATCGACAAATCGCCCTCCCAGTAGCCTGGAAGGGCGATTTATTACAATTTGTAAGAATCCTAAATTTGCAACATATGATACATTTGTCGCAACTTGCTGATTATTAACCACTTATCGCGACGACCGTTTTAACCAAAGTGCAAGAAGAAAGTTACAATACTGATTGTCAAATGGTTACACTTTCAAAAATAAAACATTTGCAGGATAACTAGAACTCGTTTGATATGCGACCACCTGCAGGAGGATTAGGATTTCCATTATTCAGCTGAGCCTGCATCTGCAGTCTTTCCCGTTCGGTCAGTTTCTTGTTATCCCCATCATACACAACTGCATCTAATTCGCGATACGAATCAGAACGAGCCACATATGGCAAATACAAATAGTTAATCCACTTCCTGTCCTGCTCAGAAACCGTACTTCCCTGGTAAATGTTAGATCCATCTTTTTTTGTATACATAGGTTTAGAAGTGTCGCGCACAACTGACGTACTACTTGTATATGAATCATATCCCATTAGAGAGTTGAAATCATAACTTCCTCTATAGAAGTAATTCGAACTCTGTTTCTCGAACTGGGCTCGTCCATCATTGGTTAGATTATTCCAATTTATGGTAACATAGTTGTCTCTATCCGGACGACTTTGTTCATGCAACATACCCACAGCATGGCAGATTTCATGTTCGATCACACCATAATCTCCATAATATGAACCCCAAAAAGCGAAATCAGCCAGCGCGATATCCTGCTTGCCACCGATACGTCCCACATACGAATAGCTTACATCCCTAGGCCCCACGCTCACGAAATTAATATATGGATAGTCAAATCCATATACAGGATCTCTCGTCGGTTCTCCTGTCGCGTTATAGAATCGCAAGTTTGTCTTGCCCTGCAATTCCAGAAGGGCTTGTTTGATGCAATTTCTCTGTGAAGAAGTTAAATTACGGTCATAGACAAACCTTACCATAGCCCAGAGATTATATGATGTCGGATACACCCCCAGATTCTTGGTTCCAATCATATCCTCTGGATTCATAGGAAGGTTAGTTACCGGATTCAAGGTCAAATCCCTATTCAATTCTACAGATACGTTCCCTGCAATAGATCCGGTTTCATCCAAAGATTTCAGTTGTTCCGGAGTCAGGATAATGTCGCCTTCGAGGATATAATCGCCCCCATGTTTCATAACAGTAATACCTGATTTCAGGGTTACATACTCATCCAAGGCAGAATTCTCGTTGGTGTCAAGAACAGTCGATGCAGCCTCCTCTTTATTGCATGAAAGCACAAAAAGAGATGCAATAACCAAAGAAGAAATAAAAGTTGATTTCATAGTAGATAGATATTAATAATGTTTATACGCGTTTTATTCTTTGGAAAGAACTTCAATTAAGACATACCTGTTGGCATAGCCATCAGCAGGCGGGTTATTTAACTTTATGATTTTAACCTTAATCCTGTATGTGAACCCTTCCACATAATCGAAACCTTCAATTGTGCCCTTTGACAAACGTAGAATTTCATCAGAATTCTCAATCTTACATTCCATCAAAAGCACACTTCCATCAGGACTGCCTGGCGGCCTTAATCCGTCCTGCACCAATTCAGGAGAGACCGTCATAACGACAATTCGTTCAGAGTCTTCCTTTTTACATCCAGAAAAAAGAAAAGTTGCAAAGATGAACAAAACAGACAATCTGATGATTGTTTTTTCAACAAGCTGATTCATATCATTAGTATTTAGTGAATAATAGTCTTTTTACGAGTTTATCTGGTTGCAAATATAATGTAATTACGTATTAATCAAAGCAGAAGGCCCCGGCAAAAACCTTACACCGCCATCCATAAAAAACGCCTCTTCATCAGCCTGAAAGGACATATTATTACATGTTGTAAGAGTTATGGATTTGAAACATCCGAGAAAACTACATTATCGTATTGATTTTCAATGGTTTACGTTCATCACTACCCCGACTATAAGCTTAGATAAATGTTATAACACTGATTATCAAACGATTATGCTTTCGAAAATAGAACATTTGTCAGAGAACTATTCTTGGGACAGAAATAATACCCCGAAATCACCGGCGGTTTCGGGGTATCATAGGTGCAATCATGGTTGTTTATCAGTTATAAATTACTCAGTATTTATAAACAGTGAATTCATCGATGACAAAATTACGCATTAGCAACGGAAAAGCGCATATGACTCCCTGAGAAAATCCTTACATTGGCGTACAACAAAATCGGCCTCCCAGATAGCCGGAAGGCCGATTTTAAAAAGCTGATAGAATTCAAATCTAACGCGCCCGAAACGGGCTTTGTAAAATATTAATAATCAGAGAATTGCGAAGCTGAGAAAAATACTTTCGCGTTAGATTTCCTGCAACTTATTAATAATTAACACTTTAGGTCGTCAGAGTTGAGAGTCGGACAGGGAAAAAGTATTCCCATACGAGAGATCTCCGGTCTGGATACCGAGAGAAAGCCATTTCACACGCTGCTTCGCCGTACCATGGGTAAAGCTTTCTTCGACGGCATATCCCTGGGCCTTCTTCTGGAGATAATCATCTCCAATCACGGAAGCGCACCTGACAGCTTCCTCGACATCCCCCTTCTCCAGAGAGCCGAACAGCGCATTGTCATGATGAGCCCAAACTCCCGCATAGAAGTCCGCCTGCAGCTCAATGCGCACGCTGACCCTGTTGGCATCGGCCGCATTCATCTTGGCCATCTGCTGATGGGCCTTTCCGAGAGTGCCGAGAAGGTTCTGGACATGATGTCCGACCTCATGGGCGATCACATAGGCATAAGCGAAATCCCCGTCGGCACCGAGCTGGCTCTTCATCGAAGTGAAGAACGAAAGGTCAATATAAAGGCTCTGGTCCGCAGAACAATAGAACGGTCCCATGGAGGCCTTTCCGGTACCGCAGCCTGACTGCGTCGCACCAGTATAAAGCACCATGGTCGGGCTTACGTATGAGCCATATCCGTGCTGGGAGAAATATGCAGTCCAGACGTCTTCCGTCCCCGCAAGAATCTTTTTGGCGAAGGACGCGAGCTCCTGTTCTTCCTGAGTAAATTCGGTAGTAACCTGACCCGTGTCCATCGGACCGGTCAATTGGCTTGGATCTATGGCCTGCCCAGTGAGCAGGTAAATCAGTCCGGCGATAAGAAGGCCTCCTATCCCCCCGAGCCCAGCCTTGGTTCCGCCGCTCATACCCCTGCGGTCATCCACATTGGTACTTTCGCGTCTTCCGTCGAGTTTCATCTTATTTAAGTTTATCGGTAGATCCTCCAAGCTTTATGGCAGGCTTGAGGACAATCTTTTCTGCAGGTTTGCCGCCGATCATGTTGACGAGCACTTCCACTGATTTCTCGCCGAGCTCCTTGAGCGGCTGTACGATATGGGTCACGGTAGTCTCATAGAGGCTGTAGATGTCACTCTCGTCAAAACCGACGAGGGCGAGGTCGCCAGGAGTCTTGAGCCCGAGCCTCTTCATCTCGGACAGCACCAGGGCTGAAAGCGAATAGGTAGGAGTGAATATTGCATCCACGCCTCTGTTCACGGCATCCTTGATAATCCTCTCGGTATCTTTCTCCGCATCGCCGTAGGTCGTATAATGGATCTTGGCATTGTCATAGAGATCATTGTCCATCATGGCCTTGCGGTAACCGGACTCCCTGAGCGAGAGACTGGAAATGCCGAGGGTGTAGGAAATCATCTCTATCTTCTTGTAACCTTTCTTTATGAGCTCTTCGGTCGCCATCTTGCCTGCCTCGATATCGTCAAGAAGGACCTTGCCGACATTGTCGAGACGCTCGATATCCCTGTCCAGAAGGACAACCGGAACCTTGGCGTTGATCGCTTTTTCGATAGCTTCTTCGCCACCGGTGCACGGAGCTACGATTATTCCGTCTATATTATGGGCCATGAACGAGTCGATAACCTCTGAAAGCTTCTGAGGCTGCTCATCCGAGCTGGCGAAAAAGACCGTATATCCAAAGGACTGGGCGCGATCCTCGATGCATCTGGATATTCCAGCAAAAAACTTGTTAGATATATCATTCGGAATCACGGCAATAGTGTTGGAGCGGCCGCTTCTGAGGGAAGCAGCGGCGAAATTCCTCTGGTAGCCGAGTCTCTGGGCTACCTCGAGAACTCTCTTGGCCGTCTCGGGATTGACAGGACAGTCAAGATTACCATCTTTGTCGCGTTTTGCGTTCATTACGAACGACACAAGAGTAACCGAAACATTGGCTTCTCTTGCGACATCTCTGATTGTGATTCTCTTCATTTTCCTAAAACGTTTAATCGCGATACTAGTACCGCATAATACAACTCGCAATTTAGAAATTCTTTTTGAATTAGTCAAAAAAAGATGATGTTTCCTAATAGGGGAAAGCAAAAAAAGAGGCTGTCTTTCCGCGGAACGGATTGTAAGACAGCCTCTATGCGAGTTATGTTCCGGACGAAGCCGGGAAATGATTACAATGACTGATTATGAACGCCCTTGTAGAGAGCCTTGAGAAGAGTCTGGTTGGAGTCGTCAGCCCTGTACTCCCAGAACATCGCGCCGAGATAACCCTGCTCATAGACGAAACGTCCCTTGTAATAAACAGACTTGGCGTTCTCGAAGTTGAGGACCATCTTGCCATTCTTGTCAACAAGGTATGGAGACATGGCACCTTCATCCCACTTTTCAGTATTGTAGCCCTTGACGCTCTTGTTTCCTCTTTCATACCAGCCATCCTCAAGGATTGACTTCATCTCATTGAAGTTGACAGTGTAGCTGTCAGAGCCATTATAGACGCTGCTGCCCTTCTGTGCCTTGCCGTAGAAAGGAACTCCCACGTTAAGACGCTTCTTGGAGATGCCCACTTCGTTGACATACTTCTTCATGGCTTTCTCAACGCTGGTCTGGTCGAAAAGGTAAGGAGTGTGAAGCGGAGAGTTGAAACCGTCCGGAGCACGTCCCATGTCGTATGTCATGACGTTGAGATAGTCAACATATTTCATGATATTTGAGAAGTTGTAGTACTTAGGACTTGAGTTGGCTGCAACAGAAATGATCTTGCTGGTGCCAAGCTTAGCGCGCAACTCCTTGACGAGTTTGTCGAAGTTTTCTTTGTCCGAGCTTGAATAGTCGAGACCGTTATCCTTAGTCGGGAACTCCCAGTCGAGGTCAATTCCGTCGAGTTTGTAATCCCTGATGATATCGTACGCTGACTGCACGAAATCTCTTCTCTTGCTGTCGCTGCGCGCCATCAAAGAGAAGCCGCCGGCTCCGTCGCCACCGACTGCAAGGAGCACCTTTAGAGAGCTGTTCTTAGACTTAAGGGCTACGACCTTCTTAAGTCTGTCGGTATCCTTGACTGTAATTCCGCCGGTACCGTCACTAGGGTTCTTGATCTTTCCGAAGGAGTAGTTGATATGGGTAAGCTTGCTTACTTCTGGAAGGTCCTCGGTATAGTAAGTATAGTATGCCATTACCATAGGAGTCGTTCCGATGTCGGTACAGAGGTCACCATTCGGAGCAGGCGGGTCGTCGTGGCCGCCAGGATTTCCGGAAAGTTCGGCAGTGAGGTCACCGATATGCCTGATCTTGCCGCGAGTGACGGTGATGGATGAAGTCCTCTTGTAAGTGGCAACAACGCTTCCGTTCTTGTAGAAGTCGATGGTGATACCCTTGCTGAAGTCGATGGTGTTAGGGATATGGACATAGTTCTGGGTAACGCCGTCGCAAGTCAGATAATCATTGTAGATCTTCTTGATTGATTCGCCGGTACCGCCGAGGTCTTCACCAGTATAAGGGAACTCGGTCACATATCCGCTATTGGTCTTGACATACCTGACCATGTAGTGCTTGTAACCGATGGTCTCGCTGTCATTTCCGTAGAATGCGTATTCGTCATAATCTCCGCTGACCTTGAATGCAAGAGTTGCGCTGAGGTCATAGAATGTAAACTTCTTGTTTCCGTCGTCGCAACCGGCGCGCATGATCTTGTTGGTGCTGTTGAAGACGGAGAAGTAGTACAATTTGCCGTCCGGAGCAGCGTCTGCAGGATACTGTGCGTAGTATTTGCTGACATAGCCCTTGTCAGAGCGATCATAAGCCTTGAGTCCTGACGGAACCGGGACCGTTGCGGTAAGACCGTCTGAGGAGATGTTTGATGAAGAAAGAGTAACTACTTGCCTGTAGCTTGAAGAAGAGCCCTCGCCGTGGACGAGAATCTTGTCGCCGCTCTTCCATACAAGTCTGTCGTTTGAATCGTATCCGGCCTTAGTGTCGAGGTCGTCCTGGGCAATAGTGAAAGTGAAGGTCTGTTCCTGGTTGTCGGAACTTTCATTGTCTAAGCAGGTCTTTTCCTGCTGGCATGCCAATGCCATCGCAGCTGCGCAGATGGACATGGCAATAAAGCTAAGTTTGTGCATTTTAATAAGTTATTAGTTAAGTTATTGGGTAAAACCCGATGCCAACTTAGCTTATTTTTACATTAACCAACCATCATTTTGCGAAAAATTCATATTCATTTTGCGAACGCCACCTCTCCCGCCCGGCAAAAATATTCGCCCAAACAACAATAAAAAACGACCTGGAGCTATCTCTGCGCCCGTTACGGACACGATCTGACATGCACGCAAAAAAATCGCCCCGGCAGTCTGATGGCTGTCGGGGCGTGCTGTTTAATATAGAAGGAATATTACTTCTTGAGGGTTGGAGTTGCGTTAGGGATAAAGTCGTTGGTGGAATTGTTGGTATCGACAAGTTTGCCATCAACTGAAAGTCTTCTGACACTCTTTCCGAAACGGGAGATATCTCCATCGAAGTCGCCGGCGTGGGTCCATCCGGCATCGAAAGCCGCACCCCAAGGATTGCGATAGAAGGTGTCTTCCGTAGTACAGTTCACGGCATCAAGAACCCATTCTGCAGGAATAAGGAAGGCATCCTCATCTGCAATGTCGTATTCGAAATGATAATTCTCGCCATTATAAGGACTTGTCCAATCCCAGATTCTCGTTCCAGTCCAATGATGGTTAGTCATAATAGTTTCGGCCGTCTCATATGCCGGAGGAAGAACGATTGCATAACTCTCATATCCCCTATTATGGAAATACGTATTTGAGTGAAGCTGCTTAAACCACACAATCATATCCGGCACATCAGGATTATCTGAATCTTCAACGTCTATTACGCCATCGTTAAATTCAAAGTCTGCTTTGCTTAAATCAAAAGCATTCGGATTTTCCTCGCTAAAGTTCTGTGCATCTATAGCAATAATGATCGATTCCCCAGAGAGAACAGGATAATCTTCTCCTGAACCAGGGATCACATACATATCGGTAACTGCAATACCTTCCGTATCAAGTGTAGGATACGTGGAGAATGCTCCGACATTCGTTATGAAACCGTCCATGTAGTTTTTGCAAAACATTACGCGATCAACATAAACAAGATGATCCGAATTATTTGTAAGACGAATATACTTGTCGGCCGCAGAAGAGGTCGTACCTTCGATCAAACTGCCAGTAAAGTAAACCTCTTCGATAAGGAGCTCTCCCGGCTTAGGCGCTAAAGGTGAACTCTCGAGCTTTCCTTGATTCACGACAATCTCAGCGAAGAGTATATCTTTATCAAGGTATGCAGAGACTTTGCCAGTACGAGACTCCCCGGAAGTATTTGCTGAAACATTGACCGTGATCTTGCCGTCAGCTTTCTCAACTGAAATCCAGTCGACATCGGAGCTGACAGTAAAATCATACCCTGCAGGGACATCATAAACGTAGGAGCCTTTCTCAGCGCTCACGTCTACAGTATACTTAGTGACCTCCGGAGCCTCTTTGGCCTTCTGGACAACGGAAACGACTACTTTAAGATCTTCACCGAAAACCTCAAACGAAGCATTGCGGTCAGTCATCTCTGACAAGGGATCTATCGTTACGGTAATGACTCCGTCATTTTCGCCGCTCATCTTATCCAAGCTATACCATGACTGATCATCAGTCTTTACTGTCCACTTGATGTTTGACTTGACATCCACGGTAAAGAAACCGCCATTTGCAGAGCATACGATCTTGTCATTGTTGACTGAAAGCTCCGGGTTCTTTACTTCCTCATCTTTGTTGCAGGCTGCGAAAAGGGCGGCTGCAGCCAGCATTAACACAAAAAACTTTTTCATCACCTAAAAATTTACACTTATTGATAATTCATAATAATCCGAGTTGCCGGCTCCCGAAAGGAAAAGCCGCTTGCAGGAAGCATCCAGCCCGAGGGAGAACCTGCGTGAAAGCATTTTCTCCGCATAAAGCCTTAGACCCGCAGAACGAAGATCCGACGTATGACGGGCGAAAAGAGCCTCGTAAGCATCCTTGATCTCCGGAATCGTATAATCGTCAGGAATTTCGAGTTCGTCAGAAAGGGCCTTGACACAGCCCCCGGCCACCGAGCCCGAGAATATCCAGGACTTCCAGTCCTTGATAAATCCAGCCTCAATAGAAGCCCTGAAATCTGAGAACATCATCTTCCTGTAAGGATATTCATAATCAGAAAAGAATCTGTCATAGCAAGCCGACGGAGCGACCGTCCATGTGCCATATGGCCTGGCCAGTTCAAACGTGCCGCGTAAGCCGCCTTCGAACGAAGTCGCAGAATACATCTTGAAATGCATCAATTCTGCGTAATAACCGCCACCGCCGTTGTCTATTACCGACTCCGTTCCTCGGCGATCTTCCAGATCACCATACAGATCTATGCTATAAGAAAGGTCCCCGTCATGACCGATATGGCCGGCAGAGGCAAAAAGAGTCCTTGTATATAGATACGTGTACGGCACATCCGACTGATTCGTGAGACAGTGCGCAATATTGAAGGAAGAAGCGGCTAAACGAGCACGGAATCCATAGACAGAAACCGGGAAGATGCTGGCGGCCATCGAAACTCCCTCTCCCTCATAGCGAGTCTGAAGAAGAGACGAATTCGAGCCCATATAGCGATAGAAATGACTTCCGAGACCTGTAAAATGAAACTCGGTGGTATTTGCTCCCCTCTCGTTGAAGAAGTCCACGTTCTGGCTCTGGACATATTTGCGATATGAGACCGTAAGGTCAAGCACGCTGCCTCCGAACTGATATCCGGCAGAAGCAGATGCAGACAAGTCAGACACGATATTGCGAGGTCGGGGATCAACCTGGCGATACTCATGCAAGGCGCGATACTGGGCGCCCAGGCCATAATGCCAACGGCCCCTGCGGGCGGCATAGCTGCCTGAGAACTCATACTGCTCGCGGCTGAGGTTTCCCCCGATAGAATCCGCCATCACATATGGATAGAGAAGCCTGAAATCAGACGAAGAATTCCAGCACACGTTGCGACGCAGCCCGTTGGAATAGCGGACGCTTCCGCGGACCGCAGAGAGGCTGTCCATACGCACCAGGGTACGGATATCCACGATTCCGAGATTCTCCCCATTTCCTTCCTGAACATACTCAGGGGCTTTCTCGTCACGACCTTTGAGAAGGACGCCAGCCTCCGTGTAAGAAGACCAAGGACCATAAAGATACGCGGCAACGCTTCCGTCAATCTCCGACGCCCGGAGCACGGACGACTGACGCGCCATGCGGCGGGAGGACAAATCCTGCGCATCCACAGCTGCAATACTGAGCAGCATAAACGATATTACAAGCAGTCTTCTCATCGCAAGACAATTACTGAAAGCTCTACGGTCTCTTCATCCTCAAGCAGGTTCCTGACATTCGAAAGAGAATTGTAACCGGTAAACCTGACAAGCCCCGAAGTGCCGTCAGAATACACCACATCTCCGTCGAAAGCAATCATATATACCCCCTTCTGGACTGTCATCTTGCAGACATCGCCCACGAATTCAGGATAAGGATAATTAATCCCGGTATTGATATTCTTGAACATGTTGCCGCGCAGGGCGGGATTCACTGTCATCGAAGCGACCTCCTTGCCGCCGGGAAGCGACAGGCGGAGAGTCACGTCACAGTAAATGTTGTCCTCGACAGGCTTCGAGCAACCTGCCGCAACGACCAGCAACATCAATATGACAACTATTCTTCTCATAACTTAAAGTCTAGCTCCATTCCGAAATAAGGCACGAACGAGCGGCGGACGATGAGTCCTTTGTCGTTGTGGTAGTCCGGTGCAATGGAGAACATCCTGTTGACGAACAGGGAACTGGACACCTTGTCCTGGTAAAACTTCTTGGTAACCTTGAGGTTGACATGGACATACGCGGGGCTGCGGCGATATTTCAGCAGCTCCGGGGAAAACTCCCTGACCATCATGTGCAGCACGCCGTCAGCGTCAGACTCTTCCGTATATTCATGCCGCACGAGAGTCTTGTCGATATATGCGACAGGACGGGAATCATCAGCGAAAGACTTGTTGCCCGAGAACCATGTACACTGGAACGACGTCGAGAAAATGAGGCCGAGACGCGGCACCTGGGTGTCGAACATCACGTTCGTGTTGAAGGACTCATACATGCGGCCGTCGTTCTTCTCATATATCGCGACATACGGATACGGCTTACCGTTGACTATCTTCGAAGGATGCTCATACTCCGGCTGACTGTTCATGTAGTCCGTGCGGAACCATGCACCGTTGAGGGTCACCTTTGTGTTGAGCACGGGAATTCGGCGGGAAGTCATCGTAAACTCGATTCCCCTCTTCAGGGTACGGCTTCCGTTCGTGGAGAACCCATAAGCCACGAGAGAAGTATCCAGCACATAAGGGATATCCTCAAGGGCCGGAGGGCCTGTGAGAGCAGATTTGTCTATGGCAGTCTCGGTATAATCCTTCTTGACGATGGAAAGATATTCGCTGCCGCCCCTGAATCCCGAAGTCATGTCTTCGAGGAAGAAGTCAGCCGAGAACGACCAGCCGTTCCATGAAGCGTCAGCGCCGATTTCATATTTCACGTTGCGGGCCGCCCCGAGGTCATAGTTGGTAGGGTCGATGCGATAAACCAGGAAATTGATGCGTCTCAATTCCTTCTGGACAGGCCAATAGTTGAGCTGGATTGCGTCTCCGTATATATAGTCCGGATAGAGCATGTCCATCGTAGGAGTCTTCGTATGCAGGCCGAAACCTGCATATATGCCCGCATTGAAGCGGTATCCCTTCAGCATGGTCTCTGGGAGGTTGAGCCTGACATTGGCGCGGGGATCCAGATATATCTTGCCGTTGACGGCATATTTATCTGAAGCTCCGAGGAACGACGAAGCGCGGACTCCGAGCATCCATTCAAGGGAGAAGCGGCCAAGCGGAAGTACCGCATTCTCTTCGGCAAAAACAGCCACGGAGTGCTCTGCTGGAATGTCGCTGTATGCTCTCGGACGACGCGAAGAAGAAGTGCTCAGCGGTCTCTCGACATCGAAAATGGACCCTTTGCCATAGTTCTTGTCCATGTTCCACTCAGCTCCGAGCTTGAGGTTGTGGATGCCGGCGTGGAACTTGGCAATCGAATTGACAAACACATAGAACGGTCGGCCATCCACCTTGAGGGTGGCCTCATATCGGGCAGGAATCAGTATAGCATCATGTTCTCCCGGCTCCCTGGAAACCGATGCAGGCTCATCTGCCGACAGGATCACATTGCGCCAGCGGTCAATCAGGTCTTTCTCGGCAGTCAGCGACGACATCAGCGAAAAGCTTCGGAAGAATGCATCCCTGTCCTTGGCCGTCAATGAATAATCGAGTCCGAGGGAGAGTCGGTTGTACGTAGATTTATATGTCTCTGCAGGGTGTCCGTCGACCTCATCGATGTTCTTGTCAGACTTTTCGTCGTCGAACGAGCCGGTGTAGTCCAGGCTGCCGCCAAATACGTGGGTAAATTCCAGGCCTTCGGTCCATGTCTTTCCGAACCTCAGGCTGCCGGTCAGTCGCTTGAAATTCTGGCGAGGATTGCGAGGATCGGCCTTGGAGTCGAGCAGATTGGCGCTTGCGTTGACGGTGGTGCGGTCTTCGCCGCCCCATTCCCAACCCTTCCCGAGATAGAGGAGCTTGGATTTCATGTCGGACTTGAAGCGCGCCCTGATGTCGTTGCCGCCCTTCTTCCTGCGTATCTTGACAAGGCCGCTTGTAAGGTCTCCGTTCTCTACCGACGCGATGCCTCGGACGATGTCCACAGTCTCGATGTCCTCGGTAGATATGGTCCTCATGTCGGTACCGAGATTGACATAGTTGGTGCCGAGATTAGAGTATGCAGGTGTATACTGAAGATTGGCGTTATTGCTGACAGGCTTGCCGTCGATGGTGAAGCTGGTGCCTAGGGCCGAGGTCGAATAGTCCGTAGAAAGCGGAGCTGCAGAACGGAGGTTGATGATCTGCGGAGAGCCGAATGCCGGATCGGAGGACTTGCCGCCAGGCAGCAGTTCCATGATGTCGGCTATGCTGGACGGCTGGATATGGCTGATGGCATCCTCGCCTATTCTTGAAGAGGCAGTAAGCCCATGGTTCTCGGTCGCTGTCACTATGACCTCGTTGAGCAGTAGCATATCGACCTGGAGGCGATACACTTTTCCCTGAGAGAGAGCGGCCTTGAGGGACTTGTAGCCGAGAGAGGTGATCATTATTTCCCCGCCTTCGGCCTTGATCTCGAAGCGTCCGAGGCTGTCGGTAAGAGCCCATGCATCTCCGGCAGTGACGGCTGCCCCCACTACAGGATCGCCGTTTGTCGCGTCTACGACGAAGCCACCGGTCTTCTTCTGGGCGAAGGCAGACAGGCTGATCGTAACCAATACGACGGCAGCTATGACGGGTTTCAGGCTGTTCAATTTGCTCTCTGTTTTTGAGAGGGCAAAGATACGGCACTAAAACACGCGAAAAAATCCCTATTTGTTGGTATTTAACGTTTCTACGGGTGCAGGAACACGGTCAGACCGGCCATTACGATAGATACCATGCTCATCAGCTTGATAAGTATGTTGAGCGACGGACCGGAAGTATCCTTGAACGGATCGCCTACGGTATCACCAACTATCGTAGCCTTGTGGGAAGCGGAATTCTTGCCTCCGAAGTTGCCCTCCTCCACATATTTCTTGGCATTGTCCCATGCGCCTCCGGAATTGGCCAGGAAGATGGCCAGTACGAAGCCGGCGCCGAGGCCGCCACCAAGAAGTCCGAGGACTCCGGCAGGACCGAGGATCATGCCCACGAGCACAGGAACGATTATGGCCAGCAGCGACGGGAACACCATCTCATGCTGGGCAGCCTTAGTGGAGATGCGCACGCAGCTGGTATAGTCAGGGCGCTGCTTTCCCTCCAGGATTCCGGCGATTTCCCTGAACTGGCGGCGAACTTCCATGACCATCTTCTGGGCAGCACGGCCCACTGCGTTCATTGTCAGTCCGCAGAACAGGAAGGCCATCATCGAACCGATGAATATGCCGGCGAGCACTATCGGGTTCATGATGGTTATGTTATAATGGTCGACGATCTGCGGGATGGTAGAATGGGCCATCTCCGGCAGGGCGATCTTGATCTCCTCGATGTACGATGCCAGCAATGCCAGGGCTGTCAATGCGGCGGAGCCGATTGCGAAGCCTTTGCCGGTAGCGGCGGTTGTGTTGCCAAGCGCGTCGAGCATGTCGGTCTTGTCACGGACTGACGGATCGAGGCCTGACATCTGGGCGTTTCCTCCGGCGTTGTCGGCGATAGGGCCGTAAGCGTCAGTTGCGAGAGTGATACCCAGGGTTGAAAGCATACCGACAGCAGCAATGCTGATACCGTAGAGCCCCTTTGAAAGAAGGGCCGTATCGAGAGAGAATCCCGTCG
>JAFZTP010000007.1 GCA_017618815.1 Bacteroidales bacterium | reverse complement strand
TTAAAGTTTAAAGGTTATGCCAAAGCTTAAAACCAACTCCGGTGCCAAAAAGCGCTTTACGCTTACCGGAACGGGAAAAATCAAGAGAAGACACGCTTATCACAGCCACATTCTCACCAAGAAGACCAAGAAGCAGAAGAGAAATCTCGACCACTTCGCTATCCTCAACAAGAGGGACGAAGTAAGGGTAAAAGAGCTCCTTGTTCTCTAATCATTGTTTATTAATGTTTAATTGGAAAGCAGTTGCAAAAGCATCTTAATGATCACTGCCTCCGAAAAAATGTAAATTATGCCAAGATCAGTAAACTCAGTTGCCTCAAGGGCACGCCGCAAGAAGATTCTTAAGAAGACCCGCGGTAATTTCCTCTCAAGGAAGAACGTTTGGACGGTAGCAAAGAACACCTACGAGAAAGGTCTTACCTACGCTTACCGTGACCGTAAAGCTAAAAAGCGCGAGTTCCGCGCTCTCTGGATACAGAGAATCAATGCAGCCGCACGTCAGTACGGTATGTCATATTCTCAGTTTATGGGCAAGCTTGCTAAGCAGAATGTCGGTCTGAACCGTAAGGTTCTCGCAGACCTTGCCATGAATAACCCACAGGCATTTGAAGCAATCATCAATTCTGTAAAATAGTGAATGATGGGCTGGAAGGATCTTTACCATAACAAATGGGCGAGGATGGGATTTTGGTCCCTTCTCTACCTTTTGTGGGTGATCTGGCTCGGAAACTATTGGTGGCTCCTCGGACTTGTCGTCATCTTTGACAACCATATCACCAAGAAAGTGAAATGGCTTTTCTGGAAACAGGAACGCAAGGAAGGAGTGAAACCGAACGCCCTGCTCGACTGGCTCGACGCCATAATCTTCGCAGTGGTTTTCGTGACATTCATCAATATGTTCTTTTTCCAGGCGTTCAAGATTCCTTCATCCTCGATGGAAAGCTCTCTGTTTACGGGAGACCATCTCTTCGTAAGCAAGCTGACCTTCGGTCCGAAGACACCCCAGACTCCTCTGACCATTCCTTTCACGCACAACAACATATTCGGCAAAGAGTCCTATTCGACTCTCATCCAGAATAAGTCAAGGCGTCTCAAGGGATTCAGGGAGGTAAGGAAAGGTGATTATGTAGTCTTCAATTTCCCGAATGGAGATTCAGTCCTGACAAAGGCCCCTGCAGATGATTATTACGCATTGTGCAGGACAGCCGGTAAAGACTATGCCGTGTCTCTGTACGGTCCTGTCAAGGTCCGTCCTACAGACAAGAAAGACCATTATGTCAAGAGATGCGTTGCCGTCCACGGCGACACCCTCATGATCGCTGACGGTCAGGTATATGTCAATGCCGTCGCTCAGGAAATCTGGCCGGGAGTCCAGACTACCTACATCGTAAAGACTTCGGGCAGTCGCATAAACCAGAAGACGCTCGAAAAGATTGGCTTGAACATCTCGGAGCTGTGGTTCAGTCCGGACCTTCCGGGTTACCCGGCGATGCCGCTCACGGCAGCGATGCTCGAAGAAGTCAAGACCGTATCGAACGTTGTGTCGGTCGAGCCGAATATCGACATGTATCCTCCGGATTATCCGGATTCATACAAGCTGATATTCCCGTTCACGGAAGACTTCAGATGGACCCGGGACAATTTCGGTCCGATCTGGATTCCTGAGAAAGGCGCGACAGTGGAGCTTACTCTCCACAACCTTCCTCTCTATGAGAGAATCATCAGGGATTACGAAGGAAACGACCTCCAGGTCAAGGACGGCAGGATATACATCAATGGTGAAGAAGCAGCCAGCTACACGTTCGCTCAGAATTATTACTTCATGATGGGGGACAATCGGCACAATTCGCTCGATTCCAGATATTGGGGCTTTGTTCCTGAAGACCATATAGTCGGAAGACCGGCTGTCGTATGGCTCTCTACAGACGCTTCGAAGCGTTTTCCGAAGAATATCAGATGGAAACGGTTCCTAAAGTTTGTATAGCAGAATTTGGAATTGCGAAATAAAAACCCGATATTTGCACCCCGCGAAAAATGTTTGTTTCTGAATAATAATAAAAAAATAATAATATGGCAAAGGTTTGTCAAATCACTGGTAGGAAGAGAATGAAAGGCAACAACGTTGCCCATTCCAAGCTTCGCACAAAGCGCGATTTCTCTCTCAACCTCAAATCAAAGAGATTCTGGTCTGAGGAAGAGCAGAGGTTTATCACCCTCAAGGTTTCTTGCAAGGGTATGAGAATCATCGAGAAGAACGGTCTTGCCGCTACCCTCAAGGATGCTCAGAACAAAGGATATATTAACCTTGTTTAAACGAATGAGTCATGGCAAAGAAAGCTAAAGGAAACAGGGTCCAGGTAATTCTGGAGTGCACTGAGCAGAAAGAGAGCGGTGTACCGGGAATGTCAAGGTACATTACCACCAAGAACAAAAAGAATACTACAGAGCGTCTGGAGCGTAAGAAATACAATCCATACCTCCACAAGGTGACACTTCACCGTGAAATCAAGTAATATAGGAGATTTAGAATATGGCAAAGAAAGCAGTCGCTACATTCGCAGCTAAAGCTGGATCAAGGAGCATGGTTAAGTGCATCCGCATGGACAAGTCTCCAAAGACTGGAGCATACGTCTTCACGGAGCAGCTCATCGAATCTGGTAAGGAGAAGGACTTCTTCGCAAAGAAGTAATTTTCCCCATAATATAGGATTTAGGCCTGACCATTTTGGTCGGGCCTTATTTTTTGTTATCTTTGTAAGATTAAACGGATTTGAAAATGGGACTGTTCAGTAAAGGGGTCAAGAAGACCAACGAAAGTTTTTTCCAGAAGATTTCAAGAGCCA
Source organism: Bacteroidales bacterium (assembly GCA_017618815.1). Lineage (GTDB taxonomy): Bacteria > Bacteroidota > Bacteroidia > Bacteroidales > UBA932 > Cryptobacteroides. Next base: position 10,447 of record JAFZTP010000007.1, on the reverse strand, counting down.
TCGTCGGCAAGACGAGGGTCAGCGAGGACGTACTGGACGCCATTGAAGAAGCGCTCGTCTCTTCCGACATGGGCGTTGACACTACCCTGAAGATCATCGACAACCTTGAGGACCGGGTAGAAAAGGATAAATACATGTCCATGGAAGAGCTCGCCGACATCCTCAGGGATGAGATAGGCAAGCTCCTGAATGTGGACAACAGCGAAAAAGTCGTTCCTTTCGATTTCTCAAAGAAACCATATGTGATGCTCGTAGTCGGTGTCAACGGTGTTGGCAAGACCACTACGATCGGAAAGCTTGCCGCAAGCCTTAAGGCCCAGGGCAAGAAAGTTGTCCTCGGCGCAGCCGATACCTTCAGGGCCGCCGCCGTTGAGCAGCTCCAGATATGGGCCGACAGGGCCGGAGTGGATATCGTCCGCCAGGAGATGGGCTCCGATCCTGCGTCAGTCGCATATGATACCGTCAAGTCAGCCGTGGCCAAGGATGCGGATGTCGTGCTCATAGATACTGCCGGCCGTCTCCATAACAGGGTTGACCTGATGAACGAGCTTACCAAGATCAGGAACGTCATAAGGAAAGTCGTACCGGACGGACCTCATGAAGTACTGCTCGTCCTCGACAGTACGACAGGTCAGAATGCCTTCCAGCAGGCCAGGGAATTCTCCAGGGCTACTGACGTCACTGCGCTCGCCGTGACCAAGCTCGATGGCTCCGCAAAGGGCGGCGTCGTGATCGGAGTATCGGACCAGTTCCGCATTCCGGTCAAGTTTATCGGAATAGGAGAGGGCATAGACGACCTCAAGGTATTTGACCGCAAGGAATTCGTCTCCTCGCTGTTCACCCTCGAAGATTTAGAAAAATAAAACATCATAATATCATGAAACTTTCATACAGTTGGCTTAAAGAGTATATAGATTGCGATCTTACTCCTGTGCAGATTGCGGATGCCATGACATCCATTGGAATCGAGGTTGACGGTGTGTCCGAGCAGGAAGAGATTCCTGGCGGGCTTGCCGGCGTAGTCGTTGCCAAAGTGCTCGAGTGCGAGGCTCATCCTGATTCAGACCATCTCCATGTAACCAAAGTCGATGACGGTTCACCGGAGCCGGTACAGGTTGTCTGCGGCGCCCCGAACGTGGCAGCAGGCCAGAAGGTCCTCTTCGCCAGGATCGGCACCGTACTCCCGGGCGACTTCAAGATAAAGAAATCCAAGATCCGCGGAGTAGAGTCATTCGGAATGATCTGCGCCGAGGACGAGCTCGGAATCGGTACTGCCCATGACGGAATCATGGTGCTTCCTGAGGATGCGGTAGTAGGCACTGACGCCAAGGACTTCCTCCACCTCAAGACCGACGCGGTGATCGAATATGAGATCACGGCCAACCGTGTGGACGCTGCCTCTCATGTGGGCGTCGCAAGGGATATATACGCATATCTCAAGCTTAATGGCATCCCTTGCAAATACAACTATCCTGATGTCTCTGCCTTCAAGGCAGGCGAAGGCCAGGCCATCCCTGTCGAGGTGAAAGAGAACGCCGGCACTCCGAGATATTCCGGAATCACCATCCGCGGAGTCAAGGTAGCTCCGTCTCCAGAATGGCTCCAGAAGGACCTCCGCGCAATCGGACTCAACCCTGTCAACAATATCGTAGATATCTCCAACTTCGTGCTCTTCGAGCTCGGACAGCCTCTCCATATCTTTGACGCCGACAAGATCGACGGCGGCAAGGTGATCGTAAGACGCGCTGAGGCAGGGGAGAAGATAAAGACTCTCGACGGTATCGAGAGGGAACTCAAGGCTGAAGACATCGTAATCGCTGATTCGCATAAGCCTATGTGCATCGCCGGAGTATTCGGCGGCGAGGATTCCGGAGTCACCGATTCTACCGTGAACATCTTCATCGAGGGCGCATACTTCGACCCGGGCTCGATCCGCAAGACTTCCAAGGTCCATGGTCTCCAGACCGACGCCTCATTCCGCTTCGAAAGAGGCGCTGATCCTGCAGCGGCTGCCGTTGCCGGACGCAGGGCTGCCCTTCTAGTCCTCGAGACTGCAGGCGGCAAGGTATGTGGCGACCAGATCGACATCTACCCTCAGCCAATCGCAAAGGCTGTGATCGACCTCGACTATGACAGGATCGAGAACTTCATCGGAAAGAAAATCGGCCACGACACTATCGAGACCATACTGACCAATCTCCAGTATGAATTCCTCGAGAAGACTCCGTCAGGAGCCAAGGTCGCAGCCCCTTCATACATGATCGACGTATATCGCGAGTGCGACGTCGTGGAGGAAATCCTCAGAATCTACGGATACAACAACATCGAGCTGCCTCATGGCATGAAGATGTCCGTATCTCCGACCCCTAGCCCGGATCCGGAGGCAGTACGCAACTACATCTCCAACTTCCTCGCAGCAAACGGCTTCGTGGAGACCATGAACAACTCCCTCACAAAGAGCGCATATTACGCCAACCTCAAGACCTGGCCGGAAGAGCACTGCGTCAGGATCGTCAACCCGCTCAGCTCCGATCTCAACGTGATGAGACAGAGCCTTGTTCCGGGCGGACTCGAGGTAGTAGCGTACAACGCCAACCGTCAGATCACCAACATCAAGACATTCGAATACGGTTCAGTATATCAGAAACTCGAGGAAGGCGACGGCACTACTCTCGCTTCATACGAGGAGCATCAGTGCTTCTGCCTCATGATGAGCGGCTCCAGCGAGAAATCATGGCGCCAGGAGTCACGCAAGGGCAGCTACTTCCAGCTCAAGGGCTATCTCGAGCTTCTTCTCAAGCGCTATGGCGCAGATATCTATACTCTCGAGACAGCGCCGGCTCCGGCCGACATCTATTCCGAGGGCCTTGTATACATGCTCCCGGGCACCAAGAAAGAGCTTGCAGTCATGGGTACGGTCAACCCGGCGTTCGCCCGCAAGTTCGACGTCAAGCAGCCTGTATTCGCAGCCGAGATCAACTGGCAGATGCTCCTTACCCTCGTCAAGAGGGTGAAGGTGAAATTCACCGAACTGCCTAAGTTCCCTGAGGTCCGCAGAGACCTTGCGCTTCTCCTCGACGAGAGCGTAACCTATGCAGACATGCGCCGCAGCGCATTGCGTGCCGCAAAGAAACTGCTCAAGCAGGTTACTCTCTTCGACGTCTACAGAGGCGACAAGATCCCTGAGGGCAAGAAACAGTATGCTCTCAATTTCGTGCTCCAGGACGAGGAGAAGACCCTTACCGACGTAGAAGTGGAGAAGGTGATGGGCAAGATCCTTGCAGTATTCCAGAACGAATTCGGCGCTACCCTCAGATAATGAAGATACTCAAGGCTCATATCCTGCTGATGCTAGTCATCGTGCTCGCGGCAGTCTCATGTTCGCGCAAGGAGGCCCGTGTCATCCCTGCATCCAAGATGTCAAAGATATATGCCGACATGGTAATAGCAGACCAATGGATCAGGAGTGACGGTCGTACTCTCCATGCGGACACTACCTTGGTCTATGAGCCTATATTCAACAAATACGGTTATACCACGGAAGACTATCGCAAGAGCGTCAGCCACTATCTCCGCAAGCCGGGAGACTTTGCAGACATCTTCGAGGATGCCAGAAGCATCCTCCAGAAACAGATCGTCGAGATGGTCGCCCTGGAGAAAGTGGAGGCACTCTCTGACAGTATCCGCATAAAGAGGGAAGGCATCATCGCCAACCTGACAAAGGCGGAGATCTTCGACGGGCTGCCGCTGCTCGACAGCGTGAGAGTCCAGATAGATTCCATGGACCGTTATGTGCTTGTGCACATGAGCGCAGACACGACAACCAACGAAAACAATGAAAAGATTTGCAGCGAAATACCTGTACCTCCTGGAATCTAAGGCCCCTGTGGTCAACGGCTTCGTAGAAGTTGAGGACGACGGAACCATCATCCGGACCGGTACATGTGGCGACCCTTCGTCAGAGGAGAACTTTCTCGACGGAGTGCTCGCTCCGGGATTTGTGAATACTCATTGCCATATCGAGCTCTCCTATATGTGGAAGCTTTTCCGAAAGGGGACCGGAATGGCAGGATTCATAGACCAGATAAATGCTCTTCGCGACACCAGCCCGCTGGAGGAAAAACTTTCCGATATCCAGCACTGGATGGACCATCTCTGGCAGCAGGGAGTCTCTGCGATGGGCGATATCAGTAACTGCGACGACTCGTTCGCCATCAAGGCGGCCTCTCCGATGTACACTCGCACATTCCTGGAAGTCTTCGGTACTGAACCGGAGGAATGCGCTGGGGTAATCGAAGGCGTGCTTAAGCTCAAAGAAAAGGCTGATGCCTGCGGCATCGATGCAGCTCCGACCCCTCATTCATGCTACACCATGAGTCCGGAACTCGTGACTGCGTCCAGCGCCGAAGGTCTCAAGTCCGGTTTCCTCTCATTCCACAGCGAAGAGACCGAAGAGGAAGAAGAAATGCTCATTTCCGGAAGCGGTCGCATGTGGGAAAACCGCAAGGCTGCCGGCATGAGCACACCTCCAGTCACTGGAAAATCATCCCTTCTCTATTTCATAGACAGGCTTGAAAAGGCCCATCTTGCGCCGTTCGACGAGCATATACTGCTTGTCCATGAGGTATGCATGAACCAGGAAGGCATCGATGCAGTGAAGAAAGTCATGAAAAATGCTTATATTGCGTTGTGTCCGTTGTCCAACCTGTTCATCCACAACGCTCTGCCTCCGGTGAAGCTTATGATGGAAAACGGGCTGAAGCTGACGGTTGGCACCGACTCCTTGTCCAGCAATGATGACCTGGATATCGTAGCCGAACTCCGTTGCCTGCAGGACAACTTCGACGGCCTTGAATTGGGCGAACTGCTTACGTGGGCCTGCCGCAACGGCGCCGAGTTCCTGTCCAAGCAGGATGTTTATGGACGCATAGCTCCGGGAATGAAACCTGGACTCGTATATATTGACAATATCGGAGATGGCGTGAGACTGACTCCTCAGAGCCGCTCCTACAGAGTTATCTGATCATGATGAGGGAAGAACTGGTCTTCGGACCGATCCACAGCCGCAGGCTCGGCTCGTCCCTGGGAATCAATCTCCTTCCCAGGAACGGCAAGATATGCAATTTCGACTGCATATATTGCGAGTGCGGCTGGAATAAGGACGGCCGGAACGATCACAGGCTTCCTACCGCTGCCGAGCTTCATGATGCGCTTGAGGCCAAGCTCATGGAGTGTGCGGCTGACGGCACTCAGATAGACTCCATAACCTTTTCCGGCGACGGCGAGCCGACGCTCAATCCTGAATTCGCCGAAATCATAGACATCACGATCGCCCTCCGGGACAAGTATTATCCTACGGCCAAGGTGTCGGTCCTCACCAATGCGACCAGGATCGGCCGCGATGCGGTCTTCAATGCGTTGAGAAAGGTGGATAATCCTATACTCAAGCTGGATGCCCCTTCGGATGCGCTTGTCGCCAGAATCAACCAGCCTACGGGAGATTACAGCGTGCGTCAGGTCGTCGAGGACATGAAGCGGTTCAAAGGCGACTTCGTGCTCCAGACCATATTCCTCAAAAGCCCGGATTTCGACTCATCGTCTCCTGAGGTCCTTGACGGATGGATGGACATAGTGCGTGAAGTCAGGCCGCGCGAGATCATGGTCTATACGATAGACAGGGAAACCCCTGCCAAGAACTTGCAGAAATTTACTCCCGCCAGGATGCGCGAGCTGGTTCAGCCGCTCATCGACGAAGGATTTGTTATACAGATTAATGGCTAGACATTTATGAAAAATTTATTCACTAAGTACGGCTACACTCCTGACAAGGAGGCCGTCGACAGAAGTCTTAACCTTATCGCACAGAACCTCGAAAAGGTAGTTTCAAACGATGTGCTGAAGGAGTGCTTCTCCATCATGGACCTCACTTCCCTTAGCACCACAGATACAGTAGCATCAATCACCGCCCTCACCGAGAAGGTAAACTCATTCGCGAAGGAATACACCCAGTATCCTCTCCCTGCGTCTATCTGTGTTTACCCTAACTTCGCAAGCGTGGTAAAATCAGTAAAGAAGGCTGACAGTGTTCATGTGACCACGGTCGCAGGCTGCTTCCCTACATCCCAGAGCTTCCTGGAGGTCAAGCTCCACGAGTGCGAGCTCGCAGTGAAGAACGGAGCTGACGAGATAGACATCGTCCTTGCCCTCAATACATTCATGGCAGGAGACTATGCAGCCGCCGGAGAAGAGATCCGCAAGACTCGCGAGTGCATCGATGCGGCAGCTGCCGCCCAGGGCCGCAAAGTCGTCCTCAAGGTAATCATCGAGACCGGCCTGCTCGTCACCCCTGAGCTCATAGCAGATGCCTCATTCCTTGCCATGGAGGAAGGTGCAGACTTCATCAAGACATCGACCGGAAAGGTCCCTGTCAACGCAACTCCGATGGCTGCTTACGTGATGTGCGAGTGCATCAAGGCATTCTATGAGAAGACTGGCCGCATGGTTGGCTTCAAGGCTGCCGGCGGTATCTCTACCGCTATGGATGCAGTATGCTATTACAGCATAGTCAATACGATTCTCGGCAAGAAGTGGCTCAACAAGGATTACTTCCGCTTCGGAGTGAGCCGCCTCGCAAACAGCCTCCTCTCAGAGATCGAGAAGAAGACTGTCTCATACTTCTAGAAGTCTCCGGACTTATTTGCAAACGGATAATTGTCATTGCCGACAGTTATCCGTTTTTATTTTGTTTATTCTCAGGCACTTTTCTCATGGGGGCTTTATGCCAGAGATCATTTCCCGGCATGGGATTTCCATATTTTTCCTCCGGACGGGACCTCCGGAACCGGCCCCGGCGCGGCCCTGCGCATGAAAATGGACTTTATCCGTTTGCGGTTTCTGCAAACGGATAAGTGATTTTACATTTGCTTCCAAGTAAATGATTTGCGCTATGAAAAAAGAACTTTATGTTTTAACCATGATTCTCCTGACGGCCGCAGTGCAGAGCTGCGATTTCGGGAAGAACAACTTTGACGTGGAAGAGGAGACCCTGGAAAATCTGTCGCACGACATGATAGTGCTGGGAGACAAGCTGGAGGATCCGTATTCCGTGGATAACATGACCAAGGCCCTGGCTTCGCTTTATCCGACCAAGGCGGACAGGCTGGAAATCCAGCCTACTGACACTTACGTGCGTTTTCTTCCCAAGACCGAAGAAGAATATGACCGTATCTTCGACATGGGTTTCCAGATCATGGACCATCCTCTGGATTACCAGATCGTGAAGGATGGGGACTATTACCATGACCCTGAGATCGACGAGGACGAATTCACATGGCTCTACTGCGTGCTGCCGGAAGGGACAGCGATCCCGTCGGGAATTGAGTGCGAGATCCTTGACAAATGCTATATATCGGAGAATGATCCCGTGACCAGGGCGGCGGAGCCGGATATTGACTGGGATGCAGTGGAGAGGGAATCGTTCCGCCTGACAGGAAACTCGGCGATGCTTGACGATATGACAAAGGGAAGCAAGTCGGCTCCGAAGGGGAGAGTGACCATCGTCGATCCTTCATATTCCGGAGGAAAACCTTTCGGTGTGGCTGGAGTAAAGGTCGTATGCAACTCTTTCGTTAAATTCGCGACTGACTACACGGATCGGGACGGATACTATGAGATGAAGAAGAAATATTCTTCCAAAGTGCGCTACAGGCTTCTTTTCCATAACGAGAAGAGTTTTGACATAGGATTCAACAAGATCATAATCCCGGCATCGACTTCCAACCTGGGCAAATGGTCTTCGGAAGGGAAGGACTTCGAAATCACCTCTTCGTCCGACAGGAAGCTTTTCTGCCGGTGCGTGGTCAACAATGCTACTTACGATTATATCACCAGGTGCGGCGAAGATGACCTGGACATAACCGCCCCGCCAAAGAAGCTCAGGATATGGATATTCCAGGGGATGAATGTAAGCAGCTCCGTGATGATGAGGCACGGTGCAATCACGGAGAATTCCCTTGTCAAGAAGTTTCTTGGGATATATGCCCTGATCATCAAGATATTCTCTCCCGACATAACCATCGGTGCCAAGAATCTTGACACTTATGCCGGTCTCTATGCCGCCACCTGCCATGAACTTGCCCATTCCAGCCATTTCATGAAAGCCGGAAAAGACTATTGGGACAAGCTCATCGTATATGTGCTCAAGTCTTTCATCCAGGAAGGCGGAGTTTATTATGGAAGCGGTTCGGATAGCAATGCCGGCTATTGCGAAGTGGCGGAAATGTGGGCTTATTATATGCAGAACAAGCTTTTCAACGAAAGGTATGGAGGAGAGATGCCTACGGCCGGATCTTCCCACTGGTTCCATCCTCAGATATTCAGGTATCTGGATGAAAGGGGAATGACCAGCGCGCAGATATTCAAGGCGCTTACAAGCTCGGTCACCGACAGGGTGAAACTGCGCAACAAACTGCTTGAACTGTATCCGGAAAAGAGTACTATAATCAATCAGGTATTTGACAGATATGAGGAATAAGGCATTGCTGGCGTTTTTTGTGGCCTTTCTCGGGTTCTCCGTCCATGCGGAAGCCCAGGACTGGGCTCTGTCCACCAATATCGTGGAGTACGCAAATCTGGGCACTTTGAACGCCGAGGCGCATTACGCTTTCGACCGACACTGGAATGTTTCCGCTGGAGTGCGCTATAATCCGTTCGAATTCGATTTCGGGAAAGAAGGGGGAGCCCGCAACAAGCAGCAGTCGTATGCTCTCGGGCTTCGTTTCTGGCCGTGGCACATATATTCCGGATGGTGGCTTTCCGGGAAGGTCCAGTACCAGGAGTATAATTCAGGAGGACTTTTCTCCAAGGAGACGAGGGAGGGGGACCGTTTTGGTACGGGTTTCACAGGAGGTTATACCCACATGCTCACAAAGTGGCTTAACCTTGAGTTCGGCCTGGGATTCTGGACTGGATATGATGACTATACCGAGTATGCCTGTCCCGTGTGCGGTGTCGTGACTGACAAGGGGAAGAAGTTCTTCGTGCTCCCTGATGATGTGATCATTGCCTTAAGCTTTATATTCTGATGGCACGTTGTCCTCGCATCCGTCCGCTGCTTCTGGCCGGCGCTTTAATTACTGCATCATTCCTCGGCTGTTCGGTCAAGGAGGACAGGGACGGATGCCCGTGCCATATTGATTTGTTATTCGGAGGGTCTTCCGACTGTTCAAAGGCCTTGTATGCAGTTTCCGGAGACTATTATGCTTCAGATACGGTTCCTTCCGGGGCAGGACGGTACTCTCTGTCCGTCCCGAGAAGGGAAGTGAGGATAATGCTTTTCTCTCCTTCCGGCTGCGGAGGAAATACAGGACTGCTGATTCCCGAAGGGACGGACTGCCCGCCGGTCAGGATGTTTTCGAAGTCGTATGACGCTACCTGCGAATATATCAGGGATTCTGTGCGTCTCTCGAAGAATTACTGCCTGCTGTCGGTTACTTTCGAGCCGTCGGCCCCATCCGTTCCCTATCCGTTTTCGGTAACTGTACGTGGCAACGTATGCGGCTACTCCTGCGAGGGGGAGCCGCTGCCGGGACCGTTCCGCTTCGACATGAAGCCCGGGGAGGGGAGTCGATGCAGCATGCGGCTTCCCCGTCAGAGGGATGATTCCCTGCTAATGGACATAATATCGTCCGAGGGAACGTTGAGGACGTTTGCCATAGGCTCTGCGATGGCTGAAGCCGGATATGACTGGGATGCTGTGGAGCTGGAGGACTGTGAACTTGTGGTGGATTACTCCAGGACAATCATGACGCTGCGCGCTGACTGCTGGTCCAGAACGTTTTCTTTTCAATATTTTCTTTGACGCTGATGTTGGTATTTCAAAAAGAATTCTTAACTTTGCGTTCCATTCTGAGCGCGAGTGGCGAAATTGGTAGACGCGCTACTCTCAGGAGGTAGTGCCTATTACTGGCGTGTCAGTTCGAGTCTGATCTCGCGCACAGCTAAGCCCGACGGTTTTCCGCCGGGCTTTTTTTGTATTGTCGGCTGGGGGTCTATTGGGCCCGGAGACCGTGGCCACCCTCGGCCACGTTAGAGGGAGGGACCCGCTGGATACAAGTTCTGCGAAGCAGAACGAAGTAGACAGTGGGAGGGATGGAGCCGGCAAAGCCGGCGGAAGTCGTCCGGTCCCAATAGACCTCCAGTTGGATAGAAAAAAACCTCCCTCGCGGAGGCGAGAGAGGCGAAGTATGTTTAACGAATGATTCGTTTAGGCTTTGTTGTTGGAACCGAGAACGTTTACGATCTTGTGGATGTAAAGTTTCTTCATCTCGTCACGTGCAGGACCGAGGTACTTACGTGGATCGAACTCACCTGGCTTCTCAGCGAGGACCTTGCGGATAGCAGCGGTCATGGCGAGACGTGAGTCAGAGTCGATGTTGATCTTGCAGAC
>JAFZTP010000064.1 GCA_017618815.1 Bacteroidales bacterium | reverse complement strand
GCGTGGGGCGCGGGTCTCTTTGCTTCATACAAGGTTTCCATGTCTATGAAAGCGGAGGTCAAGTCAGTCCTCGAATATGCAGTGAAGCATGACGGCGGCGGAATATATTACCCTAATGCGGTGATGCCATTCCGCGGAATACTTGAGGATGAGGCATATATGCACTCGATGATCTGCAACCTTCTTTCCAAGACGGCCCCGGAGTCAGAAGTCGCCGACGGAATCCGCATATGGCTGATGCTCCAGAAAGAGACCCAGGAATGGAAGGCGAGTCCTGCGTTCGTGGAGACCCTGGTTACGGTATTGGATGGTTCGGAGTCAGTCCTTTCTACGAAAGTGATGGCCCTCTCTGCCAATTATTCGAAACCGTTCTCCGAAATCAAGTCTGCCGGGAACGGATATAAGATATCAAAGACATATCTGAAAGTAGGCGCTGACGGCAAACCTGTGGAACTGAAGGGTGGGGAGTCTCTTGCTGCCGGCGACAAGATCATCGCCAGGTACAATATCTGGAGCGCGGAAAACAGGAGCTTCGTGAAGCTTACTGCTCCGAGGGAGGCTGCATTCAGTCCTGTATCCCAGTTCTCCGGATATTACTGGGGCGGTTACAGGGAAGTCCGCAGCGACTGTACCAACTACTATTTCGACAGTTATCCTGAAGAAAAGACGACCATCGAGGAGGAGTTCCATGTGACTCGCAGAGGCGTCTTCTCGGCACCTGTAGTGTCGATTGAATCCTTCTATGCGCCGCATTACAGGGCTAATGATAAATTTTTCGGGAAAATTGTTGCGGATTAAAAAAGTTTAAGTATCTTTGCAATCCCGTTTGAAAATAGCGGGGTTGCAATAAGCTTGGGAGCATAGCTCAGTTGGTTCAGAGCGTCTGCCTTACAAGCAGAGGGTCGGGGGTTCGACTCCCTCTGCTCCCACTAAAAACCGCCAGCGAAATTCGCCGGCGGTTATTTTTTTATTTCATTGAGTTGCGGATGAAACGCCAGGCCGCATAGACCAGCGCTATTCCCAGTCCGGGGTAGAAGGCCGGATAGAATTCCCGGGGAATGAACGGCAAGTGCTTGAACAGTATTCCAAGGCACGGCATCACCACCAGTATTATCCATCCCTTTGGCGGGAACATGTAGATTATAGACTTCTTCTCTTCATCACCCGAGAGCGTAAAGGCCGAGTATCTGTCCACGATTCTTGTGAACATGAACAGGAACTGCGCCAGAACTGCTACAGCTATCAGATAGAGCCACCATTTCTCCGGCATGGTGGAGCCTATGCGTACTCCTTTTGCAAAGAGCATGATTCCGGGGAAACCCCAGAGCGCTGCCGCTATTACCAGCAGCCACTTCTTGTTGATCTTCATAGATGCTTTTTTGAAAAAAAGAGCCCCAAATATAGATATTTTTTTAATCGTTTCAGTTTTTGACGATTCCGAGTTTAAATGTATCTTTGCATCCGGCAGTCCTCTCCAGGGACCAAAATAATTGAAAATGAAAGGAATAATTACTGATGACAGCAAGTACGTCGTAAAAGGGGAACAGATCCGCTGCTACGATGTCGACGGAGCCCAGAGGCTTAAACCGTCCTCGTTCATGGACCTGGCTCAAGAAATGGCCTATCTGGCTGCAGATGCCATGCATTTCGGATATGATGAACTGAAGCCGTCCGGACTCGCCTGGGTGCTGTCAAGGCTCCACTTCATTTTTGAGGAAGCTCCCGTTTGGGGAGAGAAGGTAGATATCCTTACCTGGCACAAGGGCCCGGCGGGACCATTCTATCTCAGGGATTTCATGATCGACGACCTCTCTGGGAAAACCAAGGTGAGAGGCACGAGCTCCTGGGTCATCCTTGATGTCGTCCAGAGGCGTATGGTCCGTACGACCGACGTAGTCGAAATGATTCCGGAGACGACGGTATGCAAGGATTCCGCAATCGAGACGCCGGCAGGCAGGGTCATGATGCCGAGAGGTATCGAGCCCGAGCATGTCTCCGACCATGTCGTAAGTTATTCCGACATCGACCTGGTCGGTCATACCAACAACGCCAAGTATGTTGTATGGGCGATGGATTGCATTGATTATAATATAGTTGCAGAGAAACCTATAAAGGAACTTGAAATCAACTTCAACCATGAGACCAAGCAGGGCGAGACAGTTTCCCTGTTCCGATATCGTGACGGAGATACATGGTACATCGAAGGTAAAGTAGAAGACCGCCAGGCATTCTGCACCAGCATCAAATTCTAAGCTATGAACGATCTTTTCACGGGTACTGGCATCGCGCATACAGTACTTCTTTTCGGTATCGTAATCGCTACCGGCCTTTATCTTGCCAAATTCAAGATCAAAGGAGTTTCCATCGGCTCCACATGGATACTATTCGTCGGCATCCTGCTGAGCCATTTCGGATTCCGCGCAAATCCGACCGCCCTCGCCTTCATGAAGGACTTCGGGCTCATACTCTTCGTATTCTCAATCGGTCTCCAGGTAGGTCCCGGTTTCTTCCATTCCTTCCGCCAGGGTGGAGTGAAACTGAACATGCTGGCCGTAGCCCTCGTGCTGCTTGTAGTAGCGACGACATACATAATCTCCGTGGTTTCGGGTGAGTCGATTCCGACCATGGTCGGTGTCATGTCCGGAGCCGTGACCAACACTCCGGGACTTGGTGCCGCCCAGCAGACGCTCTCTGACGGGCTGATCGCCCAGGGCGTTTCCGCCCAGTCAGCGGCATCCGTGTCTTCAGGCCTCGCATCGGCTTATGCAGTCGCATATCCGCTCGGTGTGCTCGGCGTACTCTTTCTGGTAATCCTCTTCAAGGCTGTCTTCAGGATAGATCTTGAAAAAGAAAAGGCGGAACTTTCCAAAGGAGAATCCGTAGCAAATACGGCAAGACGCATGCACTGCGAGGTCAGGAACCCTGCCGTCTTCGGCAAGACTCTCAAGGAAGTAGTAAAGGAAATGAGCTCCGGAGAGAAATTCGTAGTATCCAGAATACTCCATGACGGAGTGATCTCCGTCCCGGGACCGGATACCGTATTCTGCGAAGGCGACCGTCTTCTCATAGTGACCTCCAACAACGACGTGGACAAGATCCGCATAATCTTCGGTGAAGAAGTGCCGATGCATCTCGACGACTGGGTCCGCATGGACGAGAGCGTCGTGACCAAGAGGCTTGTCATCACCAAGTCCAAGATCAACGGACGCAAGCTCGCCGAACTCGGCATCAGGACCAACTACAATGTCTCCGTGACCAGGGTCATAAGGGCCGGCGTCCAGCTTGTAGCGCGTCCGGGACTTATTCTCCAGATGGGAGACGTCCTCAAGGTCGTAGGACCTGAAGAGGACATCAACCTGGTGGCCAAGATAGTCGGCAACAAGCCTGGCGATCTTGACCATCCGAATCTGATTCCTATCTTCTTCGGCATCGCGCTGGGCGTCATCTTCGGATCCATGCCGATCCATTTCCCTGGCATCCCGCAGCCTGTCAAGCTCGGACTTGCCGGAGGTCCGCTCATCATTGCGATACTTCTCGGCCATTTCGGACCAAAATACAAGATCACTACATATACCACCCACAGCGCCAACATGATGATCCGCGAGATCGGTATCTCATTCTTCATGGCAGCTGTCGGCCTTGGCGCCGGAGAGACCTTCGTAAGCTCTCTTCTTGGCGGCGGTTTCTGGTGGATCCTATATGGAGCGATCATCACTATGGTCCCTGTAGCGATAATCATGGTCGTGTCCAGACTTGTGTTCAAGCTGAACTTCTACCAGATATGCGGTCTCGTAGCCGGCGGTTCCACAAACCCTCCGGTCCTGGCCTTCGCCCAGGGCGCATATGGTACCGACTATACCTCAGTCAACTATGCTACCGTATATCCTCTGACAATGTTCATGAGGGTGCTCGTCGCCCAGTTGCTGATTTTAATGGCGCTGTAGCTTTATGCAGGAATTGATATATCCTCCCTTCCCGGCACCGGTGATGCCGCATCCGACGGCAGAAATGCCTTCAGACAAGATCTCCAGGTCAACGGAGATGGTCCCTGTAGTGGATATGTCCGGAGAAGTCGTCGGACAGGCCTCCAGGCAGTATGTCCATGGAGGATCCAAACTGCTCCATCCGGTCGTCCATCTGCATATACTCAACCGCTTCGGTGAGCTCTATCTGCAGAAACGGTCCATGAAAAAGGACCTGCTCCCGGGCTATTGGGACACTGCCGTAGGAGGCCATGTGGATTATGGCGAGTCCGTAGCAGAGGCTCTCTTCCGAGAAGTGTCGGAGGAATTGAGGATATTCGATTTCAATCCTGTCGCGATCACCTCTTACGTTTGGGAATCCCCGGCCGAGAAAGAGCTGGTCAACGTCTTTGCCTGTGTCGGCGACTTCAAACCGTCTCCTGACGGGGATGAAGTCGAAGAAGGCCGATACTGGTCATTCAAAGAAATAGAAGAAAGTTTGGGAAAGTCAGTCTTAACTCCTAACTTTGAAGGAGAGTTTGCCCGGATCAGGAAAGATCTCGAGGCTCTCCTTTAAGATATGATCCAAGTTATCACTGGCCTGCAACTGGGAAATTCTTCCGTACTTAAGAAAGCCGCCGCCACTTCAGAGGGACGGTACATACTTCTGAACACCAGAAATACAGAATACGACCTCGGCTACCTTTCTCTCGAAAGGATGGCTGAGGTTGCCGATTATACCGGCGCCGACATGGTCTATGCAGACCATTGGGACCTCAATATCGACGAAGGGGGCAATACTGAAAAAGTCCGCCATCCCCTGATCGACTGCCAGAAAGGAGCGATTAGGGACGACTTCGACTTCGGTACCCTCTGGCTGGTCAGGACCGACAGCCTCAAGGCAGCCGCCGAGGCCATGCCCGACCTGAAGTACAGCGCCTTGTATGACCTCCGTCTGAGGCTTGGCAAGATAGTGCATGTCAGCGAACACCTCTACACCGAGACGGCCCGCGACCTCCGCAAGTCAGGAGAAAAGCAGTTCGATTATGTGGATCCTCGCAACCGCGAAGTCCAGATTGAGAGGGAAGCCGTCTGCACCGATTATCTCCGTCGCATAGGAGCCCTTCTGGATACTCCGTTCAAGCCGGTTCCGGCTCATGAGGGGGAATTCTTCTTCGAGGCATCGGTGATAATCCCTGTATTCAACAGAGTCCGTACGGTAGCCGACGCAATCCGGAGCGCTCTCTCCCAGAAAACCGATTTCGAGTATAACGTAATAGTCATCGACAACCATTCGACAGACGGGACATCCGAGCTTATCGACAGCCTCGCATGCGACCGACTGGTGCATCTGGTTCCAGAAAGGGACGACCTGGGCATCGGCGGGTGCTGGAATCTCGCCGTCCACGATCCGCACTGCGGCCGTTATGCCGTCCAGCTTGACAGCGACGATGTCTATAACAGCCCCGACACTCTCTCGAAGATTGTCGCCAAATTCCATGAAGATCGCTCGGCGATGGTGATAGGCTCATATCAGATGACCGATTTCTCCATGAATCCGATTCCTCCGGGAATCATCGACCATCGCGAATGGACTGACTCGAATGGACGCAACAATGCCCTCCGCATCAACGGGCTCGGCGCTCCGAGGGCCTTTTACGTACCGCTTCTCAGGGAAATCAACTTCCCGAACGTAAGCTACGGCGAGGACTACGCCGTCGTACTGAGAATCTGCCGCGACTGGAAGATATCCCGTATATATGAGCCTCTCTACTGCTGCCGCAGATGGGAAGGCAATTCCGACGCGGCCCTCAGCATAGAGAAAGTAAATGCAAACAACTTCTATAAGGACAGCATACGCACCTTCGAACTTGAGGCGAGAATCAAATGAGCGAGACCAGTAAAATAAAGAAATTCGTAAGCGACCAGCTTTCTGTATGGCCGATGGCCGCCGCCAACTTCCGCAGCCTCAAGAGTGCGGAGACAAGGAAGCTGACTGTCGGGGGACTGGAAGTGACCCTCCAGCACAATCCGGAGCGTATCCGTTCCTCGGCAGCCAAGGTTGACTCCGCCTCTATCAAGGCCCGAAACTGTTTCCTCTGCGAGTCCAACCGTCCCGAAGAGCAGCGCGTCCTTAAATTCGAGGGGCGCAAAGGCCGCAAATACGATATCTGCATAAACCCTTACCCGATATTTCCGAACCATCTCACCATAATCCGAGACCGTCACGTCGAACAGTCGATCTGGCGCAGGCTCACGGACATGGCAGACCTGGCTCACCACTATACCGACTTCACTGTATTCTACAACGGCCCTCGCTGCGGAGCTTCCGCTCCGGACCACATGCACTTCCAGGCATGTCCTCGTGGAATCATGCCTCTGGAGACCGAAGTGGACCGTCTTATAGACAGGATTGCGACCGCAGACAGCGTACCTAACGGCGAAGAGGCAGGAACAGTGCCTGAAAGTATCTCCAAAGACATAGAGTATATCACTTCCGTCCAGGAAGCTCAGCTTTACCACTACAAGCACTTTACCAAGGGAGTATTCGTGCTTCGCGCAAGGACCTCCAAGTCCCTTGCCAAGCTCTTCTACAGGCTTCTGGACTGCGCTCCGATTCCGGAAGGGGAGAAGGAACCGATGTTCAACCTACTTATGTGGTATAAGTCCCGCAAAGGCGGCGTACGTCCTGCAGGCAATACCCATGGCATCTCCGGCTTTGAATACAGGGCTATAGTGCTCTTCCGAGCCAGCCACCGTTCCCACCATTATTTCGACGAGGGACCGGACCATCTGACCATGAGTCCAGGCTGCGCCGACATGGCCGGTCTGTTCATAGTTCCGAAGAAGGAAGACTACGACAAGCTTGACGTCCGCCTGCTCACGGAAATGATGCAGGAGGTTTCGGTCAGCGAAGAAGTAGAAAAAGAGATACTCTGGCGCCTTACAAGGACACAGAAGAAGCTTGAGGTCGGCATTATGTCGGCCCCTGAGATAGTGTTCGAGATTGTCTCCGACGGCGCCGGTCCCCAGAAGGTAAGCTATATGGAGGGCAAGATATCCTACAACGGAGCCCTCTACGACGAGCTTTTCTTCGAGGCGAGGACAATCTCCACGATGTTCGCGGAACCCTCTTTCATACTTCACGACGTGACGATAGGGATGGATTTCCATTGGCAGAGAAAGCAGACGCAGTGCTTCGCCGGAGCCCTGAAGTTCATGGTCGAGGCCGGCAAAGTCGTTGCCGTCAACATAATCGGGGTTGAGGACTACCTCCTCAGCGTCATATCATCCGAGATGAAATCTACCTCGGACATCAACCTTCTCAAAGCTCATGCAGTGATTTCCAGGTCATGGGTGACATCGATGATTGGCAGGCGCAAGGGCAACCGCAAGTCCGACGGACTCGATCTCGGCGCGCTCAACAGCCTCCCGTCTTTGCTGACCCATCTCCAGACTCTCGAAGGATCTCCGGAATCATCCGATATGGTCAGATGGTTTGACCATGAAGACCATAAGAACTTCGACGTCTGTGCCGATGACCATTGCCAGCGCTATCAGGGCCTGACCATGGCTGTAGGAGAGAATGTCCGCAAGGCCATAGACGCCACCTGGGGACAGGTGCTGACATATGACGGCAAGATATGCGACGCCCGTTTCCATAAGTGCTGCGGCGGCAGGACTGAGCTTTTCTCGACCTGCTGGGAAGACAAGGATTTCCCATATCTGCAGTCCCTCCCGGATACTCCCGGACATGCGGAAGATGCCGATCCGTTCTGCAATACGGCCGATGCGGCTGTCCTTTCGCAGGTTCTGAATGATTATGATCTCGAGACCAAGGATTTCTTCAGATGGAAGGCGGAGTATTCGAGAGCCGAGATTTCGGAGCTGATTTCCAGACGGTCTGGAAGGATGATAGGGGAACTGAAGGAGTTGAAGCCGCTTGAGACCGGACCTTCGGGCAGGATAAAGAAACTGGAGGTGGTCGGGACCGCCGGAAGTTTTGTCGTGGGCAAGGAACTGATGGTCCG
>JAFZTP010000063.1 GCA_017618815.1 Bacteroidales bacterium | reverse complement strand
GCCTACCACCGATATCACGGCCCTTCTGGACGCTATTCTTGAAGTCATCCCGGCTCCGGCAGAGAACGACGGTACTCCTCAGATGCTTATCTCTTCTCTGGAGTATTCTCCTTACGTCGGCCGTATCGCTGTCGGCCGCGTGACCAGGGGTACCCTCAAGACTGGCATGAGCATCAGCCTGTGCAAGAGGTATGATGTCGTCGAGAAACAGAAGATCAAGCAGCTCATGGTGTTCGACGGCCTCGGCAAGAAGAATGTCGATGAGGTTAAGAATGGTGATATCTGCGCCGTGGTAGGCGTCGAGGGCTTCGAGATCGGTGATACAATCGCTGATTTCGAGAATCCGGAGGCTCTTCCTCCGATCGCCATCGACGAGCCTACGATGAGCATGCTCTTTACCATCAATAACTCTCCGTTCTTCGGAAGAGATGGCAAGTTCGTTACTTCAAGACATATAAAGGACCGTCTCGACAAGGAGCTTGAGAAGAACCTCGCCCTCCGCGTCAAGCCTGGCCAGAACGCTGATTCCTTCATCGTCTACGGACGTGGCGTGCTGCATCTCTCGGTGCTTATCGAGACCATGCGCCGCGAGGGCTTCGAGCTTCAGGTGGGCCAGCCTAAGGTCCTGGACAAGACAATAAACGGCCAGCGCTGCGAGCCTATCGAGGAACTCTCGATCGAGGTTCCGGAGGAGTTCGTGGGCACTGCCATCGAGATCGCTACCCGCCGCAAGGGCGCGCTCCTGCGCATGGAGCCGCGTGGCGACAGGACGCTTCTCGAGTTCGATATCCCTACCCGCGGTATGATGGGACTTCGCAGCAACATGCTTACCGCCACCCAGGGCGAGGCTGTGATTGCCCACAGGTTCAAGGAGTATCAGCCGTTCAAGGGCGAGATCGAGCGCAGGAACAATGGTTCCCTCGTTTCTCTCGAGACCGGCGAGGCTGTGGCTTATTCCATGAACAAGCTCCTCGACAGGGGCAAGTTCTTCGTAGAGCCGGGCGAGGAGATCTACGGCGGTATGGTCGTGGGTGAGCACACCAGGGAGCGTGACCTTAATGTCAATATCTGCAAGACCAAGAAGCTGACCAACGTCCGCGCTGCAGGTAGCGACGAGAAGATCATACTTCCTCCGGCTATCAAGTTCTCTCTCGAGGAGGCGCTCGAGTATATCCAGGAGGATGAGATGGTCGAGATCACTCCGCATTTCATGAGAATCCGCAAAATCCTTCTCGATCCGCTTGACAGAAAGAGAAAAAGCGACAGCGAGATTGGATAATTTTGTAAGAAGAATTGATATTACAAAAATTTTTCTTACCTTTGCATCCCTTAAAATCTGTTTATAGGCTATGGACGAGAAAATGATCATTCCCTTAAATGGATTGCCTGCCGGGAAGACGCGGTTCTCCTGGCAGACGGGAAAAGAGTTCTTTGCATCATTTGACAATTCAGATATTCTGGATGCCGACCTTTCAGTAGAAGCTATCGTCGAGAAGTCCGGAACGTATCTCGGAGTTGACTTGAGACTCGGAGGCAGCGTTACGGTACAGTGCGACAGATGCCTGGAAGACCTTGAGATAGAAGTCGATGAGCTTGTGCCGCTTACGGTGAAGTTCGGAGATGAGCCGGACGGGGCTGAGTCCTCGGAGAACGGCCGCGAGATAGTCTATCTTCAGGGAGAGCCGGAAAGCATGGACCTTAGTCAGACAGTATATGACTATGCTTGTCTCTCCGTCCCTATGCATCATGTCCATGAGGACGGAAACTGTAATCCCGAGGCGATGAAGTATTTGTCGCAGAAGTCTGGAGAGTCACAGGATCAGGGGACTGACAACAACCCTTTCGCGGCACTTAAGGGGTTGTTTAATAAGTAGATAATAATTTAAAATATATTAATAATGGCACATCCGAAACATAAACTTTCAAAGCAGAGAAGGGATAAGAGGAGAACTCACGATCACGCTGCAGTTCCTACCCTCGCTACCTGCCCTAACTGTGGTGCAACTGTAATCTACCACAGAGTTTGCCCTGAGTGCGGTTATTACCGTGGTCGTCAGATCGTTGTCAAGGGCGAGGAATAGTCCCCAAGAGGATTACCGGGCGTAAAGTCCGGAGGACGGCCCGATAGTTCAACGGATAGAACGGAGGTTTCCTAAACCTTAAATCGTGGTTCGATTCCACGTCGGGCTACAAGAAAGCGTCAGCAGTCAAGCTGGCGCTTTTTTGTGTTTGCGAAAGTTTTTCTATTTTTGTGTAAAGTGTGTCGGTATCATGAAATTACTCCGTCTTGATTTGCTTGTGGTTACAGCAGCGGTTTGCTTCTTTTCCTGTTCCAGGGAAGAGATGCCGCGCACTGACAAGACGCGGGGACTTATAAGGGAACTGCTTGTCAAGCTGGACAGCACGGATGTCTATGCGGCAAAGAAAGAGAAGGTGGTGGAGGCTCTGAAGCAGCGTCTTCCCGGAGAAACAGATCAGGAGCGTTTTACATTGTATTACGACATTGCCATGGCGTTCTCCAACACTATGGCGGACTCTTCCCTTGTCTATCTGGAAAAAGCCGCTGACGTGGCGCAACTCTCCGGCATTGATTCCCTTTTGTTCAAGGCCCGGATCGCGCTGGCTGCCCAGTTGTCTGAGTATGGCTATTATATGGAGGCTCATGAGACCATATCGTCCGTGCCGAGAAATAAGCTGGTGGGAGATCTTCTGGTCAGGTATTACCGCACCAAGGGACTGCTCTATCGTGGTCTGTATTCAGATTACAATGAACCTCGCAGTTTCAGGAGAAAGTATCGCGAGCAATTCAACATCTACAGGGATTCTCTCATGATGGTGGCTGACACCATGAGCATAGAGTATCTCAGAAGCATCGAGAGGAAGGAGGCCAGGGCCGGGAACATCGCGGAAGCAAAAAGATATAACGATATTCGTCTTTCTCTCATTGAAGACCACCATTCTGCGGCTTATGCCACATGTCTTTATGACCGTTTTGCGACAACGTACATATATGAGCGCAGACTGACAGGCGAGGCTGTCGATGACCTTCTGGCTTCGGCAATAATCGAAGTGGAAAACAGCAACCAGGATATCGCATCCCTGCTCAGGGTGGAGTCGCTTCTTTATGGAAACGATGAAGTAAAGGCGGCCAAGAAGATTTCGGACTACTATTTCTCCTCTCTCAGGAAGCTGGGCTCCAAGGCGAGAGTTGTCGGCGTAGTTGAGCAGACCATCAAGATCAGTGATGGTAATACCCGGCTCATTCAGCGAAAGAACAAGGAGCTCTGGGTTGCCATAGCGCTTATATCCCTTCTTGTGCTTGCTCTGGTTGAGACTCTTCTCAAGATCAGCCGGTCCCGCCGGAAGATCATTGCTCTCAAGGACAATCTTGAGCGGTCAGACAGGATTTCGAAGAGTTATATAGGAGTTTCATACCAGCTCTACTCCTCTTATATCAAACGCCTCGACTTGTTCCGTACCAAGATTAACTCATGTCTCAGGAAAGGGCATATAGAGCAGGCAATCGAGCTGACAAGTCCGTCCGGGGACATTGCTTCGGAAGAACGAAGGGAGCTGTTCTATAATTTTGACCGGGCATTTGTAGATATCTTCCCTGATTATATAGAGGTGGTGAATTCATGTCTCAAGCCTGAAGAGAAGATAATACCGAAACGCACTGAGATACTTAGCAACGAGTTGCGCATACTGGCGCTGATAAAACTCGGCATAGAGGACAATGCGGAAATAGCCAGCGTGCTTCATTGCTCCGTCAAGACCGTCCAGAACCTGAGATCCATACTGAAAGCCCGTCTTGCCATCTCGGAAAAAGAGTTCTATACCATCATTTCTGAGTTATAAGGCAGAATCATATTTTCCCGAAATAATATTTGCGTGATTACTGAATTTGCTGATAGTAAAACGTTTATATAATCTCGAAAATAAAAAACTTTCCCGTTTTTTTTGGTGCTGTGGACACTCCGTCTTTTTTTTTTAGCTTTGCCCTAAAAGAGATAAACTATGCGAGTGTCAACAAACAGCTATAAGCGCTTGATTCTTACCTTCCTCTTGATTATTCAGGTGGCCGTTTGCGCGTTCGCAGCAGAGAAAGGAACTCTTCGTGTCCTCTATTGGAATATCCAGAATGGAATGTGGGCCGGACAACCGGATCATTACCAGGCCTTTGCGGAGTGGGTTAAATCATGGGATCCGGATATCTGCATCTTTGCTGAGGGCGCTCAAATTTACTATGACGGGACTGATGACCATATGCCGAACGAGGAGCGTTATCTCCCGGCCCACTGGGGCGAACTCTGCGCCAGCTGGGGGCATCAGAACCACTTCGTCGTTCCCCGGCGTCCGTCAACGTCGACTCCTTACGGGCTGACCAATTACCCCGGCGTGGTTACGTCCAGATATCCTATAGACAGTATACTCATTGTCAAGGGACACAAGCCTGATT
>JAFZTP010000062.1 GCA_017618815.1 Bacteroidales bacterium | reverse complement strand
ATCAAAGAAAATGGCAGATCAGATTACGAAAAGGTCGGTTAATTACTCTCAGTGGTACAACGATCTCGTTGTAAAGGCCGACTTGGCGGAACAGTCTCCAGTCAGGGGCTGCATGGTAATCAAACCTTACGGATACGCTATCTGGGAGAAGATGCAGCGTATTCTCGACGATAAATTCAAAGCAACAGGACACCAGAATGCATATTTCCCTCTGTTCATCCCTAAGTCATTCTTCAGCCGCGAGGCCGAGCATGTGGCCGGATTCGCCAAGGAGTGCGCTGTTGTTACCCACCACCGACTCATGAATGACCCGGACGGAAAGGGAGTCGTAGTGGATCCGGAAGCCAAGCTCGAGGAAGAGCTCGTGGTACGTCCTACCTCCGAGACAATCATCTGGAGCACATACAAGAACTGGATCACATCATGGAGAGACCTTCCTATCCTCTGCAACCAGTGGGCCAACGTAGTTCGCTGGGAGATGAGGACCCGTCTTTTCCTCCGTACCGCCGAATTTCTCTGGCAGGAGGGACATACTGCGCATGCAACCGCTGAGGAGGCTCAGGAGGAGAAGCAGCGCATGGTGAATGTCTATGCAGATTTCGCCCGCAATTCCATGGCTTTGCCTGTAATCGTAGGCCACAAGAGCCCTAACGAGCGTTTTGCCGGAGCTCTCGATACAATGACCATCGAGGCCATGATGCAGGACGGAAAGGCTCTCCAGGCCGGAACCTCGCATTTCCTTGGCCAGAACTTTGCAAAGTCATTTGATGTTACATATACTGACAAGGAAGGCAAGCAGCAGTATGTATGGGCAACGTCATGGGGCGTTTCCACCCGTCTGATGGGAGCCCTGATCATGGCTCACGGAGACGACAACGGTCTCGTGCTGCCTCCTGCACTTGCCCCTATCCAGGTCGTGATGGTTCCTATCTTCCGCAAACCGGAGGAGCATGACGCAATCATCGCCCGCATGGAGGAGATCAAGAAGAATCTCGAGGCTAATGGCCATTCAGTCAAGATTGACGACAGGGACACCCTCCGTCCTGGATTCAAGTTTGCCGAGTGGGAGCTCAAGGGTGTTCCGGTACGTCTTGCAATGGGCCCCCGCGACATCGAGAACGGTACTGTGGAGGTTCATCGCCGCGACACTCTCGAGAAGGTGACCATGAATCTCGAAGGCATCGAGGCTCATATCGGAGACCTTCTTGACGACATCCAGAAGGGTATCTACGAGAAGGCCCTCAAGTTCCGCGATTCCAATGTCGAGAAATGCGACAGCTGGGAGGAGTTCAAGGAGAAGATCGGTACCGGCAAGTTCCTTCTCTGCCATTGGGACGGCACTGCCGAGACTGAACAGAAAATCAAGGATGAAACCAAGGCGACTATCCGCTGTATCCCTGTGGACAGCTATGTCTGCGAGGAGGAAGGCGTGGATATCTACTCCGGTAAGCCTTCAAAGCAGAGAGTTGTTTTTGCAATCTCATATTAAACTATAATCATAAATTATGAAGAAACTGATTGTAACTATCGCGGCAATGCTGGCTTTCATGCCTGCATTCGCCCAGACCGATGCGCAGAAAGCGGCCGAAGAGGCTGCTTCAGCTATTGCAGGTGCCCCGAAGGCTGAGGCGCCGGTGGTTAAGCCAAACTACTGGAAGAAGTCAATGATGACTCAGCTCAACTTTGTCCAGAGTTCATTCTCGAACTGGGCCAAGGGCGGTATCAACAACGTTACCCTTAGCGCCTACGTTGATGCCAACGCTGATTATTCCAAGGACAACATCCATTGGAAGAACCGTCTCCAGCTGGATTACGGTTTCATGTATTCCGAGGATAAGCCTATCGTCCAGAAGAACAAAGACCGTATGCTTTTTGAAAGCACATGGGGCATGAAGGCCACCAAGACTCTCGACTATTCTGCAACCTTTACTTTCCTCAACCAGTTCAATAACGGTTATCTCTATGGCACACCATCCGTGGAGAATCCTTCAAAGGCTGACTGGAAGGCCGCCAGGACTCTCAAGTCCGGATTCTTCTCCCCGGCTATCGTGACCCTCGGTCTCGGTATTGACTGGAAGCCTAATGAGAACGGCTGGCTTGTAGTCAACTTCGCACCTCTTACAGGCGGTTTCACCATCGTGTCTGACGAGGTTCTCCGAAGCAACTACGGAATGAAGCTAAAGAAGGCTTACGAAGGTGTCGAAGGCACTCCGGAAGGAAGCTGGTATCGTCCTGCAAGATTCGAGTTCGGTGCCCAGCTCAAGGCTGTTGCCAAGGTCAAGGTCAATGACAACTTCGAGGGTTCGACCCAGCTCATCCTGTTCTCGAACTATCTCGACCATCCTGGCAATCTCCGTATCAACTGGGATAACCGTCTCATGTGGAAATTGGCCAAGTACTTCAGCCTGAACATCACGACGAACCTTATCTATGATGATACGGTACGTATCGTGGACGAGGATCATCCGGCAGGCCGCCGTCTCGTCCAGTTCTCTGAAGCCCTTCAGTTCGGCTTCACCTACACCTTCGCTTCTAAGTAATCTTTTATATTTAGGGAGAAGCTGGTATTGGAAGGATAGCACCGAAGGTGCGTAGCTTCAGGACCAATACCAGCTTCTCCCTGAAATAAATAATGATAATGAGAAAGAGGTTTACAGACAAAATCCATGAACTGCTGCCGGAAGGCGGGAGAGTCCTTGTCGCCGTAAGCGGCGGCATCGATTCCATGTGTCTGGCCAGCCTTTTCCTTGAGTCAGGCCATGATTTCGCCGTCGCCAATTGCAACTTCAACCTGAGGGGAGAAGAAGCCGACGGTGATTCAGACATGGTCAGGCAATGGTGCGGGAAAAACGGAATACGTCTGCATTCGACCGGATTCGACACCGTCGGATATGCCAGGGATCACGGGATCAGCATCGAGATGGCTGCCCGGGACCTGCGCTATTCATGGTTTGCCGGTCTCTGCGAATCCGAGGGATATTCTGCCCTCGCCGTGGCGCACAATGCAAATGACAACGCCGAGACCCTGATGCTGAACCTTCTTCGCGGGACCGGAATCAACGGGCTCAGCGGAATGCCGGAGTCCGGCAGGATCCCCGTGCCTGGATATTCGGGAGAGGCAAGGCTCATAAGGCCGCTTCTCGGAATCACAAGAGCAGAGATCGAGGCTTACGTCAAAGAGAACTGTATCCCTTTCAGGGAGGACAGTACCAATGCTGAAACCGAATACAAGCGAAACAAGCTCAGGAATCTTGTTTTCCCTGTATTCTCGGAGATCAATCCTTCGTTCCTGGACACCCTGTCCAGGGAGATGGAGCATTTCTCACAGGCGTCGCGCGTCCTGGACGATTATTATGCAATCTATGGGGAGAGTCTTGTCCATAAGACAGATGCCGGACTCTCCGTGGACCTGGGCGCCCTCACGGCGGAGCCACACAGGGACTATGTCCTCTACCGCCTGCTGTCCGGGCATGGATTCAACTCCAGCCAGCTCGAAGAAATATCTTCTCTGGTCCAGTCTGACAGACAGAGGGCCGGAAAGGTTTTCCTTAGCGGGAACTACAGGGTCTCATTCACCACTGGGACTATGGTCATCGACGAGCCCGGATCTTTCAGGGAGACTCTAGTCTCCGGTCCCGGGAAATACGATGGCTTCGAGGTAAGCGTAAGGCCATGGCCATGTGGAATAGAGCTGAAACAGCCTGAGGGTATGCTTATCATGGACTCAGCGACAGTCCGCTTCCCGTTCATTGTCAGGAGCTGGAAGGACGGGGACCATATCCGTCCTCTGGGGATGAAAGGGGAGAAGAAGCTCAGCGACCTCTTTACCGACCTCAAGTATTCCATTCCTGAAAAAGAAAAAGCCCTTGTACTCGCCGAGTCAAGAGCTTCTTCAAAGATCCTAGCCCTTCTGGGCAGAAGGATTGACGACTCCGTCAAGGTGACTTCCGCCACAAAGGAAATTATCGTGATTTCTAGCTTATAAGCAGAATATCGTTCAGTACTCCGGATGCAGTCTGCATTGCGCCTGCTCCTGCACCCTGGATTACCAGAGGTGAAGGATAGAGGGAAGTGCGGATGATGCAGCAGTTGTCCGTGCCGCTGAGGTTGTAGAGCGGATGCTCAGGTCCGATGGACTTGAGTCCGAGACTTGCCTTGTAACCATTGGAGGTCTTCTCGAGAGAAGCTACGAAACGCTGCCTCAGACCTTTCTTTGCGGCCTCGTTGTAGATAGCCGCGAACTTGTCCTCGTTGGCAGCCATCATCTCGTAGAACTGAGGAACCTTTACCGAGAAGTATTCAGGACCGAGGATAGGGTTGATCTCCACGTCTGCCTCGTCAAGAGGAACTCCTGCCTCGCGGGAGAGGATGAGCAACTTGCGGAGCACGTCGCGTCCGCTGAGGTCGAGCCTTGGGTCAGGCTCGGTATATCCGGCATCCTGAGCCTTGCGTACGGTCTCGGCAAATGTGCCGCCTTCTCCGCCTTTGTAAGTGCTGTAGATATAGTTGAGGGTGCCTGAGAGCACGGCTTCTACCTGCAGGATCTCATCTCCGCAGTTCACGCATCTGGCTATGGACTCGAGTATCGGCTGGGCCGCTCCTACCGTAGTCTCGTAGCGAACGGATGCGCCATATGCGACAGCCGTCTCCTTGATGGCCGAGTACTGCGAATATGGAGCCGAGAATGTGATCTTGTTGCATGCTACGACAGAGTAGCCTCTCTTGAAGAGGTTCATGTACTTGTAAGCGATGTCGGAACTTGCGGTGCAGTCCACGAATATGGAGTTCTCCATCGAGAGGGCTGCGAGGGCTTCGAAGAATGCTTCGTCGGCTGCGCTTTCACCCTTGGCAAGCAAGTCCTCGATGCCTCCCAGGTCTAGTCCGTTCCTGTCGATCACGTATTTGCGGCTGTTCGATACTCCGATTACGTTGATCCGGCGGCCGGTCGATGCTGCAATCTTGTCCCTGTTGGCAGCGATAATGCTGATCAGGGAGCTGCCGACGTTGCCGTAGCCTGCTATGAATATGTTGACCTGTTTCTCGAAGCTCTTGTCGAAGAACTCGTTGTGGATATGCTGGATGGCCTCCGTGACGTGTTCTGAGCTGACGATTATGGAGATGTTCCTCTCAGACGAACCCTGTGCGGTAGCCCTGACCGGAATGCTGTACCGTCCGAGGGCGGCGAGCATGCGGCCGGTGGTACCGTACTGGTTGACGATGTCGTCACCTACCAGGCATACGATGCTGTAACCCTTCTCGACCTTGAGAGGGTTGAGTTTGCCGAGAGATATCTCGTAGGCGAATGTGCTGTCGGCTGCAGCCTTTGCCTTTTCGGCGTCGGCTTCCGAGACAGCGATGCACATCGTGTGTACGGACGATGCCTGAGTGATGAGGATTATGTTGATGCCGTTACGGCTCAATGTGTCGAAAAGACGGCTTGAGAAGCCCGGGATGCCGACCATGCCGCTTCCTTCCAGGGAGAGCAGGGCAATGTTGTCGGAGTTTGAAAGGCCGATCAGCTTTGACTGGCTGCGCGGAGGGTTCTTCTCGATGAGAGTACCGTGGGCGTCCGGGTCGAAGGTGTTCTTGACATAAATCGGAATCCCTTTGGAGACAACCGGCTGGATGGTAGGAGGATAGATTACCTTTGCTCCGAAGTGGGAAAGCTCGAGGGCGGCTCTGTAGGAAATGTTGCTGATGCTGCGGGCTGAAGGCACGATCTTAGGGTTCGCGGTCATCATGCCCGGAACGTCGGACCATATCTCCAGACGGCGGGCCTTGCAGCCTACTGCATATATGGACGCCGAATAGTCGGAACCGCCGCGTCCCAGGGTGGTCATCCTGCCCCTGGTGTCAGAGGCGATGAAGCCCGGAACTACGAAGAGGGAAGTGATGTGGTTGTCGTCCACCATCTTCTCGACGTTGTTGTAGCTCTCTTCCTGTAGTACTATGTTCTTTCCGTCGATGTTCTCGGTACGGATTATGTTTCTTGAATCCACCCATTTGGTGGAGATGCCGATCGAAGCCAGCTTGGTGGCTATGATCTTGGTGGAGAGCAGCTCTCCGCAGCCCTGGATTGCGTCCAGACTGGCCTGTGTGAGCTCTCCGATAAGGCAGACGCCTTTTGCTATGTCGCTTATGGATTCGAAGATTCCGTCGCAGACTTCAAGGGACTCCTCGTGCTTCTCGATAGGAAGCACGTTCAGGATGATCTCATGGTGACGCTTGCGGAGGTCTTCGATGAGAGTGGCGTAGGATTCATCCTTGCAGGCGGCTTTCCTACCTATCATGATAAGAGTATCGGTACACTTGCTGATGGCGGAGCAGACCATTATGGTCCTGTCCCTTTCAACTGCTTTCGATACTATTTCTACTACTTTGCTGATGTTGTTGGCATTGGCAACCGAAGTGCCGCCGAATTTCAGTACCTGCATTATGGTAAGATCGGGGTTAAAATTTTTGTCAGTTGTTCGTTTTCAAGCAGGAATCCGTCGTGGCCATAGTCTGACGTGATCATGTGCCACTTGGCTCCCTGTATATTGTCGGCCATTATCCTTAGCTCGGAGGGAGGGAAGATGCAGTCGCTGTCGATGGCTACGACCGTAGTCTTTGCCTTTATGGTCTTCAGCGCGGCTTCCACTCCTCCTCGTCCTCTGCCGAGGTTGTGGCTGTCAAGGGATCTGGAAAGATACCAGTAGCTGTAGGCGTCAAAGCGGTCTGAGAGCTTCTTGCCCTGGTACTGCTGGTAAGAGCAGGCTCTCCCGGCAAACAGACAGTCCTCGTCTGCCTCGGACTGAGTGTTCCTGTAGCCTGCGAAGCTTCGGTAGGAGATCAGTGCGATGCTGCGTGCGCAGCGCAGTCCGAGTTCTCCGCCTTTGCGGTTTTTCTGCTCCCGGAAGGTGCTGTCGGCTTCCAGAGCCATTCTCTGCGATTCGTTGTATGCTGTCAGATAGGCCGGTATCCTTGCTGAGGTAGCCATGAATACGGCGTTCTTGATCACGTCCGGCTCCATTGCGGCCCATTCTACGGCGTGGAATCCGCCGATGGACGATCCGATGAGAAAGTCCACTGCCTCGATTCCGAGATGCTGGCGCACCAGTATCATTCCTCTTACCATGTCCCTGATGGTCATCTGGGGGAAGGAGAGAAAGTATGGCTGTCCGGTGTCCGGATTCCATGAGGCAGGGCCGGTGGTCCCGTAAGGGGAGCCGATCATGTTGACGCAGACGACGAAGTATCGGTCAGTGTCGAAAAGCTTTCCCGGACCGGTGAGCTGAGGCCACCAGTCCTCTGGATCGGAGTTGGCGGTCAGGGCATGGCAGATCCATACCACCTTGTCCGACGGCTTGTATTCCCTCGGAGAAGTGTGGAAGACCACGGTAAGGTCGTCTATGGAGCCGCCTGCTTCAAAATCGAAGCGGCCGGTCTGGATGGAATGTCTTAGCATGCGTTATCCAAAGCCTGTCTGATATCGTCGATAATGTCTTCAGTGTCCTCGAGGCCGATGCTGAGTCTCATGAGGTCATGAGGGATGCCGGCTTCGCGGAGCTGCTCGTCGGTGAGCTGCCTGTGGGTGTGGGACGCCGGGTGCAGTATGCAGGAGTAGCAGTCTGCGACATGGGTCTCGATGGT
>JAFZTP010000006.1 GCA_017618815.1 Bacteroidales bacterium | reverse complement strand
TGAATTCAACCTCGGTGCCGTCTGCCATTGCTGGGATGGTACCGGTGTAGGTCTTGCCTGAGCCTGTCATGGCCGTCTCGGTGCCGTTGTAGGCAAGAGTTGCGGTCTTGACGGCCTGGAGGCCGCTGACGGTTGCGGTAACGGTGACGGCATCCACGGAAGTAGGAGCCGCAGGGGTGAATGCAACCTTGTCGATGGTAGAAGGGCCTTTGAAGGTCTCGTCCTTAAGACATCCTGTGAGGGCAAATATTGCAGCCAGGGAAACGATAAATATCTTTTTCATAATCTTGTCCAATTTTAGAAGTCAATTTCAAAACGTACGCAAAGCATGTGGTAGTCAACACCGGCCTTTCCGTTGGCGGCGACAACCTTGGTGTAGTCCTTGGTAGGCTTGCCGTCGGCGTCCTTGCCTACATTCAGCTTGCCCTTGCCGTTTGCGTAGCGGTCGTTGTTGTTGAACTGATAGTTGATCATGAACTTGACGTTGTTGTTGACATGCCAGTTCAGGCCGAGAGTGTAGGCTTCTGCTCCACCGCCATATACGTTTCCGTCGTTGAGGTCGCAGATCTCGTAGCGTCCGCAAAGTTCGAGGTCGCCCCACTTGCTGCCACGCTCGATCTTGGTGTACTTGGCGCCCTTTGCGTCATACTGGTGCTTACCTCCGAAGAGAAGGTATCCTGCCTGTACGTACCATCCGCCGAAGTTCTTGGTTGCAGGGTCTGCTGCGTCAGCCTTGAAGTGGACGTTGTCGCCTATGTATGCAGTCTCGTAGCGGAGTCCGTTCCAGTGGCCGGCGATTTCGACAGTCCAGAGGTTGTTGTGGTGGAATCCAGGGAGATTGTTGGTGTCAAGATATTTCCTGCGGTTGAGGTTGGTAGAGTTGCGGGCGCTTGCACGATATGTTCCCCATTCTCCTGTGGCGAGGTCGGTCGTGGTGGTCCTGTATGAGTATGCGGCACCGATGTGCAGGCTTGCGTTCTCCATCTTGTAGAGAGGACGGAAGACTACCTTGGTGGTGAGGGAGTATCCGGCGTTGCGGCCGAAGTCCTTGTTGTTGTCAGCTACGTTGGTCCATTCCTCTGAGCCGGCTACCTTCTGGCTGAACGCGCCTGCTGAAACCCACAGCCAGTCCTTTGCGTATTTTGCATTGATACCGATGTGGCGTGAAGGTGCGAGGGCTGAGGTGACCATAGGTCTCTCGATGAACTGGAGGTAACGTGAGGTGGTGTTTCTCTGGATGGAGAAGTTCTCCTTGAAGTTACCTACCTGGAGGTCGAGGTTAGGGATTCCGGTGTAGCGGATGAGAGCGTCCTTGAGCTCGCAGAGACCGTTGGCGAGGTCCATGTCAAACTCTCCGTACCAGTTCTCGTCTACCTGTCCCTTGACGGCGAAACGGGCGCGGCGGATGCCTGCGGCGTTACCGATAGGGTCTGCATAGTCCGGAGCGCCGAAGAATACGGCTGCGTCGGCTTGTGCACGGACGTCGAACCAGAATTTATAACCGCTGTTTGGCGATTCGATTACGAGGATGCCGTCCTGGGCTTCTGCGTCGAGTCTGTCAGAAGAGACAGCTACTCCATACTGGTTGTACTTCACCTGGGCCTGTGCAGTTACTGCGACGAGGGCCAGAATTGTGATTGAAATCACGCAAATAAGTTTTCTCATGATACTGTTTTTAAAATGCTTTAACTATATGGAT
The DNA here is from genome assembly GCA_017618815.1 of Bacteroidales bacterium. Taxonomy (GTDB): domain Bacteria; phylum Bacteroidota; class Bacteroidia; order Bacteroidales; family UBA932; genus Cryptobacteroides. The sequence goes on along the minus strand of JAFZTP010000006.1, from coordinate 1,645 downwards.
TTTATAAACTTGATCAGGTTGTCGCTACGTTCCAGTCCGAGCTTTGACCTGAGGCGGTAGCGGTTGATCTCGGCACTTTTCGGAGTAATGTTCATAAGCGATGCTATGTACTTGCTGGAGAATCCCTGCCTCAGCAAGTTGGCGAGCTTGCGCTCATTCTCCGTCAGGTTAGGATATGCCTCTCGCAGCCTCATGTTGAAGTCCTTGTGCAGGACTTCGCTGCGCGCATAGAAGTCATTGATCTCACGGGTGAAGTACATCCTCTCCCGGAGAGAAGAAAGAAGTTCGTCGGTCCGGGCGTCTTTCTCTTCCGCCGTCCCGAGCTTGCGCACCTCTTCCAGCTGTTCATATACAGTCTCCATGAAGTCCTTCTGCTCGCTGATGCCCACTGCAAAGTCCACTAGCTCCTTTCTCTTGAGTTCCAGCTTTCCGAGCAGGTCCTTCTCGGTCATCTCGGACCTCACCTCAAGGGCTGAAAGGCTCTTCCTGGTATTGTATATCTGTTGTTCATGCGCATAGACGATCTGGTCATGGAGCAGACGCCTGTTCTGCATGCGCACGTAAGTCACGGTCCCCGCCACGAGAGCGAGGAGACCGACAACGATTACGGTATTGATCATGTCTCCGTTGAGGATCATGCCCATGCTGAACCCGATCAGCAGACCGAGGACAGGAGACAGGACCGCCGCAACGATATTAGATATGACCGTGTGTCCTTCCACTACCGCACTGCCTCTGGCGATGCTTACCCCCGCGAGGGCCGCGATGAAAAGACATCCGGCAGAAAGCGGCGCAGGGGACAGGCCGAAGGTGATCGTCATTGCCAGGATCACCGACAATGTGGATAGTGAATTTATGTCAAGAGTGTTGTCTGCGATATTCCATGAAGCTATCGTCACCTTCTTTGCCACGAACGGACGGGCCAGCAGGAAAGCGGCCGCGCCGATGCCTGCCGCGAGCGGACCGGCTCCGAATTCCCGGACAGGGAAGATGGTGAACAATATGCTGTTGTTCCATGCGAATGCTCCGATGAGCAGCGGGCTTGCGAAGATTGCGGCCCGGAGTATCCTCATCTCGAAGAATGCCATGTGGACATGGTTGTTGCGGAAGGTCATGGCAGAGAGCCTGTAGAACATGGCAGCAATCAGGGAGCATGCCAGCGGCGCGCAAATCCATGAAATCACGTTTGTATAGGCCAGAGCCCAGTCAATGGTCCCCTTGGCGGCAAACTGGAGTCCGAAGAGAGCTCCTATGAATGCGTAAGGTATTGCGGGATAATTGCTTATTCTTGAAGTGACGAGGATGGACGCCACGGTTGCGATTCCGACCGAAAGCAGCATCCGCACCGGTATGTTCTCGATGATTCCGGCAGTGTTGGCGCTTACCTTTCCCGGGTAGAAAACCGCCAGGGCGAATACGGCAGCCCCGGCAATCATGCCCATTGTCCTTACTGTAACGAATTCTATCGCTCCGCATGCCTGAAGCGCGCCTTTAATTACCGGGTAGTCCCAGATCAAAAGCAGCACTCCGGAAATGACGGTCGCAAGAAATATGTACATTACAGTAGTCATGAGCGCTTAGAGGGTTCTTTTGATCGCCATTACCGAGAGCTGTTCGGCCACCTTAGCTGCAGCGCGTGCGAGGT
>JAFZTP010000061.1 GCA_017618815.1 Bacteroidales bacterium | reverse complement strand
GAAGGCTGCCAACATGATTGTAGTTGAAGGAACTCTATACCCTCTTCTCATACGTGAGAAGAACCAGGGCCTCCTTACATACCGCTGGGAAGAATCCCCGCAGGGCCCTCCTCGCAAATACTATATGATTACGGACAAGGGCCGCTCCCAGCTCGAAGAGATGGATGCAGCATGGTCAGAGATCATAGAAACCATTAAAATGCTCAGAAAATGAAAGAAGTAGATAATGTCAGCATAGGAGGCTATGCCTTCAAGTTGGAAAAAGATGCATCCCAGGCCTTGAACGAATACATCGAAGCCCTTGAGCGCCACTATTCTTCGGAAGAAGGCTGCAAGGAGATCATGGAAGGAATCGAAGAGCGGATCGCCGAGCTCTTGCTGGAAAAGACCAGCGGCGGCCGGGTGGCCAGTCTCGCCGAGATCAACAGTGTCATAGACACCATCGGCCGTCCGGAAAAGATCGAGGCGGAGGACGACATTAAGGGAGAGCCATACTCCCGCAGCCGCTCGACAAAGCTCTTCAGGGACATGGAGAACAAACGTGTCGGAGGCGTCTGCAGCGGACTTGCCGCATGGCTCAGCTGCGACGTGACGGTAATCCGACTGATATTCGTATTGTTCACGATATTCGGCTTCGCATTCCGTTTCCATATCGGGGACTGGTCGATTACCACCCCGCTGGTCTATATGGTTCTCTGGCTGTGCATTCCGCCTGCAAAGACCGCTGAGCAGCGCTGGGCCATGAAGGGGGAGGACTTCACTGCGGAGGAAATACGCAAGAACGTAGCCACAGGAGCCCGTGAGATGAAGGCTGCCGCAGTCAGGGCAAGCCACTCCAAGGTCGTCAAGAACTCTGAGAGTGGAATCAGGACTGTAATGGGTGTTTGTTTATTATTAATTGCTGTAATCGGAATCATGTGGGGAATTGTATTGTTCTTCGGCCGTCAGGGTTTCCTGTTCTCGCCATTCTATGATCAGCTCACTCATGAGCTTTACAAGGAATTACCGTCGCTTTCTCTGCTGCTCAATACCCGCTGGATGGGCATTCTGCTCGCAGCCGCGCAGTTCATTCCGTTCATCGCGATCCTGTATCTCGCCTGCCGTCTGCTCTTCAATTTCAAGAGTCACGGCCCGAATCCGGCAGCGCTGCTGTTCGTGCTCTGGCTTGTGATCATAGTGGTGATCGCAGTCCTGATAATCGCTAACCTGCTCTCTTCCGAATTTCTCGATCAGGTAGTCTTCTGGACATAGAGTCGAAATTCAAATATTATGTCACGAGCCCCGGGCAGCTTCTTCAGCTCCCGGGGCTCGGTTATATAAGCAATAATATCTTATGCTTTAGATGTAGAGGTTGACGATAGACTCGTAGAGCTCCTGCTTGCCGCTGGTGCTCTTAGGCTCACCGTTCTTCTTGGCGTACTCGACAACCTGCTCGAGGGTGAGCTTGCCGTTCTCGAAGTCCTTGCCCATGCCTGAATCGTAGGAAGCGTAGCGCTCCTTGACCATTGCAGGGATAGGGGATTTCTCGAGAATGTCAGCAGCGATGAGGAGGGCGCGTGCCATGACATCCATGCCGGATACATGAGCGATGAAGATATCCTCGAGGTCTGTAGAGTTACGACGGGTCTTGGCGTCGAAGTTGGTACCGCCGACGAGACCGCCGCCCTTGATGATAACCATCATGGCCTGGACGAGCTCATAGAGGTCGATAGGGAACTGGTCGGTATCCCAGCCGTTCTGGTAGTCACCACGGTTGGCGTCGATGCTTCCGAGCATGCCTGCGTCAACGGCGCACTGAAGCTCATGCTCGAAGGTGTGGCCTGCGAGAGTGGCGTGGTTAACCTCGATGTTGACCTTGAAGTCCTTGTCAAGACCATGGGCGCGGAGGAAACCTACGACAGTCTCGGTATCGACATCGTACTGATGCTTCATCGGCTCCATTGGCTTAGGCTCGATAAGGAAGGTACCCTTGAAGCCCTTTGAACGAGCATAGTCGCGTGCCATGGTAAGCATGGTTGCCATATGCTCTTTCTCCCTCTTCATGTCGGTGTTGAGAAGGCTCATGTAACCCTCGCGGCCGCCCCAGAATACGTAGCAGTCACCGCCGAGAGCGATGGTTGCGTCGATGGCGTTCTTGATCTGAACCATTGCGCGTGCAGCTACGTTGAAATCAGGGTTGGTAGAAGCGCCGTTCATGTATCTCTTGTTGCCGAACACGTTGGCAGTACCCCAGAGGAGCTTGATGCCAGTAGCGGCCATTTTCTCCTTTGCATATGCTGTGATAGCCTTCATGTTGGCCTCGTATTCCTCGATGGTGTCAGCCTCGTCGATGAGGTCGATGTCGTGGAAGCAGTAGTATTCGATGCCGAGTTTCTGCATGATTTCGAAACCTGCGTCCATCTTGTTCTTAGCTCTCTCGAGAGCGGTGGCGCCTGTGTTCCAAGGGAATTTCTTGGTGCCAGGGCCGAACTGGTCGCCGCCTTCAGCGCAGAGGGTGTGCCACCATGCCATAGCGAACTTGAACCAGTCTTTCATCTTCTTTCCGGCAACCACCTGCTCAGGATTGTAGTAGTGGAATGCCATCGGGTTCTTAGATTCCTTTCCTTCAAATGCGATCTTGCCGATCTCCGGGAAATATGCTTTGTTTGCCATTTTGATATTATGTTTAAATGATTATTGTTAAATCGTGTCTTTCCATTTTGCGTATGCCTCTTCAAGAGGTGATTTCCAAGATGCTTCAGGGGCAATCTCATCCACTTTCTTCAGGGAAGCGAAGGCCTCTTCGGCAGTCTTGTAGAAGCCGGCACCGAGGGCGGCGCCTCGTGCGGCTCCGAGAGCTCCGTCAGTATCGAACAGCTCGATGCGTGAATCGCAGAGAGTTGCAAGCGTGCTGCGGAACAGCGGGCTCAGGAAAAGGTTTGCTTTTCCGGCCCTGATTACGTCAGGCTTCAGGCCGAGATTCTTCATGATATCGATTCCGTACCTGAATGAGAAGGCGATTCCTTCCTGTGTCGCCCTGAGGATATGTGCCTGAGAATGTCGTACAAGGTCTATGCCGCACATACGTGCGCCGATATTGTGATTCTCGAGCACTCTTTCAGCTCCGTTTCCGAATGGAAGGATGGTCAGACCGTCGCAGCCGACAGGCGCTGTCATGGCGAGATCATTCATCTGGGCGTAGCTGAGATTAGGTGTTACATTTCTGTGGATCCATGAGTTGAGGATTCCAGTACCGTTGATGCAGAGGAGAACGCCAAGACGAGGTGCATCAGCCTTGTTGTTGACGTGGAGGAAGGTGTTGACGCGAGAGGCTGAATCTGCCTTCGGAACTTCGGTCACTCCATATACTACGCCGCTGGTGCCGCCGGTCGCTGCAATCTCGCCAGGACGGAGAACGTTGAGGGAGAATGCGTTGTTTGGCTGGTCGCCTGCACGGTAGGAGATAGGAGTTCCTTCCGGGATGCCGAGAAGAGCGGCGGTCGCTGCATTTGTCTTTGCGGCCACTCCAATCGAAGGAGCGATCTCAGGAACAAGGGCCGGATCGATGCCGAAATATTCAGCGACGAAGTCGGCGCGGCGAGACTCCTTGAAGTCCCAGAGAATCTGCTCGGAAAGGCCTGTCTCGGTCGTAGCGACCTTTCCTGAAAGCTTGTAAGCCACGTAGTCGCCAGGAAGCATGAACTTGTAGATCTTTGCATAGATCTCAGGCTGGTTGCGCTTGACCCAAGCGAGTTTGGAGGCAGTGAAATTGCCAGGGGAATTGAGCAGGTGGCTCATGCACTTGTCATATCCTATGCCCAGGAGGGCTTCTGCGCCCAGGCCCACGGCACGTGAGTCGCACCAGATTATGGCGTCGCGGAGAGGCTTGATGTCCTTGTCTACCGCTACGAGGCCGTGCATCTGGTATGTGATACCGATAGACGCGACCTTGCTCATGCTGCATTTGCCTGCGATATCTTTTATTCCTTCGCAGATATATTTCCACCACATCTCAGGATCCTGCTCGGCAAAACCTTTCTTCGGTGCCGAGATAGGCATCTCGACCTTCGGATTGGTAGATGATGCCAGACAGACTCCTGCTTCAATATCGAGAAGGGAAACCTTCACCGATGATGATCCTACGTCAATTCCTAATGAATACATATAATTTAATTAATTAAAAAGGGGCCCGGCCCCCTTGGCCGGGCTCCCTTGATTTATTTAGTCTTCTACAACCTGGTAAGGGTCAACTCCGGCAAGCTCGCAAAGATATACGTAGATAGCTTCGTAAGCAGCCTTCTTCTCATATTTGTTACCCTTCCACAGGAGAGGTGCGTTGCTTTCCCCAACCCAGGAATCCTTGTCGTTGAAGCCCCAGATGGTGATGCCGCCGCGCTGTGCTGCAGGAACGATCTCCATGTATTTCTGGAATACATATTTGTAGAGTTCGGCCTGAGCCTTCTCGTCGGTGCTCTTGATGTCAAGCTCGGAGATACGTACCAGCTTGCCAGTCTCGACGAGAGCGTTGAGCATGTTCTCGATCTTGCCCTCAAGGCCTTCGGTAGCCATGTCAAGGTGCATCTGAGTGCCTACGCCGGTAACGTTCTCATTGTTCTTTGCATATTCGCAGAGAGCGTTGAGCTTAGAGTTGTCGATCTCAAGGTTGTAATCGTTGATGTAGAGGACAGCCTCCTTGCCATATTTGGCGAGAGCATCCTTTGCATATTCGAATGCCATGTCGACGTACTCTTTCTGACCGCCGAAGTAGGTACCCCAGTGGAACTTGTGGTCGCCCTGAAGTCCGCTGTCGTTAGCTCCGCGGAATCCGCCGGTGCCGCCGTCGGTGAAGGTCTCGTTGATTACATCCCATGCATATACGTCGAAGTGCTCGACCATAGCGTAAACCCAGCTCTTGTAGGCGTAGCCGATAGCATCGTCCACGAGTTCGCCGTCAAGCTTGTCGCCGGATTCGAGGGCGGCTGCACGACGTACGGCCTTTGCAGGAGCAGGACGCTTCCATGCGGCAGAGCGATACTTGCCGTATCCTCTCTTGGCAGGAGCGACGCCCTGGGCGGCCTCTACAGGGAATACCTGGAAGTCATCGATATAGTAGACGGCAGCCTCGGTGCCTCCATAGAATGCGACAGAGAGAGCGTCGTCACCTTCCTCAGGAGTTACATCGAGGTACTGGTATGTCCAGGCATCAGCAACCATAGGATCATACTGACCCCATGCGGAGTTCTTGTACTGGGTACCGCTGGCGAGACGGATGTCTATCTGGATGTTTGCGTCCACGCTGGCCCTTCCGTACCATGCAATACGGTAGGTCTTGCCCGGCTCAACCTCGAAGGTCGGGCTGAGCGCCTGGATGTCCCAAGCATTCGATACTGCGCCTTCGCCGTTGTCAAGCTTAAGGCTGTTGCTGCCGCTGTGGGCAAGCTCTGTAGTGATAGAAACATAATCTGCTCCGTTCAGCACTGAGAAGCCTGAAGCTGAGATGTCAGCGCCAGAATCGAAGTCTGTGCTTCCTGCAAGAGCCTTAGGGTCAATGTATGACTCGATAGGGGTAGGGAAGAACTGAACGTCATCGATATAATAGGTAGCCTCGTCGTATGCGCAGTCGAGCACAAGCTGAACCTCAGCAGCTCCGTCTGGAATGACTATATCATTGTAGATATAGGTCCAGCTGTCGGTGATGCCCTGAATCTGCCTGTACATGGTGTCTCCTGAGTCAGGAGTGAGGTGGTACTGGATAGTGGTGGCTCCGTCCGGAGACTTGACCCACATCGCTACCCTGTAGGATTTGCCGGCTTCAACTTCCATCTTGTTGTTGGCTGCTACCTGGATATGCCAAGAATCACCACCGGTATAGCCGGTACCGATATTGTTGACCTTGAGGGCGCGGAGCGCACTGTGGACATTGTCCTTGTTGGCGCCGACCTCAGGCTCGTTGCGGAGAATGAACTCAGCATAGTCGCTTCCGTTCCAGACACCCCATGCGGTCGCATCTTCGAAGTCAGCGCCCACGAGCATGTTTGTCTTTTCTATATAATTGGTATAGTCTCCTTCGAGTACTGCCTCGAATACCTGGAAGTCATCGATATAATAGGTTGCAGCCTCGGTACCGCCGTAGAAAGCAACAGAAAGCTCTGTGTCACCTTCTTCCGTGGTCACGTCAAGGTACTGATATGTCCACTTGTCGGAAGACATCGGCTCATACTGTCCCCATGCGGAGTTCTTGTACTGAGTGCCGCTGGCAAGGCGGATATCGATCTGGATGTTTGCGTCGCCGTTAGCCCTTCCGTACCATGCGATACGATAAGTCTTGCCCGGAACCACTTCGTAAACAGGGCTGAGCGCCTGGATATCCCATGCGTTGGATACTGCTCCAGCGCCATTGTCAAGCTTGAGGGAATAGGTGCCGCTGTTGGCGATCTCGTCGGTTATTGAGACAAGGTCGGCGCCGTTCAGCACTGAGAAACCGGAAGCAGAGATATCGCCTCCGACAGCGCAGTTCTCGAAATCTACACCTTTGCCGAGAGCGTATGGATTGATATAGCTGTCAGCCTTCTCCTCCTCTTCCTCGACGGTCTCGATGACGCGGATGTTGTCGATGCTCACGCCAGCAGTTGGTGAAAGGGTGACATCCGTAGCGCCGTCAGCCTTTGCCTTGAAAGTGACTGAATACTTGGCCCATGTCGCGCTGACTGCGGACTCGGCGTTCTGGTTTCCGAAGGCGGCTTTGACAGAAGCGCCCTCGGCTTCGCCCATGGCCCAGAAAGAAAGGATATAAGGCTTGCCTTTTTCAACATTTACATTGAATGCCAGACTAGCATTCTCGCCGGCCTTTGCGGCATATTTGCCTGCGAAGACCTCATAGTATGACTCTGTGAGCTCGAAGCCGGAAACGGTATATCCGTCAAGAGATCCTGCTTCAAAGTTCCAGTTGTCCTGCAGGAGAGAAGCACTGTTGTCAGCGGCAGCTTTCTCGATCACCTTGCTCAGGTAGTCGGTCTGCTGCTGAGAATGCCATCCGAGATTATGTCCGAAGAGTTCCACTCCTGCGGCCTGAGCATAAGCGACCATCTCGTCAGCGGTATTGAAACGGAGCTTTCCGTTAGCGCCGACGATAGCATCATGCTTCATCTCATTGCCAAAAGTGACTGAGTTGAAATCCCTCTGGAGAAGGACTGCGACTGAGTCATTCTGACGATACTCGTTATAGGTCATGGCGACACCCAGTTTCAAGCCTACCTGGTCGGCAAGCGCCCTGAGAGTTGTCTTGGTGAAATCTACCGGAGGTGCCGGAGGATTCGGATTGACGACGTCGGTAGGTTTTTCAAACACCTCGTACTCGTCACCCTGCTCGCAAGACCATACTCCTACAACTGTCATCGCCATAAGAATAAGTGTCAATAACTTCTTCATACGTTTGGTTTCTAAATTTGTTTTTGTGTTGATTTATGTGTTTCCCGATGACATAAATGTACGATGCAAAATTAGTAACATTCTGACAAGGCTATGTATTCAAAACGTTCATAGTCTTTCAGATTTGAGACATTCGCGGAATTTTTGCAACATTTTGTGTTGAAACGGTAACATCTTAAACGTTTTTATCAAAAGTTATAGAATTTGTATCAAAATTTGAGTAATTGTTTCAAATCCGTCAGCAGTTGTTTCTATCGGGCAAAACTAATTGTGAATGAATCGCGACCTTTGTATCGGTGAAAACCATGAATTAATAACGTTGATTGATTTGTTTCCCGACATGAAAATCAAAGTATTATTCAACTAAAGAATTCTTCTATGAGAAAAATGTCAAAACTCTTTTGGAGATGGCTTGGCGCAGCTATGCTGCTGGTCCTCCCGGTTGTCGCCGGCGCGCAGACCAGACATGCTGTAAAGGGTGCCGTCACTGATTCCAGCGGCGAGCCTATAATCGGAGCCGTCGTCGTTGTCGAGGGTACCAACAATGCTACCCAGACCGACGTGACCGGTTATTATACCATCTCTGCAGGTGAAAACGAGATCCTTCTCTTCAGCTGTCTCGGATATCAGGACGTACGGGAGACCGTCGGGACAAGAGGGGTCATCAATGTTACAATGCCAGATGATGCTACTGTCCTCGATGAGGCCGTGGCTATCGGTTATGGAACCATCAAGAAGCGTGACCTTACCGGATCAGTCGCTTCCGTAGGCTCCGACGCTATATCCCGTTCTATCCCTACTTCCGCTGACCAGGTTCTCCAGGGCCGCGCTGCCGGTGTGCAGATGACTCAGAACTCAGGTCTTCCTGGCGGTGGTGCTTCAATCCGTATCCGTGGTGTCAACTCCATCAACCTCAGTAGTGAGCCTATCGTGGTCATCGACGGTGTTGTAATTGACTCCAAGACCGGAACCAGCACGGATAATGCATTGTCTTCGATCAACCCTAACGATATCGAGACGATGGATATCCTTAAGGATGCTTCTGCTACGGCAATCTACGGTGCCCAGGGTGCTAATGGTGTTATTCTCATTACCACCAAGCGCGGTAAGGCTGGTTTGACCAACGTCAACCTTGACGTACAGGTCGGTGTCCAGACTATGGCCAAGTATCTTGAGCTTATGGACCTTCCTCAGTATGCAGAGCACTATAATACTTATGCGGAACTACGTAATGCTCCTAAGATTGACGATTATGCGGATCCTTCAGTGCTCCCTGCCGGTACTGACTGGCAGAGGGAACTCTTCCGTCCTGCAATGATGCAGCAGTACAACCTTTCTGTTTCAGGTGGTACCGAGAATGCCACATACGCTTTCTCAGGTGGTTATCTCAATCAGGATGGTATTGCTTACGGCTCTGGTTTCGAACGCTACACCATGCGTCTCAATACCGATGTCAACGCCCGTCCTTGGCTCAAGCTCGGAGCAAGCCTTTCAGGTACTTTCTCCAAGCAGAACATCAACTCCCTCGCCGGTAGCGACGAAGGTCTTATCCAGGTTGCCCTCAAGCAGTCTCCTGCTGTTTCTGCAAGAAGCATCGACGGAGGCTATGACGGTCCTCAGGACTCCAACTTTACCCAGAGTAACCCTATCGGTCTTGCGAATCTTCTTGAAAACCATAACAAGAAGAGCGGCGTGCGTGGTAACTTCTACTTGAATTTCATTCTTCTTGACGGTCTCAGCTTCAAGACTGACGTCTCTGCTGACATCAATATGACCAATTCTTACAGGTTCACTCCTACATATAAGTTCGGTGCCATCTATAACGGCGAAAACTCTCGTAATGAGCAGAAGAACTGGTCTATGTATTATGCATGGCACAATGTGCTGACTTATGAGAAGACAATCGGAGACCATGCCATAAACGCTATGGTCGGACATGAAATGTCTGCTTCACACTGGGAGTATCTCAGCGGCCGACGTCTCGGTGGTGATGATTTCCATCATGACATGCACAATGGAGACCAGACTACCAGTAGTACTGACGGTCTCAGTGGAGACAATAAGCTCCTTTCATTCTTCGGTCGTGTATTCTACTCATTCAAGGACAGATATCTCATTACGATGACTGTCCGTGAGGATGGATCTTCCAACTTCGCTCATGGACACAGGTGGGGTTTCTTCCCTTCTACTGCAGTTGCATGGCGTGTGTCTGAGGAACCTTTCTTCAAGAATAACATTCATTCGATCGATAACCTCAAACTCCGTTTCGGTTACGGTAGAGTAGGTAACCAGAATGTTCCGGCCATGTCATGGCAGGCTGCCTTAAGGGCATATCCTACTGCAGTCTGGGGCAACGGTTTCCTTCCTAGCCGTATTCCTAATCCAGACCTTACCTGGGAGGGTACCAACTCATATAATGCAGGTATCGACCTTGGTATGTTCAATGAGAGGATCAACCTTGTATTGGATGTATATTCCAAGACGACAAACAAGCTTCTCATGCAGGCTGTTTTCCCTGCTACAATGGGTACAGCCGGCCAGGGTGCCGCTGCTGCTCCTTACGTGAACATGGGCTCCCTCTCTAACAAGGGATTTGATTTCACACTCAATACCATCAATATCAGCAAGAAGGACTTCAGCTGGACCAGCAACCTCGTATTCTCATTCAACAAGAATAAGGTTCTCGGACTCAATAGGGACGATGCAACCATCGACAGGACATATCAGGTGAGTGGTACCAATAACGTAGTGACCAGAACTGTTGTCGGATCTTCAGTCGGTGATTTCTACGGATATAATGTTATCGGCCGTATCATGGATGCCAATGACATCTATGACGCAGAAGGCAACATCAAGGTCGCCCTTCCTACCACGACTATCAACAAGGATACCGGCGTATGGGTAGGTGACTGGCTCTTCGAGGATGTCGACAAGAATGGTGTCATCGATGAAAACGACCGCGTCAACCTCGGAAGTCCGCTTCCTAAGTTTACCGGTGGTCTCGGAAATACCTTCACATGGAAGAACTGGGATCTCAACGTTTATCTTACCTATTCTTATGGTAACAAGGTCATGAACTGGCTCCGTCTCGTTATGGATAACCCTAACTCTGGTGTCAACAAGTTCGCAAGGGCTGCTGACTATGCCAAGATTGGACTTATCAAGGAAAGCGGAAGCGACGATGATATCTGGAACGTATATGTCAAGAGCGCCAACAAGTGGGTTCCACGTATGAGCGCTGGCGACGTCAACGATAACGACCGTGTATCATCCCTCTATATAGAGGATGCTTCATACATCCGTATCCAGAACCTCTCTCTCGCTTATAGGATGCCGTCCAAGATTCTTGAGAAGATGAAGATTTCTTCAATGAGGTTCTCTCTCAACATCCAGAATCTCTACACATTCACAAAGTACTGTGGCTACGATCCTGAAATCGGTATGACCATGGACCAGTATTCTACCAATGGTCAGGATGCCCTCATGAACGGTATTGATACAGGACGTTATCCTTCTCCTCGTATCTTCACCTTCGGTGTCAACATCGGTTTCTAATTTAACATGATGAAGAATATGAAAAAGATATTTAGCATAATCTGCATAGGCGTAGCACTGCTGTCGATGTCGTCCTGCGACAATTGGCTTGGAGTTGAATCTGAGTCAGAGCCGACCATCGATGCGTTCTTCCACAACGAAAGTGATTGCCGTGCTGCTACCGGCCCGCTTTACAGCGTGGTGTGGTTCGACTTCAACAACAACTTCAGCTTCGGTTTCATGGATGGACGCGCCAACAACGTGTTTGCCCCATGGTCTGACTATATTTATCCATATGTGAACCTCACTGAGACTACGGCTACTGCAAACCTCTATTCTGCATGGGCCAGCCTCTTCGTGATCGTTGTCCAGAGTGACAATGTCCTCAAGAATCTCGACACTGCCCTCCTCAATGGCGTCAGCGAGTCTGTCGTCAATGAATGCAAGGGAGAGTGCCGTTTTATGAGAGGTCTCGCATACTGGTATCTCGCAATGAGCTGGGGCAATGTTCCTATCATTGAGGATACTACTCCATTCTTGGAGAATCCAGCAATGAGCACCAACCCTACGGAGGACGTTATCGCCTTCGCTATCAGGGATATGGAATTTGCTGCAGCCAACCTTCCAGAGAAGTCCTCTGCTGTCGGCAGGCTGAACAAGTATTCTGCAAAGGGAATGCTTGCACGTTTCTACAACACTGCAGCTGCCTTCGTACGTGGAGGAAACGGAAAAACCGGTTCTCTCGGTAAGAGCGCATCCGAGTACTATGCAGCTGCCAAGGCTGCCGCTCTCGATGTTATCGACAATTCCGGAGCATCCCTCGTTCCTAATTACGAGGATCTCTTCAAGGTTCAGAACAACGATAACTCAGAGTCTCTCTTCGCTCTCCAGTGGGTTCCTAACGCAGACTACGGTTCAACAAACTTCTCTGACTCATACCTTGCTCTCAGCAGCACCGTAGTGGGCGGACGTTCTGCATGGGGTAACGCTACATACGGTTCCGGCGAACTCGTGGAGCTCTTCTCTAAGAGAAACGACCTTATCCGTCTGAAAGCTACTTACTTCACCGAAGGTTGCTACTATGATTATATCCGTTCAGACGAAGGCGGCTACCTCGTTGGTACAGGTACCGGTTCTTACGACAACAACGGAGATTTCCAGCTGGTTACCAAGGATACCTATACCGAGATCAAGTCTTGGATCAAGAAGGGTGTCGTGGGTTGCTCAGATGATACTGGCGGTCTTGCTACCAACCAGAACTCATGCTTCCATAACCCTCTTCTCAGGCTTGCTGACGTAATGCTCCATTACTGCGAGGCCTGCATCGGCGAGGGAACCTCTACCTCAGATGCCAAAGCTCTCGAAGTATTCAACGCAATCCGTGCACGTGCCGGTCTCGCTCCTGTAAGCGAAATCACCATGGACGGCGACAACGGTCTCTGGAATGAGCGTCGCTGCGAGCTTGCTCTCGAGGGTATTACTTGGCCGGACTTCGTAAGAAGGGCTTACTATCAGCAGGACTGGGTGCTCAACTATATGGGCAAGCAGAACAGAAACTCTTCTTATTCATATAAATGGGAAACCAATACCTTCGAGTGGGAAACCGACGACGACGGCAAGATCAAGAAGGTCGGAAGCAATGACGAGGAAACTCCGTCCGCAAGCCGTCTCCTTCTTCCTTATCCAGAGTCTGAGCTTGTTCAGAACCAGAATCTGAAGGCAGAACCAGTCCCTTACAATTTTGAATAAACGATAAACGGAATTAATATGAAGAAGTTTTTATACATTTTCCTTCTTGTATCTATCGCTGCGCTTGGCTTCTCTGCCTGCGTTCACGATGATGATGGCATAGATACCAAGAACTACGGCCCGATCACGGTGTCAAAGGTTTATCAGCACAGCGCCAAGGTTATCAAGGAACTTGATCCTGAAGTTGGAGCCCGTCTCGGAACTAACCTCCGTCTCGAAGGCAAGAACTTCAAGGGAATAAAGAAGATATTGGTCAATGGTTCTCCTGCATATATCAATCCTAATATGCTTACCGAGACCAGCGTGATCTTCCGTATCCCTTCATACGACGCAAAGAACGTCGATACTCCTACCGGAGACGACTGCGCAGATGAATTCAGAGACAAGATCATAATCTCATCAAACGGCAACCCGGACTATGTGTTCCCGTTCCGTGTCATGGGATCTGCACCTTCAATCACCAGCGTAAGCCATACCCTTCCTAACGAAGGCTCATGGGTTACCGTCAAGGGTGGAAGCCTCAAGGGTGTCGTCAAAGTAGAGTTCTACAACGACAACGACGAGGTGGTAGCCGAGACCTCCGACATCCGCAACGAGGATGCCAAGGGCAAGGGCTTCCAGTTCAAGACCCCGGCCTTCCCTGACTCTTACAACGGTGGTTATATCATGGCCAAGACCGACAACGGCGACGCAGTCTCTGCCAACTTCTTCTGGAGAGTAAAGAACATCTTCCTCAGCAAGTTCTATGAGGAAGAGGACGACGGACTCTACAAGAAGAACCCGCAGGCTACCAATACCAGCTACTACGCTTGGGGTAGCAACACTTCCGGAAACATGCCGGATGCTGAGGCTTATCCTGACGTTCCTGCTGTATTCCCTGCGGAAGGCGACGGCCCTAAGAACCCTGCAATCTTCAGGTCTATGCCTGACTATCCTGGTTCTAAGGTTCCTGTCCTCGCTCTCAGCGATGGTGAACACAGCGCAGATGGTGGTGCTTGTATCGCCCGCGCCTGCTTCAACTCCGACGCCTGCTCGGGACGTGCTCTCGGAATGGCTGAGGCCGGTTATCTCGGCATTGGCAGCGACCTGTTCACAACGGCTACCGCTTGCGAGAATATTGCAATCCAGTTCGACTACTTCATCCCTGGACCATGGGACAGCGGCCGTATTGCAGTTACTTTCGTTGACGCCGGCATCAAGTGGATGGCTAACTTCCATCCATGGACAAAAGATCCGGATGCTTACAAGAACGGTATGACCGAATGGCAGACTGCTACTATTCCTCTGTCAGATTTCCCTAACTTCGCTGGTCAGACTTATGGCTTCGTCCTTAAGAACACCATCAAGGGAACTAACGGTGAATATGCATGCCAGGGTATGATCGCATTCTACAATGATGATTGCGACGGTATCTCAGCCCATGAATATGACAACTTCATTATGTACTGGAACAACCTCCGTCTCGTTCCTTACGTAACGAAAGAACTCGAGGAAGAGGAAGAATAGTCATAAAATAGAGTAAAATCTAAACCCTTTTCTTGGGAGAGTCCTTCGTGACTCTCCCTTTTTTATGCATGTTTCATCAGTTGAAAAACAATGGTTACTATTTTGGTATAATGGTTTCATAATCTGAAAGTTTTTGTTAAATTTGTAACATTGATCTTGAATAATGCGGAGATGAAACACTTGAAACTATTCCCAATTCTGTCACTTTTGACACTCTCTTTTGTCGGAAATGCACAGATGGCCCGGCTTTATACCTCCGAATACGGCCTGCCTAACACACAGATTAACGACATTACACAGGACAGCAAAGGATTTATCTGGATTTCTACCGAGAACGGACTCGCCCGGTTCGATGGACGCAACTTCACGACGTTCAGATACGACCCGTCAAGGACTGACGCCCTCGCCAGCAACCTTGTCATGACCATAAAGGAAGACAGCCGCGGAGTATTCTGGGCCGGCACCTCCACGGGTCTCCAGATCTTCGACCCTGACTACAATACATTCAAGAAATTCGACCTGGGAGATCTCTCGGTCCAGAATTCATCCCAGTATATATCAAGCATAATCGAAGTGCCGACATTCTCCGGCTCCGAAATCTGGGTCGCCACTTCCCAGCACGGAGTCTATGTGATCGACACCAAGACCCATAAACTCGTTACTGAAAAGAGGAACACTCTTGCCGCCAACCTTCCTACCACGTTCATCAGCAACCTCTTCCTGGACTCATCCGGAAGGGTCTGGATGTCCTCTGAAGTCAGCGGTATCTTCGCGGTGAACGGCCGCACCGGCGAACGCGAAACCGGCATCTCATGGCCCTCAGACCTTGAAAGTATATCCAACGAGATAGTCGGACAGGACTTCGCCGAAGATTCCAGCACCGGCGACATAATTATAGGTACATTCAATCACGGTATCCTCATATTCGACTCCCAGACCGGCAAGATCCGCCGCTCGCGCGACCACAAGGCCGCAACATGCCGAGTACAGTGCCTCCTCCGCAACAGCTCCATCCAGAGGGCGGGGGACCACACTTTCCTGATCGGCGTCGAGAATACCGGAATCCTCATCTACGACCTCGAGAAGGACACATGCCGCAACCTCGAGCTCGCCAACATACCGTACGACATCTCCTTCTGGAAGGTCCATTCCCTCTTCGAGGACGGCCAGGGCAACATCTGGGTCGGAGCCTTCCAGACAGGTCTCATGGTCATTCCTAAGTCCATGTACGGCTTCGAATACATCTCCGCTGGCGTTGATTCCCGCTATGGCGGCAGCAACTCCTGCGTGACATCCGTGATCCGCGACCCTGCCAACGGCGACCTCTGGGTCGGCACTGACGGCGGCGGCCTCGTCCAGATCACCCCGGACGGCCGCAGATACAGCTATACCGCCGGCAACTCAGCCCTCACCAACAACTCGGTCATGTCCCTCGCAATCGACAACAGCGGGACGATCTGGATTGCGACATACCTTGACGGACTTTTTTCCAAGCCGCGTGGCGGCGACATACGCAAGGTCGGCAACACGGCCAGCATCGGCTCTGTCCGCACGGAAAGCCTTGCATACGACTCCAAGAACAACATTCTCTACGTCGGCACCCACGGCAACGGCTTCAGCATAATCAATCCGGATGACGGCCGCGTACTACGCACCATCTCAGAGATCATGAACAAATGGGTCAGCTCCCTCTTCGTGGACAGCGACGGCATGCTCTGGGTAGGAACATACAACGGCCTCCTCTGCTACAACAGCGCCGTCGGCCAGCTCATCAGCTACAATGTCGGCCCTGCAGGAGTGCGCGCCCGCGTCTATTCCTTCTGCGAAGGCATGGGCGGAGTCATGTGGATCGGCACCGGAGAAGGACTCATCTACTTCGACCGCGCCAAGAGCGACCTGCATCTCTATACCGAAGCCGAAGGCCTCTCCAGCAACGTCGTCAACGCCCTCCAGGAGAGTTCGGACGGCAATATCTGGATAGCCACGTCATACGGTCTCTCGCGTCTGACCCCATCCTCGGGCCGCTTCACCAGATACTTCTCCTACGACGGCCTCCAGGAAAACGAATTCCACCACGGAGCTTCGTTCGTCGACGACGACGGCAAGATATACTTCGGCGGCATCAACGGCATCACCGCCTTCTACCCTAAGATGGTCGACCAGAAGGCCCATGACCTCCCGCCGCTCTACTTCACCAACCTGACGGCCATGAACAAGGAGATCGAGTTCGATGCGACCGCAGAGCAGAACATCCTCGACAAACACATCACCGAGGCCACCAGCATCACCCTTCCTTATCGTACCAACACCTTCTCCCTCGGATTCGCAGTGCTCGAATACACCAACCCGAGGAAGGTACAGTACATGTACAAGCTCAACCACAACGATCCGGAATGGCACCATACATCCCAGGGCAATCCGATCGCGACATATACCAACCTCCCGAGCGGCCGCTACGAACTCCAGGTAAGGGCCTACCTCGAGGACGAGGAAGATGAATTCTCGACCCGCAGCATCAAGATAAGGATACTCCCTCCATGGTACCAGACCTTCTGGGCGTACCTGCTCTATCTTGCCCTGCTTGTCTTCGGATGCTACCTTCTGCACCGCAACGTTATGGCCCGCCGCAAGCGCCGCCATGAAGAAGAGCAGTCGGAAATCCGCGACCTCAAGCTCCAGATGTTCACCAACATCTCCCATGAGATCCGTTCTCCGCTCACCCTCGTGATGTCCCCGCTGAAGAAGCTGCGTGAGTCCGAGACTGATCCTAAGCAGAAGGCGCTCTACAACCTGATGTACCGCAACTCCCTGCGAATCCTGCGTATCGTCAACCAGCTCATGGACATACGAAAGATCGACGACGGCCAGATGCAGATGCATTTCCTCGAGACCGACATAATCTACTTCATAAAGGAGATCATGCACTCGTTCGACAACCTTGCAGTCACCCGTAACATCGATTACACCATCAACACGTCCAGCGACGTGCTCAACGCATGGGTTGACCAGGGCAACTTCGACAAGATCGTATTCAACATAATCTCCAACGCCTTCAAGTACACCCCTGACGGCGGGAAGATAGAAGTCATAGTATCCAAGCCGGAGCATAATTACGGCACCCTGCAGGCAGGAATCGAAGAATTCGTACGCATCGGCATCACGAACTCCGGCAGTCATATAGACGAGAAGAACCTCGAAAGAGTCTTCGAAAGGTTCTTCCAGTCCGACGTGCTCGACGCGAAAGGCGGTTCAGGAGTGGGCCTCAGCCTCGCCAAGATGCTGGTCGACCTGCACCATGGCAAGATCAGCGCCTCCAACACCGAGACCGGCGTCTGCTTCACGGTTCTCCTGCCTCTCGGAAAAGACCACCTCACGGACGAGGAACTTAGTCTGACGACTCATCATAAAGACCTATATACCAAGCAGATGAATGTAGAGGACTTCACGGACACCGCCGAGGATATCAGCTATCATAGCTCCGAGGAAGCCGAGAAGGCCGTCAAGTCCAAGAAGACCGTGATCATCGTGGACGACGACGACGAGCTCCGCGACTATCTGCGCATGGAACTCCGGGGCACATACAACGTCCAGGCATACGCCAACGGCCGTTCCGCATGGGGAGAGATCTCCACTACGGTGCCGGACGTGGTCATCACTGACCTGCTCATGGAGCCTATGGACGGAGAGGAACTCTGTACCAAGATCAAGCACAATCCGGATACGAACCATATTCCGGTGATCATCCTGACGTCCCAGAACGACGAGGCCAGCGTGCAGCGCTGCCTTGACTGCGGCGCGGACCGATTCTTCACCAAGCCGATTTCTATGGACATACTCAAGAGCGCTGTCGTGAATGCCATTTCCAACAGGGACAACATGCGCAACAAGTTCTCCAACGAAGTGGCCTACAAGTACGATGAGCTCAAGGTCAGCTCGGCGAAGCCTCTCATCGAGAAGGTCATCGAGGCGATCAAGAAGAACATCGACAAACCGGAATTCGGCGTCGAGGACCTCAGTCTCGAGATCGGCATGAGCCGAGTCCATATGAACAGAAAGCTGAAGGAAGCGATAGGGCAGTCTCCGAGCGGGCTCATCCGTTCGATCAGGCTCAAACAGGCCGCGTACCTGCTGATCAACGACAAGGTGAATATCTCCGAAGTCGCATACAGGGTGGGATTCTCTACGCACTCGTACTTCTCCAGCTCGTTCAGGGACTACTACGGCATGACCCCGAAGGAATTTGTGGACAAGTATCAGGACTGCCAGGATGAGGCTACCCTGAACAGACTGTTCAAATAGAATGAAATTCAAGAACTAAGAAACGATAGATCAATGGAAAAAACATGGAGATGGTTTGGCAAGAAGGATAAGATCACTCTTGCCCAGCTAAGGCAAATCGGAGTGGAGGGTATCGTCACCGCCCTGCACGACGTGCCACTAGGTGAGGTCTGGACACGGGAGAAGATCCGTGACCTGCGCGAGTATATCGAAAGCTACGGTATGCGCTGGAGCGTGGTCGAGTCCCTTCCGGTAGTGGAAACAATAAAATATGGCGGTCCGGACAGAGACCACCAGATCGAGGTCTATAAGGAAAGTCTGCGAAATCTTGCGGCAGAAGGCATCCACTGCATCTGCTACAACTTCATGCCTGTACTCGACTGGGCCCGTACGGACCTGCAGCACAGCAATCCTAACGGCGCGACAAACCTCTATTTCAATTATGCAGAATTTGCATACTTTGATATTTATATCCTGAAGCGTGCGCGTGCACGGGAAGAATGGGCGCGGTTCCGCTTCCCTGACGGGGTAGGCGAGGGCCGCAACGTCCTTGCAGAAGCCGACGAACTTGCCAGGAACATGACCCCGGAGAAGGAGCATCAGCTCGTCGAGACGATCATCATCAAGACCCAGGGCTTCGTGTCCGGCAACTTCAGCGAGAACGACGAGGCTCCGATCCAGAAGTTCCGCGACTTCCTCGATCTCTACAAGGGCATCGACAAGGCTCAGCTCCGCGCCAACATGAAATACTTCCTCGAAGCTATCATGCCGGTCTGCGACGAATGCGACATGAACATGTGCGTGCATCCTGACGATCCGCCTATCGAGGTCCTCGGACTTCCGCGCATCGTCCGCACCGAGGAGGACATCAAATGGTTCCTCGACGCCGTTCCGAACAAGCATAACGGCCTGACCTTCTGCGCAGGTTCCCTTTCTGCTGGAGCATACAACAACGTCGTCGACCTTGCGAGGAAGTTTGCATCCAGGACTCATTTCGTCCATCTCCGCAGCTGTCATATATTCCCGAACGGCGACTTTACCGAGGCGTCCCATCTCGGCGGCCGCGCAGACCTGATCGAGCTGGTGCGCATTTTCGAGAAAGAGAATCCGAATCTCCCGATGCGCGTGGACCATGGTCTCACGTTCACCGACGCTCCGGGCGGCATCTTCGACGAGCAGAGCCATGGCCATAATGCCGGCTACACACTTCTCGGACGCATGTTCGCAATGGGTCAGGTGCAGGGCATCATAGCTACTGTGGACCGTGAGCTTGGCATTGAATATAAGCAACCAGGATTCTTTGATTAGTGATTTAAAGCATATTATGAAACTTAATGATATACTGGGCGGGCAGTTCAATCCCGCAGAGTGGGAGGCCAAGGGTTACCAGCTTCCTAAGTTTGATATCCAGGCTGTCCGCGAGAAGACGGCCAAGGAGCCTACATGGGTTCATTTCGGCGGCGGCAACATTTTTCGCGCATTCCCTGCAGCCATCCTCAATGATGCCCTCAATACAGGGAAATATGACAGGGGAGTGATTGTCGCCGAGACTTTCGATTTCGAAGTTGTTGACAAGGCTTATGCTCCATACAACAATCTTTCGCTTCTGGTGAGCCTCCAGTCTACCGGAACCATCGAGAAGAAGGTCATCGCTTCTGTTACCGAGGCCTTGAAGGCTGACTATCAGTTCGCTGACTGGAAGCGTCTCGTGGAGATTTTCCGCAATCCGAGCCTGCAGATGATTTCATTCACCATTACGGAGAAGGGATACACTTACAATGATGCCGACCTGGCCCGCGGTCTCCAG
>JAFZTP010000060.1 GCA_017618815.1 Bacteroidales bacterium | reverse complement strand
GGCTTTGTAGTCCGCTCAGCTAAAGTTTGTACCTCCCACCTCCGTAACCTAATGCAGATACTTGCGGCACTGGATTCAGATGTCCGCTTTGGGAAGTTTGTTTACCGAGGATTTTATGAGTCTTTCATGTATCGATCTCTATGAGACCGATGGATTGTTATTGTTTCGCCCCAAATCAATCATTCGTAAAACAATTGATTTAGAGCGAGTTATTGAAAATGCTAAAAATATTTACTACTTTTATTTGGATTCCAACTGGGAATTCCAATTTATCGGAATAACCGGGGACATTCCACTTGTTGTGCTGCTAGTTGAATTGCGCTAGGGGTTGTATGAAGTACCCTCTTCACATAGCGAGTAAATGCCGGGTGTTGTGAGAAATGCAATTGCTCAATAATGTCAGAGAGTGTGAGCCGTTGGTCTGACAAGAGCTTCTGAATGCCTTGTGCGGCAAAATTGTCTATCCAGTCTCCAGCTGGTCGGTTGGTAATATCCTTGCTGATCTCAGTGAGATACTTTGGCGTTATTCCCAACTTCTCGGCATACCATGATACGTCACGCTGTTCAGGGGTATACTCCTGGGCCAGCATCAGGAAACGGAGTATATGCTCCGATTTGGTATCATTAATCTCGCATCTTACAATCTCTCGAGAATAGATATTCCAGATGTCATATACGAGAGCCTTTACCATTTCCTCCGCAAGATCTTCTCTGAAGACCGACTTGGAGACACTTGTGCGGTGACGGAACTCCCTGATATCCGTTGCAAGAATCTTCATCTCGTCCAGATCCAAATGGATAAGCGGATTAGCCCTGATGAACATATAGCCTATGGCAGCCCAATCTTTTTCCGGGTTGAGCTTACTTAGGAAAGGGTTTGATACAAGCAATAGGTCCGCATCGAAATCCTTGCTGTAATTGAAATCCGAGAGGGTTCTCGTTGTCTGCCATACGAGGAAATCACCCGAACGCATAGTATGCGTCTTCCCGGTTCGGATGAATGACATAGTTCCGCTCTTGCAGAAAAGATGATAATGATAGTTCTTCTGAAATAAAACAGGACGAATACGATCTTCAAGCGTATTGAATAACTGATAATCAATCATGACATTATCTGTTTTACGATAATAATCAAAGAAACCTTACCCTCTTCTTCAGATAGTCATTCACATCATTATATGAGCTATACCTCGAAGAACAGGATTCCACCTTACCCGGCATCAGTTCCTCAAGCTTCCCGAAAGCCTCCCAACCGGCGTCATCATTATCCAGGTAGCAGAAGGCCTTGGAATAGACATCTATGAACGGATATGTCTTCTGGACCATGCTCGTCGAATTCAGGACGATACAGTCGCAGGGGAAGGGCTGAGTGACCTCCTTGTCACCCTTCATCTCCAGCGTCTTGTATGAGAGGAAATCGAAGAAACCTTCGAACACGCAGCAATAGTCAGTCCTCCTCTCCTTTGAAAGAGGGATTATGCTGGGCCCCTTTGTGCCCTGGCACCCCTTGAAGGAACGGTTCCTGACCTCAAGACCACCAAGAATATTAGGGAAGCAAACGGAATAGTATTGGCGGCCCTGGACCCAGTAGTGGATCTCCTTGCAGTAGCGTTGGGCTATCTCATCGGGGATTGCTCTCGATGACATATATTCCCGGAGATAGTAGCTCGTCAGAGGCAGCACCTTGATGTCCGTCTCGCGGTTATACCCCTCATCGTATTCTCCAATATCGACAAGACACTTCCCTTTGAACGCCCTATATTGTTCCACCAGCCAGAGAGCAGCCTCGTGAAAGGAGCAGCCGCCGTTCAGCGCGATAGCGAGGTCGATGACGTTGCCGCCCTGGTCAGTACCGTAGTCATGCCAAAGATTTTTCCGCACCGAAACGGAGAAAGAGGCGTTGTTGTCAGGACGCAGAGGGGAGTGGTACATCCACTGAGACCCACCGGCAGAGCGGTAGACCGGCTCTATCCCAAGGTGGGCGAGCAACTCGACAATCGATATCAATCTCATTTTCTCGACTTTCATAATATACAGTTTGTTATAGCATGACACTTAAATAGGCAGTTTAGTTGTATAATGCTTATATGCACGTGACTGCACTGGACTGGCAGAGAGTGTTGATGACGAGACAGTATAGTAGGTCCGATTCCTATATGCCCACCCAACTAAACTGGACAAGTTCATCTGTCGATGAGCGGGATGTAGTGAAAGTCCCTGTTGAAGACATAACCTTTTCCCTCCTTCTTTATCATTTCGTTCTTGATAAGGAACTTCAGGAGGTTGACGATGATGTTGCGGGAACGCTCGAACCCTATACTGGCATAGCCGATACCGAGACGTCCGAGAAGGGGTGTATAGAGAATAGGAACGGTGATTGCGTCGAAAGCCACCTCAAGCGCCCGGCGATGCAGTTCCTCTGCCATGATCTCGTAATCGAAAACAGCTCTTTTGCTCCTTGGTTTAGAATCGAACCCTTCGACGATCTCGGGCAATCCTTCCTCATTGATCTGGAAGGCAAATGGAGGGAAGTCGCGGTCTCGGATAAGCGACGCGTGGACCTCGCTTACCTTTCCGTCGGCTTCGTTCCTGGTGATCTGGAGGATGGTTTCCGCCTTGTGGTTGAGTTCCGTCCCGATGTGACCACGGACATTGTCATCGGCTTTGTTCAAGTGTAGAACGGTATGGATATGAAGATTATAATGACTCGACCATCTCATCAGAAGTCCAATTACTTCCGCGGCCTCAGTTGAAGAATTGATATCAAAGAGAAGATCCCGCAGGCCATCAATAATTACGAGCCCAACTTCCGGTCTCTCGGCCAGCGCCAGCTCGATAATCTGGCGCCGGTCAATAGGGTTGTATTCCCTTAGCATGACGAACTCGATCAGGCTCAGATCCATCTCGGCCGGATATCCGGCCAGACGGTTGATGCGCTCCAAAACCTTGTGGCAATGATAGGAACTTTGCTCCGTATCGAAGTACAGGACCCTGTTCTTTCCGTCGGGGAAGTGAGCCTCATAATTGAGGACCTTCTTACCCGTGAGGGCAGAAGCTACGATGGCGCAGACGTTGAAGGTTTTCTTCGACTTGCCCTTGCCGGTGGAAGCGCTGAAGTTCCCAAGCGTGCTTATCGTTGAGTTGTTCACCTGGATTACTTCCGGCGGCATCGTGTACTTGTCGGTCGCCCTGATCAGGATAGTTTCCCAGACCTGATGGAAGTTCTCTGTTGTGATACTTGTATCCATGATGCTATTGCTTGATATTGTTCATAACCCATTCAATCAGCTTGTTACGATCGAAAAACAGCCTTCTTGATGTCCGGAAATGGGGGAGTCCGGCCTTCTTCACAAGCAGGTAGACCTTCCCTCTTGAAACACCAAGAAAAGCAGCCGTCTCCGCCGTGGAAAGGATTGGCTTCGTCCCGCAAAGCGCATCCTCGATCTTGCTTATCCGGGACTGCATCTGGCGGATGGTCCCCGGATCACACGTCTTCAGGTCATCCAGGCGGAGGGTAAGGAGATCCACCTGGTTCCGGAGCTGAGACAAATCCCGTCTGTCAACCTTGTTTCTCATATCTCCAACCTTTGCTTCGGGCAGCCTCTTCTGCACGACGGTTCCTCTCCTCGGCTTCATCCGCCTCCGAGAGCTTTTCGACCCTGAAGGTCTCCATCCAGGCGTCCAGATCATCCCTAAGTAAGCAGTAACCTTTTCCTGGAGGGGTGTAATAGGGTATCTCACGTCTCTTGATGACCTCCCTCATGGTGTACACACTTAGGGAGAGGTACTTTGATGCGTCATCCGTGGACATATATGTCTTACACATGTACAGCTGGTCTTCCAGCCACTTAAGATGGGTGATCAGTTCCTCCAGAGACTGGAACCGCTCCAAATAAGCCTCCACCTCCTTGAACCGCGCCACAAGGGTTTCAATCTCCTCCCTGCGGCTTAGTAGCTCCGGGATGGCGCTGGCCCTCTCGATGAGTCTCAAAATGTCCGTCTTGCTGAATTCCATAAGCGTTGACCTTTGATAATCTTAATAGGAAAGCCCTCCGTAGCGGTAGCGCTTTCGGAGGGCAAAGATATTTTCAAAGTATTGATTATCAAACTTTTACGCTTGATACCGGACTCTATTCTAAAGTTACCTCTAAAGTATAAAAGCTATAAAGGATTGAAGGTCGTGGACTTGATGAGAACAACCCATTTGTCGATTTTACGCATGATCGGATTATCCGTAGAAGTTATGTTTCTGAGAGCAGAAGAGATATCCGGTTGAGTAAGATAACGTCGCCCGGAAGAACTCAACACCAAATGATTGTTCGCTATGACCGACTGGTACTTGTTGCATATAATCCCGTGGAAATTGAGCATACTGAAGAAATAGGCGAGCACTTCGTTGTTATTCGCAATCAGAGGATCTTTATAGTTCTGCCTGCTCTTGTTGAACAAACGTCTCATATCACTCAATGAAACATCACTCTTGAAGAGAGGGATGTCATTCGCCGCCTGCATGATGGTCTTCAAGGAGCTCGTAGAGAGCTCACATTCAAAATTGAGAGCACGTGATTTCTTCCTCATGGCCTCCAGCATGAATTCCCTCATACATGAGAGGAACTGCTCATCCGTCAAGTCCAAGTCGCTGTACTTCCTTACGAGATCTTTCCGGGTCAAAAGAAGAGAGCCGATGCGTCCCAGATTGACCAAGTGGTCGTTCCGGCTGTCGGCATCGGCTGCGTCGTGGAATGTGTGAGAATTGATGAAGTCTTCACTGAAACGGTCGTATATGAAGCCGTGCTCCATAACCGCCGTCTTGAACATGGTCAGGGCTTCCGTCCAGAGTTGGAATAAGCCCTCATCGCCAACGTAGGCGTCTCTTTTAGTATGAGTATTTGTACCACATAAAAAGAGAGATGAAAAAGTCTTTGTTTTCCATTTCTATTTTTATTAATATGATGAATAATAGGCATTACCCTAGCATTATCTAAAGTGTTGCCGCAGTACATTATACTCTTATTTTTGCCTTGCCCTGGCAATGATTTTGTCAATCACCGGAACGAAATCAAACTTGGCTTTGTTCCGATGGACATAGCTGCTTCTCGATTTGAGGGTGTTGTAGCTGATCTCCTTTCCCTTACAGGTGAAGCACTCGCAGATCTTGAGAAGAAGGTCGGGGTTATTCTCCCCGAATGCCTCCTTCGCAAAGTAGATTAGGGAATTCTGCCCGCGGTCGATCCAGTTGATCGTGGTGAACGGGGCAGTGCCCATCCCGAAGATGGACAGGAAACTCTGGATGGAGGTATGATGGGGCAGGTACCCTTTCTTCATCAGGCCGCTGAACAGGGCCCTGACCTGCGCCTCGCTCAACTCCGTCTGGATGGTCCGGGCCTTCTCCTCCGGTACGACCTTCTCCCAAAGCGGAATTTCCGGATACAGGCGGACCACCTGGTTGATGGCTACGCCTTTCGTCAGCGGAATCAGGCACCTGTTAACATCCTCACCCCAAAGCTCATTGAAATGGCACCATTTGTCCCTATGGGGGAAGTTCATGATGCTGTTGATGGCGATAGCAATGAGTTTCAGCTGGAAACGGGTCGTAGTCGGAGCTGGCTTGTAGTCTTCCTGCAGGAGCTCCGCCGTTACGGCCCTGTCAAGCAATTCCTTCGCCTGAGGATTAGAGAAGAAGGGGACAAGGCTCTCGTATCCATCAGAACCCTTACGGAACATTTCGTTACCGAACTCTATCAGCTTCTCGGTAGCATCAGCGACCTCCCGAACCTTGGACGGAAGGACGCCCGACTTATGCGTCACCAAATACTCCCGTATCGGTTCAGTGTCTGCCAGATGCATGAGCTGCTCAAACAGAAACCGGTCCGGATCACCTTTGACATAATGGATGATGGCTGCGGAAATCTGCTTGAAGTCAGTCC
>JAFZTP010000059.1 GCA_017618815.1 Bacteroidales bacterium | reverse complement strand
TTCAAGTTCTTGTAAATCAAGACAATCATTGGAATTGTTCTCTTTCATGGCGTGAAATGGAAATTAGACACAATCTTTCAACTTCTCCCCCACCTTCACCATCGCGAGGGTGTCGAGTTCGCAGGAGCGGAGCAGGGCTTCGCGGGCTTCGGAGGCTTCTTCAGGAGACATGTTTGCGATGGACGGAAATAGGCTCATCGCATCGCCACCGTTCTGGCAGAGGCCGCTGAGGGCATGGTAGTCCAGCTGCGGATCGCCCGGGAACAGGGCCGGCAGGACGCTCTTGATGCTGAAGGAGCCTCCCATGGCGGGGACGTAGTAGTTGCCGGCACGGAACGGGTCGATGAGGTCCTGAATGTTGTCGGCGATATTGCGGAGGTGGTCCGCCAGGTCCGGGAAGGAATTGGCCAGTTCCCGCAGGCGCCCGCATTCGAACATCTTGTTGTAGGCCAGCGTGCAGACATCCTTCGGGATATCCCTGCAGAGGGCTTCGGCAATGTCCCTCCGGGGGTCCTGGCCGCTGATGCCCAGGAACTCCTTGTGCAGAAGAGGACCGCCTTCATACTCGATGATATGCAGCGAGTATTGGAAGGGGACCTGCTGATAGGGAGTCGTACCCGGATACTGAGGGACCGCATCCTGCTGCGTCTCGAAGTCCAGGAAATACAGCGGATAGGTCAATCTGTCTAGGAAATCCTTGATGCCCGCAGGATTGATATGGTCGCAGTCGTTCAGCATACACTCGATCTGCATGTTCTGGATGGGACCGATATCTTCGTTTCGCAGGTCTTCGAACGTGATGATTCCGTTCTTGTAGTGATCCAGCTTCTTGCTGAAAGTAAAACCGCCGCGGCCCTTGCCGCCATAGACATTGAAGACCGACGGCTTGGGCAGATCCCTGGTGCAGTAATCCCAGAAGGCGCAATTATAAGGATCGTGGCAATGAAGCCCCAGGTCGATGACCGGCTCCGGTCCGGCGAGCGTGCGCTTCGCGGCAGCGATCATCTGCGGAACTACCTGGTACTCCAGCTGAACCAGTTCAGCCAAGTCAGCAGTGTAAAAAAGGCCCTTAATGTCCAACTGGTCACCACGGACGTATTCCTTGTCTATGCGCACCAGATAAGTGCCCGTCACCTTGACTCCGCACTGTTCAAGGACATATTTCTGATAAGCTATGTCACGGGCGTACTTGACGTATTCCGGGTCATCATCGGGTTGGTCGACCGTACCCGAAGAGCTCTTGACCTCATAGATGGCCCAGCCGCCGGAAGTCTTGTGCAGGATGTCAACGGCGCAGTAGTTTCCGTCCCATGAGAAAGAGGCCTCGGCTATATTTTCAACGCCCCTGGCCATACAGACCCGGGTACGGCGGCACATCTCGGAGAGGTCCAGACCGCCGTCGGGTGTATGGGCCGTCACCTCTTCATGGGGGCCAAGATAGTCCATGGCAAGGTCGCCGATGACATTGCCTTCGGCGAAACGCGCTTCCAGGGCTTTGTCTTCCGTTGCGACCTCAGGCTTGTAAATCCTCAGCCACAGCGCCTTGGAGCACTGCCGGAAGAGGGTATAGCGGGATTTGGAAAGGTTTTTCATTCGCCAGGAGAATTATCTACGACTTCAACTGTAAGCAAGGGATAAGCTTTCTGGAAGGCTTCCACGAGGGCTTCGTCCACTTTGGGATTACACTCAAGATCAAGCGTGAGGACCGGCTCACTATGTCGAGTATAACGGATCAAATTGCCAGTATTATCGACCCAATCTACACCGATGGCCTCGAAAACGAACTTCAGCGGAATGGCATAATCGGTTTCGAGATAGGGCAGTCCATGGGATTTTGTCAAGTCCTCGAACATATACTCAATCTGGTCCATATAGAGAGGATGGCCGGAGATCATGATGACAGCCTCCCGCGGATCGAAGTCCTCGGCAAGGTCTTCGGGATGCTCGAGCGGCGAGTAATTCAGCCATTCCATCGCCTGGTCATATCTCTCACGGTCTCCATCGGCCGCCAGGGCCATGTCGTAATATTTGAGGGCATTCTCCTTGTCCATGGGTTCTGCATAGGCATAGCGGTCTCCCAAGAGCCACATTGCATCAACATCGCCGGCATCGACCAGTTTTTCAATGATGGGTGTGACATTGATAACGCCACTAAGAGCATTCTGCCAGACTTTCAACTCTTCATCGCTCTGATTGGCTAGATCTTTCAGAACGACAGATGTCAAGTCCGCAACCTCTCCCGGGTCCTCTTCGAACATCGTACCTTCCAGGGGCATACAACGGTCGATCTTGACCATTTCGTGTGTGTCCTCGTCTTCGAAATCCTCTTCCCAGAACTTGTAGGAAGGGGACTTAAGTCCGATGAGCAGAAGAATCGCAGCTTCGATGTTACCCTCATCCGCCAGGGACCTGAGCTCCTGTTTGGTAAGTCCGCTGCGGCTGAGACCAGGAGCTGCGTCAAATCCGCCATTCGCATGGAGGATATCTTTTATTGTGTCCTGAATCATTTGATTATTAGTTTTCGTATTGTGTAAAGATAGTTACTTTCAATCTAAAGTACAACATTAGTAAGGCTTCAATCTCTGGTAGGATCGTACGATTCTCCACGAAGTCCCTGCCTGAAACCCCTATGCATTTCCCGGCGGCACTGCTCGAGCCCCCTCCTTGTCTGAGACTTTAGCGAATCCTTGACCTCATAGAACTCCGGGCAGCATTCTTCGATGTCCTTCCTGAATTCCCTGATTTCGGAGCTGAGCTCACTGGCGATGGTGTTGGCAACCCGCAGAACCTTTCCGACAAAGCTGCCTGCGGAGCGGAAGAACTGTTCTGTCTCTTTCCGGAAATCTTCATCATTCCCCCTGTAATTCTGTGCCGGCAGGTGAGAGCAGAAGCAGATGAGGATTGCGGCGAAGGCGATAGAAGTGTACCTGAAATGAAATCTATGACTCTTTTGCATATCAATACTGGAATTGGTGTGATATACTATAGAATCAAATGCCGGAAAATTCAAAAGAAAGCAAAATACCACATTTTTTATAATCCCAGAAACGTGTGCCACCCCGTGTGCCCAAGTGCCCTCTAACTCAAACTAGCTCAAACTTAACCGACCTCAAGTCGAACTAGCAATGAACCCTTTTCGGATTATGAATTTCAGCTAGTTTCAGTTGAAACATGTTAAAGTTGAACTTTAGTTAGAAAGTCGTAACTAATTGATTTACTTCCCGATGCAGTAATTTTGAATTTCCCAAGTGTGTCTATTTGGGAAATCTTAACTGCCTGGCACTCTGTTAATTGTGAATGCATCTTGTCACACGAGGTTACCGAAACTTGACACACGTGTGACAACTTTGTGTCAGGTTAATTTTCAGGGTTTTTCAAACACGTACATTTAGCCTGTACCAGAGAGGTCTTCAAGCACAATAAACTGTGTGACAAAAATAATCTTTGAGTAGGGGATAGCCGGTAATTTTTACGAGCTGTTTTTGACGCATTCTAGTTTTGAATGATTCCAACTGGTTTCATGTTTCTTATTCGGGTAAAAAGAAGAAAACACCAGAACCTGTCGCTAAAGAATTAGGGGTTAGTCCAGTCTAGTATATATACTACATGGATTGGACTGGACTGCCTCTCCTTCTCATATTCCTTTTTTCTTTTTACACGGCACACTTCAGTGATGTCTTTTGCAACTTCTGTCAGGGTATCCTCTAAAACAAAAACCTCTAAATATACATACTATTTCGCCGCTTAATAGTGAACTCTTGAGCACTATTAAGCGGCGGGTATTTCAAGATAAAAAGCCTTGAAAAAGTTACCGGTTAAGCAACACGATCCACGTACCACCTTTATCCGGCCCCTTTCTCTGAATAAAACCTTCCGCCTTTAACTTTGCCAGATGCTTTTCAACAGCTTTTGGAGTAACACCAACTATCTCAGCAAGTTTACGTGCGGAATAGTCGGGATGCTCCTTGAGAATCTGAAGTATTTTCTCCCTACTTTTCTGCTTTTTCTCCCCGCTAATCAGTGTTATCTCCCCACCTTCGTTCATAGACTTGAGGAATGTATCGATGTCAGAAGACAAGGTTTTTATCATTTCCCCAGTCATGAATTCAAGGAAATGAGAGATGTCATCCGTGTCGCGAGTAGCAACGAGGGCATTGATGTAATCTCCTTTGTCCTCTTTGAGAACCTTGGCCGGCACCAGCCCGAATTCGAACTGGATATGGTTCATTACGAGGCGGGCCATACGGCCATTTCCATCAGCCCAGGGATGGATAGTCACCAGACGGTAATGGGCCTCAAAACTCAAGTTATAGCGTTCCTGGAGGGACATGGAACGTTTGCGCTGATCGTTTAACCAGTTGCAGAACTCTTGCAATTTGACGGGGACCTTTAGGTAACTCAAATAAGAGCGGCCTCCGACACCTGCAGTTACATTTACAAGCCGGAGGTCTCCGGCGGCAGAAGAAAAGTCGCCAAGAGCAGTCTTGTATGTTGAGCCGGTATTCTGCATTACAAGATGGGACAGCGCTTTCAAGACGTCAATTGTGATCTCTGTGTGTTGTTTCGCCAGACGGATACTCTCTTCATAAGCTCGTTTTAGATCAAGGTTCATCATCTGCTCAACTATCGTCTTTCCCTTCGCTGAGATACCTTCATCGAAAAGCAATTGATTCTCTATCTCTGTCACCGTCGATCCTTCGATGGCGGTAGAGTGGGTGATTATCGAATACAGATAGAACTTCTCGTAGTCGATCTGCGAGTCAATTCCCAATTGTTTATAACGCTCAATCAGAGCGGCCAGTTGATCCATCCTTTCCATTGCCCTAGTCAATTAACTTTGCAAAGATAGTGTTTTTCTCCCTACTTTTTGAAGTTTCATACTACCTTTTTGAAATGCAGAGGAAGTATGTAAAAAACCTGAATTCATTTTGAATTTCGCGGTCATAGTTACTATATTATTCTCAGAGGAACTATTGATACTACTCGAAGTGATACTATGTCCATT
>JAFZTP010000058.1 GCA_017618815.1 Bacteroidales bacterium | reverse complement strand
GGGAATTCAAGTCCCTTTGATGAATGACTAGTCATTATCTGAACACAATCATCATCTGATCTCTTCTCCACAAGATTATTATCGTTTTCCTCATTTTGTTTTGTTAGTTGACTCAGATGTTTCGAAACATCAGCTGTCCTTTTGCTCGGATTATGCTCTTTGGCCATTTCCTTGCAACCATGTAGTCGAACTTGTTGAGGTCGAGCGGACGGCGCTGATAGTAGACGAAAGTTCCGATCCCATATTCCTCGGCTTCGCCTTCGTCGTCATGATGATGGTGATGATGATGCTCGTGCTCATGTTCATGTTCATGCTCATGATCGTGGTCGTCATCATCATCGTCGTCGTCATCGTGGTCACCCTCGATTTCGGCGATCCAGGCGGCTGAAGTGGCCACTTTGTCGAAGTCGAACATGCCGGTGCCGACGATCCTGTCAAGGTCGATGTCCCCGTAGTCGCATTCGAAGATGGTCGCCTTAGGGTTGAGGGCGTGGATGATCTCTTTGATGCGGCCGCGCTCTTCCGGAGTGACCTCAGAAGCCTTGTTCAGCAGCACGATGTTGCAGAATTCTATCTGCTCTATGAGCAGTCTCTCGATATCCTCTTCGTCGAGATCCTTCTTGGTAAGGTCGTCTCCGCAGGCGAATTCGCTCTGCATCCTGAGGGCGTCCACTACGGTGACGATGCAGTCCATCACAGGAGTGTTGCCCTGGTTGTACTGAGGGCCGAGAGCCGGGATGTTGAGTATCGTCTGGGCAATCGGGGCCGGCTCGCAGATGCCGCTGGCCTCGATGACGATGTAGTCGAAGCGGTCGCTCCTGGTAAGGTCGCTTATCTGCTGGACGAGGTCCATCTTGAGGGTGCAGCAGATGCATCCGTTCTGCAGGGCCACCAGGCTGTCGTCAGACTGGCCGACGATTCCGCCTTTCTGGATCAGGTCCGCGTCAATGTTGACTTCTCCTATGTCGTTCACGATCACTGCGAAACGGATTCCTTTTCTGTTGGAGAGGATCCTGTTGACGAGCGTCGTCTTGCCGCTTCCCAGATAACCGGTAAGAAGAAGTACCGGTATTTCTTTCTTTTCTATATTGATTGTCATTGTTTTAGATTTTTTGTCGGGCAAAGTTACAAATTTTACAGATTTCTTGTTACATTCGGCCACTGTTTGCGTTTATAAAGGTGAAGACAAAAAGAAATGACGGAAGATATACTGACCAGTACATATATTTCTCTTAAAGAAAAGTTCCGGTGGCGGGCGATCAGGATTCTCGGCAATGTCGGGGAAGTGGATGATGTGCTCCAGGATGCATTCTACCGGCTTTGGGGAAAGAGATATAATATAAGGACGGGAGGGGAGGCCGAAGCCCTGCTGAGCACGGCTGTAAGAAACGCAAGCGTGGACAAGCTGAGGAAGAGGAGAGAGATGCTGCCGATTGAAAAGGCCGAGGGGGTGGATGACGGCAGACAACAGGCTGCCGACCGGAAATACCAGCTGGAGATGGTGAAGAAGATAGTGGAGAGCAAGTTGACTGAGACGCAGCGGCTGATATTGTCCCGGAGAGAATATGACAATATGGAGTATGAGGAGATTGCGGAGGAGCTGGGGATGCAGCCGGCGGCTGTGAGGATGCAGCTCTCCAGGGCGAGAAAAACAATTTTAGAATGTTACAAGGATTATGATAAAGAAAGACGATAAATGGCAGGCTCTGGTAGAGCGATACTTCGAAGGGGAGACTACTCTCGACGAGGAAAAGGCCCTGAGAGCATTCCTGGCAGAGAACGATGATCCGGAATACGACGGAGTGCGTGCTGTCATGGGATATGTCATCGCGGCGAAGGACAGGCCGGCACGCTCCGGCAAGATTGCCCGGTGGATTCCGGCGGTCGCCGTGGCTGCGGCAGTCTCTCTCTTGGTCTGGATCAACTTTGACAAAGATACTTGTGTAATCTATGATGGCAAAGACAGGATTTCCGACAATGCTTTAGTGATGGCGGAAGTTAATAATACTCTTGAAAGTTTCTTTGGCGACAATCAGCGCGCGGATGTCGACGAAATACTGGAGGATTTGTTTAATTGATTGTATTTGTATGAAAAAGTGTTTGATAATAATTATCCTGATATTTATCTGGGGGGTACTTTCGGCTCAAGACGGTTTCAAGAGCGCGAGGGCATTCGATACTGATTTCATTCCGGTGGAGAATCGTACTGTCACCCTGGTAACGGGAGGCAAGATCCGGCCCTTGCACCTGAGCGTTTTCCATAGCGTAAAGTCGGTGGTGAGCGCGGAGGTATTCAAAGAATTGTCCGGTCTCGTCCTTGAAGATGCAAGGCGTGCAAATGCCAAGGAGACCGAGATTGTCCACGGAGACCTGGTGTATGCCTTGCTGTCTTTCAAGGAGATCGACAAGATGTCGGACCAGAAGTTCATTTGTTTCCAGAGTCAGGCGACCGATGATGGCAAGTACGAGGTCATACTTGTGTACATGGAAGGGAATACCACTATCGAGGACCTCAAGAATAAGTTTAACAAGTAACACATGTTTAGAATATGAAAAGATTGTTTTTAATTTCGTTTGCATTTCTGTCCGGTATTGCAGCTGTTGCACAGACTGCTGATACTGTGATTGTGAAGAATCCTTCCGAGGTGGTGATCGTCAAGGGTGCTGACTCCCAGGTGATCTCGGTATATGGCAGCGACAAGGATCCCGATTTCTATTTCAGCAGTTCCGTCGGCGTGGATGACTCATCCAATGTGTCTGTCGTGCAGAATCATATTGATTTCTTGCATACGGATATCTTCGGGTCCTTTTCTTCGAGGAATTCCCGCGGAAACGAAGGCAAGCGATCTAAGTTCAGAAGCGAGGATATCGAGTATCTGATGGCTGGCTTTACATGTGGCGCGAAAGAGCCCGACGGCATTGCAGTATCGCCAAGGTTCTTTTCTGATATCACTGCCAATCTTGCCTCTGTGTCATACTATCCTGCATACAAAGGATTCGCCATCAATGCGGGTCTTGATATGGGATACAGGTCTGTCAGGATCGCGGGGAAAAACTATTTCGCCAAGACCGGAGACAATGTAGTCCTGGCTCCGTTCGAAGATGGCGTGACTAAGCAGATGTCTGCATTGCGCTATTTCGTGATCGGCGCTCCGGTTATGCTTTCATACAGCATAAAGGATTTCAGGATCTTGGCCGGTATCGAGGGTGACTTCAATTTCTGTGGCCGTATCCGTACCAAATACAGGCTTGACGGCAGCAAGTATAAGACTTTTGACAGGGACGTGCAGCTGAACAAACTTACATACAGCTATATCGGTATCATTCAGTATTCCGGAATTGGAATTTATTTCCGCTATACCCCATGCAATGTGCTTGCAAAAAATCACGGACCTGAGTTCCAGACTTATTCAGTCGGAATTGTCCTCTAAGCATAAACGATAAAAGTTGAATAGTGTTAATTTCTCATCCAATGGCGGCCGTGATGGTCGCCATTGCTTTTTTCGGCGGGAGGAGGACGGGACGGCTCCGTCAAGCTTCGGAAAAGCTGCTTGGTCGCTGTCGGAGCCTAAACGGCTAACTCAGTCCTTTTACGCCGCCTTCATCGCTTCGCTCGCTGGCGTCGTAACGTCCTTCAGACACACGCCGTTCTTCACGGCTCCGACGGCCGCTCCCGCGCTCTCCGCTTTTCCTCAATTCCTCCGCCGCCTCCGCCCTCCTCCCGCCGGGCAGCATGGCGAAACACATTAGCGCTTGCGTCGCGTCAGTTTCCTTTGCAGACCAGCTGACCGGGGTGCAGAGTCGGAAAGAAGTCCATTAT
The DNA here is from genome assembly GCA_017618815.1 of Bacteroidales bacterium. Lineage (GTDB taxonomy): Bacteria > Bacteroidota > Bacteroidia > Bacteroidales > UBA932 > Cryptobacteroides. The sequence continues at coordinate 5,328 of JAFZTP010000058.1, read as the reverse complement.
CGGGCTGCTTGTAGATGGGATTGTACCGTTACTCAACGATTCGGAACTGAAGACTTTGAAGTAGATGATGCAGGGACTGATAACGCTCAGTACGTTGAATCCGATCAACGAATGCAGGTCATGCAGTTCCTTATAACCGCATCAGGCAAGCTTATGGAGATTTTTACTACCTATTCCCTCAAATACAATAAGAAATAGTCATTTTAGTGTAGAGCGATGAAATCAGTATCATCGCTCTGCGAGTCTTTAAGGATAGCTTTTACCAAATCTCCAGCATCAAGGGCGATGGTTTTAACGTCATCTTTGACGTTGTAGTCGTACAGCACCTCGAGTATCTTGATGGGACCAAAAACGCGGCTCTCAAGAAACGCGTCGTCGAACTTGAAAATAAGTGGAAAATCTCCGGTGGGGTGATCGGGAATATGTTTCTCAAACTCTCTCAGAGAAGCAACTGTTTTGCCGGATGAGTCGCGTAGAATGTCGGTCTCCCAATCTAGGTAAATATAAGGAGGTGTGTCCCACAATTCTGTTCGTGAGATTAATAGTAGTTTCAATTGTTCACGATAACGCTCGATGTCTATTCCGTTCTTTGCAACCCACTCTTCGTCGGGCCGGAAGAGTGTATAGAGGACTTCTGAATGAATGTGGCTTTCTATTTCGCCAATGATGGTCTCGCCACTACAAGGAATGCGTAGTTCCTTCAGCGAAATGCCGTACTGCTGTGCATATTTCTTGGCTCCTTTCTGGAATCCGACCTTGGAAACCATAATTCCGCTGATGCCATCCAAATCATCGAGAACACCTTTGAAAGCACAGACTTTCTCCAAAGATATGCGGCGGCTATAATTCTTACACTCAATTGCTACTCGATGTGTCTTACCGTCCTTTTCGTATTCCCAATAAACGTCAATCTGATGCTTTTGTCCTGACCGGCCTTCAAGGCGGACATTATGCTGGACATCAGCGGCGTTTACTTTGGTGGCTTGGCCCAACTGTCGATAAATCTCCTGGGTAAAGAGCTCGTATTCTGTATTGGGGTTCATATAGTGTCAATTATATATCGCTAAGTTACGTAGAATTCTGTAAATTCGCATATTATGAAAATTGAAGAAGCCATAGTGTACCTGCTGGCGAGCTGCGGGCATGGGATGAGGACCGAGCAGATTGCGCGGGAAATTAATGCCAGGGGATTATTTACTCGCAGGGATAAGGCGCCGGTGACGGATAAGCAGGTGTATGCCGTGATCATGTCCCATCCCGATATGTTCGTCAAGTCCGAGGGAAGGATTCATTTGATGATTTAGTCAATCCCCGATAATTAGCATCGGCATGCTTTCTGGCGGGAGGAGGGCGGAGGTGGCGGAGGAATTGAGGAAAAGCGGAGAGCGCGGGAGCGGCCGTCGGCGCCGTGAAGAACGGCGTGTGTCTGACGACCGTTACGATGGCTCGCCCATCGTAAAAGGGAGGAGTTAGCCGTTTAGGCGCCGACAGCGACCAAGCAGCTTTTCCGAATTTGACGGAGCTGCCCAGTCCTCCTACCGCCGGTGTGAGTCCGAGACGGATTAGTCCTGGGAGTAGTCGCGGATGTTTTGTTCGGAGGTGAGGCGGCAGATGATGAGGTTGCCGTCTTGCTCGGCGATGATGTAGCCGTCGAGGCCTTCGATGACGGTCTTCTTGAGGTCGGAGACATGCACGATGCAGTTGCGAGAGTCGTACATGCGGACGGTCTGGCCGACGATGCTGTTGCCGGATACATCGGTGGAGGAATGCTCCAGGACAGACCTCCATGTGCCTAGGTCGCTCCAGCCGAGATCGCTGGCGATTACATGGATGTCCTTCGATTTCTCCATTACGGCATAGTCGATCGAGATCTTGTCGCACTGAGGGAAGAGATCCGCGAGTGCGGCGGCTTCGTTCTCAGTATAGAAAGACTTCGCAAGTTTGTCCATGATTCCGGAAATCTGCGGCGCGTGGGTCTTCAGCTGGGCGTTGATCGTGGAAACGCTCCAGACGAAGATACCGGCGTTCCAGAAATAGTTGCCGGCAGCGAGATACTTCTTGGCCGTCTCCAGGTCCGGTTTCTCCTTGAATTCGGAGACTTTGACGACTTCGTCTTCGGTGATGCTTTCGGAACATATATAGCCGTAACCTGTCTCGGGACGGGTTGGATGTATACCGACGGTCACTATGTTGCTGTTGCCGTCGACTGCGTCAAGCGCCTTGGCGATCACCTCGGCGAACTTCTCGGTCTTGAGGACGACAGCGTCGGCAGGAGTTACCACGACATTGGCGTCAGGATGGTTGACGGCAATCTTGCGGCAAGCGTATGCGATACACGGGGCCGTGTTGCGTCCCACAGGCTCGGCCAGAATCTGGTCGGCAGGAATCTGAGGCAACTGCTCGCGGACAATGTCCACGTATTTTTCGGAAGTTACGACCCAGAAACCCTCCGGCTTGCAGACCGGCAGGAAACGGTCCATCGTCATCTGGATCAGGGTCCTCCCGACTCCAAGGATATCGATGAACTGCTTCGGCATTTCAGGCGTGCTGACCGGCCACAGACGGCTTCCCACGCCGCCTGCCATTATGACGACTTGTGTATCCATATCTTCATTTTTCCCAAAATTAACGATTTATTTTATAAAATATAACAAAACGGCAGGACATTTTTTTATATTTGTAATATGGACAAGATATGGGATCCGCTTAGGAAAAAAGAAGTTTCGCTGACTCCCGAGGAGAGAGTCCGGCAATGGTTCATAGGGGTGCTGGAGGACTGCATGAAAGTCCCCCGGCATATGATGATGAGCGAGGTAGGCATGAAATTCGGGACCGGAGTCGGAAGCCTTCTTACCAAGTCTTCAAGAAAGGAATTCCGTGCCGACATACTTGTCTATGACAGGAGTCTCAGGCCCCTGATGGTCGTGGAGTGCAAGCGCCCGGAAGTTGAGCTGACCGAAGCCGTCGTGCAGCAGGCACTCACGTATAACCGCGTCCTGGACGTGCGCTACATAACTATAACGAATGGTCTGAAGACCATAATCACCGTCCGGAAGGGCGATGTCTTCGTGCCTGTCGCAAAGGCTCCTCTCTATGAAGAAATGCTGGGAGACGCTGATTAACCGTAGTTTTTGCTATCTTTGCATCGTATGACAAGTTTAGCTACAGGTTTTCTCGGACATCCGGTTTTTTCACTGGTATCAGATGTCGCAGCCAGTATTGGCGTAAGGGCCTTCGTGATCGGAGGCTTCGTGCGCGACTGTTTCCTCGGACGTTCGAATGACGATATAGACATTGTGGTCGAAGGCAGCGGAATCGCCCTCGCCGAGGCGGTCGCCGATTACGTTCGGAAGCATGAAAAGGCCTACTGCAAGGTGTCCGTGTTCAAGAATTTCGGTACTGCAATGCTGAAGTACAAGGGGACGGAAATCGAATTTGTCGGAGCCAGGAAGGAGTCATATGAGCGCAACTCCAGAAAGCCTATAGTGGAAGACGGAACTCTCGAGGACGACCAGAAACGCCGCGATTTCACCATCAACGCCATGGCCTTCAGCCTGCAGAAAGACGATTTCGGAGCATTGGTGGACCCGTTCGGCGGTATCCGCGACCTCGATGCCGGGATCATCCGCACTCCGCTCGACCCTGAAGTAACATACAGCGACGATCCGCTCAGGATGCTCCGTGCCATACGTTTCGTGGCCAAGCTGAGCACTCCGGAAAGGCCGTTCAGGATAGTCCCGGAATCCCTCGACGCGATACGCAAGATGCGGGACAGGATGAGCATCCTGTCAAAGGAGAGGATTGCCGAAGAACTGAACAAGATACTTGTCACCCCGAAACCGTCGATAGGATTCCGGCTGCTCGACCAGACCGGGCTTCTCGATTACATACTCCCGCAACTGAGCAAGCTCAAAGGAGTCGAGACTGTCGAGGGCAGGGGACACAAGGACATTTTCTCCCATACCATACAGGTCGTCGACCAGATCGCGGAACTCGAGACCGAGCCGAACCTGTGGCTCCGCTGGGCCGGGCTGCTCCATGATATTGGCAAGCCGCAGAGCAAGCGCTGGGACCCGGTGGTCGGATGGACATTCCATGGACATGAAGTCATCGGAGCCAGGATGGTGCCGAAGATATTCGAGTCGTTGAGGATGCCTCTGAACGAGAAGATGAAATATGTCCAGAAGCTGGTCGGGCTGCACCATCGTCCGATTGCACTGGTAGATGACGGCGTGACTGATTCTGCCGTGCGCCGCCTGCTTTTCGATGCCGGGGACGAGATCGACGATCTCATGACACTTTGCAGCGCTGACATCACGTCGAAGAATCCGGTCAAGGTCGCAAGGCTGCGCAAGAATTTCGAGCTGGTGGGCCGCAAACTGGTGGAAGTCGAGGCGAAGGATGCGATACGCAACTGGAAGAACCCGATTACGGGAGAATATGTGATGGAAGTCTATGGCATAGGGCCTTGCAACACAATCGGAATGATCAAGGAAAGAGTCAAGAATGCGGTGCTTGACGGAGTGATTGCAAACAGCTTCGAAGAGGCTGACAAGTTCATGAGGGAGATAGCGCCGGAATACGGACTCACCGCTGTCAAATGATAACGGACAGTTACATAAACTATATCACTTCGGTGCGACGCTATTCTCCGCGCACCAGGGAAATCTACCGTGAAATCCTTGATGGCTTCGTGGATTATTCCTGCGGGCCGGACGCTTCGGACGAGGATGTATGCAAGGCCTTGAATCCGGTGGCGCTGCGTAACTATGAAGTCCATCTGATGGATGAGTGCGGGCTCGGGGCAAGGACTGTCAACCAGCATCTTTCCGTGCTGAGCGGATTTGGCAGGTACCTGATGAAGGAGGGGCTCGTCGAGAGTAACGCGGCCCGTTCGGTGAGCCGCCCCAAGGTGGAGAAAAGACTGCCTGAATTCTTCCGTGAAAGCTCCATGAAGGAGTATTTCGAAAAGACTGATTACTATGCTTCGGAGGAGAATACGGACTGGGAGAAACGTATGCGAAGGCTCGTCATATCAATACTTTATGGTACCGGAATCAGGCGGGCGGAACTGATCGGGATGAACGTTTCTTCGGTGGATTTTTCCCGAAATGTGATACATGTACTGGGAAAAGGAGACAAAATGCGTGAAATTCCGATTATTTCTTCTCTTTCTCATGAAATTTATTTATATTTACAAGCAACAGAATCGATGATGGGTGAAAGGACTGCTGAAGATCCTCTGCTTGTCACGGAAAAAGGCCGGAGGCTTTACCCGATGGCAGTGCAAAGGATAATCAGTCAGGAGCTGGGAGCGGTTGACTCCAT
>JAFZTP010000057.1 GCA_017618815.1 Bacteroidales bacterium | reverse complement strand
CGCTGATGCCATCGCTCATCCTGAGTCTATGCCGATGCTTGTCGGCGCTCTCGCCAGCAGGGCTCTGCGGATGGAGCTCGACCTTACTCCGAAGCCGGGACTTGTCGACAAGAATGGCTCCGGGGCGCATAAGGACATGGACCATGCACTCATGTCCGCGAGTATCGACGCCATTGTCCCGTTCATCCATGCGATGGCCAGTATCAACCCTGACGACGACGTCCCTGCCGACATGGTGGAACTGGGGATCAAGGCTGAGCAGAAGATGCTTGCTGCGACCGGAGGTGTGAATACCCACAAGGGGGCGATATTCAGCCTCGGACTCATGGCCACTGCCTTTGCCCAGTGCTACTGGGAAGGGGAGACTGTCGGGGAAAAGGCTCTCAAGTCGAAGATTTCCGCCCTTGCCTGCGGGGTGCCTAAGTCGAAGGATACCCACGGGGCAGGGATGGTTTCGAAATATAAAGTGAAAGGGGCGTTGCAGAATGCCCGTGAAGGCTATCCGCAGCTGTTCAAGGAATGGCTGCCTTTCTACAGGAAGGCAAAGTCGGACAAGCATGGACTTGTAAAGACTCTTCTGCTGATCATGTCGCAGCTGGAGGATACCAATGTGCTGTATCGCAAGGGCCCGTCGGCGGCTGACAAGGTCCGCTCATCGGCCCGGGAGGCTCTCAAGGGTTTCAGCGAGGACAGGCTCAAGTCACTTTGCGGAAAGCTTGCAGCGGATGGCGTATCTCCGGGAGGCTGTGCTGACATGCTGGCTCTCACGGTGTTTGCCGATTCGCTTTTATCGTAACAACAATTAATAATATAAAACGGATTTGATTATGGTAGATCTGATTAACCATGGAGTTTATCTTCTTGACGGTGTAGTAAGCGATGCCGCTCCGGGACATGTGTCTCCGGACGAGGCCCGCGAGAACACCATTACCTACGGAATTCTGCGCTCTCATGACGTGGACGGAGGCAAAGGCAAGAAAATGAGGATTCGTTTCGACGCTATGGTGTCCCACGACATCACATACGTCGGAATCATCCAGACTGCCAGAGCCAGCGGACTCGAGAAGTTCCCGCTTCCTTACGCCATGACCAACTGCCACAATTCCCTCTGCGCTGTGGGCGGAACGATCAACGAGGACGACCATGTCTTCGGTCTCTCCGCGGCGAAGAAGTACGGCGGTATATACGTGCCTGCCAACCAGGCTGTCATCCATCAGTACGCCCGCGAGGCCCTCACCAAGTGCGGCAACATGATTCTCGGTTCTGACAGCCATACCCGTTACGGCTCTCTCGGCAACATGGGAGTGGGCGAAGGCGGTGGCGAGCTCGTGAAGCAGCTTCTCCGCAATACTTGGGACATCAATGCTCCCGAGGTAGTGCTTGTATGGCTTGAAGGAACTCCTCGCCACGGCATCGGTCCCCACGATGTCGCAATCTCACTGGTCAAGGCTGTGTTCGAGAACGGTTTCGTGAAGAACAAGGTGCTCGAGTTCGCAGGACCTGGCGTGGCCTCCCTTCCGATTGATTTCCGCAACGGAATCGACGTGATGACTACCGAGACGACCTGTCTCAGCTCCATCTGGATAACTGATGACAAGGTCCGGGAATACTACGAGATGCACGGACGCGCAGCCGACTACAAGAAGCTTGAGCCGGGCAAGGTGGCATATTACGACAGCATGATCCGCATTGACCTGAGCACTCAGGAGAGCATGATCGCCCTGCCGTTCCACCCGTCGAACGCATATTCGATACATGAGCTCCAGGCTGATCCTGAGAGGATTCTCCGCGCTGTCGAGGAAGATGCGCGCAAGCGTTTCGGCGATAAGATAAGCATCGATCTTCTCAGCAAGATCCACAACGGAAAGGTTGTTGCCGACCAAGGTATCATCGCCGGCTGTTCCGGAGGTACATATGACAACCTCAGCGAGGCTGCCACTATATTGAAGGGCAAGTCTATCGGCAATGACTATTTCACCATGTCCGCCTATCCTCAGTCTACTCCGGTATATCTGGCCACTACCAGGAATCATATCGCAGAGGAACTGCTCGAGGCCGGCGTGGTCATCAAGCCTGCATTCTGCGGTCCTTGCTTCGGAGCAGGAGACGTGCCTTCGAACAATGGCTTCTCCATCCGTCATACTACCCGTAACTTCCCTAACAGGGAGGGCTCTAAGCCGGGTCAGGGACAGATTTCTCTGGTTTCGCTCATGGATGCGCGCTCGATTGCCGCAACCGCAGCCAACGGCGGAGTCATCACTGCTGCGACCGATATCGAGTATAACGATACCCATAAGCCGTACCAGTTCGACGACCGTATCTACAAGAGTCGTATCTACAATGGATTCGGCCATGCCGATCTCTCGCAGGAACTCCGCTATGGACCGAATATCAAGGACTGGCCGATGATCTATCCTATGGAGAAGAACATGCTCGTAGAGCTTGCCGCCGTGATCCATGATCCTGTGACTACTACCGACGAGCTCATTCCTTCGGGAGAGACTTCAAGCTACCGTTCGAACCCTCTGAAGCTCAGTGAGTTCGCCTTGTCCCGCCGCGTGCCTGAGTATGTGGGCCTGAGCAAGAGGATCCAGGGTGAGGACCTCCGTCGTCGTGCAGGTGACGTTCCAGCAAACGTAGCGGCTGCCCTCGCGAAAGTGGGCGCTTCTGCCTCCGACACCTCCTTCGGTTCATGCGTGTTCGCCAACAGGCCGGGTGACGGTTCTGCCCGTGAGCAGGCTGCTTCATGCCAGAAGGTGCTCGGCGGCGATGCCAACATCTGCTATGAGTATGCTACCAAGAGATATCGCAGCAACTGTATAAACTGGGGTCTGGTACCTTTCACCATCGCTCCTGAGACTGCGTTTGAATATAAGCCGGGCGATTTCGTGTTCGTGCCGGGCATCAGGGAAGCCATACTTTCAGGCAAGGAAGAGATCGATGCCAAGGTTATCACCGCTTCCGGCGTCTCCGACATCCACCTCTACTTCAATAACCTCACTCCTGTCGAGCGGGAAATTCTTGCCGACGGTTGCCTCATGAACTATTATATGAATCATAAATAGTTATATTTGTGTATTGTGTCGGCTGAGACTATGGCCTGAAAGCCGTGGCCGCCCGCGGCCATCGTGAGCGGGAGGGGCCCGGCCGTCAGGCTGGGAAGGATAGCGCCGAAGGCGCGTAGCTTTCAGACCATAGTCTCTGCCGACAAGACGATATGAGAATAAATAAAATATTAGATATAAAGATATGAGTAAAATACAGATGACTACGCCGCTTGTCGAGATGGACGGCGACGAGATGACAAGGATCCTCTGGAAAATGATCAAGGATGAGCTGATCCTCCCTTTCGTCGACCTCAAGTCCGAATATTACGACCTCGGCCTGGTCAACAGGGACAATACCGCAGACCAGGTTACTGTGGATTCTGCCCTTGCCACAAAGAAATATGGCGTGGCCGTGAAATGCGCCACCATCACTCCTAACGTACAGCGCATGAGCGAGTACAACCTGCATGAGATGTGGAAGAGCCCTAACGGCACCATCCGCGCCATGCTTGACGGTACCGTTTTCCGCTGCCCGATCACCATTCCTTCCATCCATCCTGCAGTTAAGTTCTGGAAGAAGCCTATCACCATCGCCCGTCATGCATACGGCGACGTGTACAAGGGTGTCGAGATCAAGACTGACGAGCCTGGTACTGCCAAGCTGGTGTTCGAAGGCGAGAGCGGCAAGAAGGAGGAAATCGTGATCCAGAAGTTCGACGGTCCGGGCGTGATCCAGGGCATGCACAACACAGACAAGTCCATCACGTCTTTCGCCCATTCCTGCTTCAAATACGCGCTGGACGTGAAACAGACCATCTGGTTTGCTACCAAGGATACCATTTCCAAGAAATATGACGGCCGCTTCAAGGCTATCTTCGAAGAAGTGTTCCAGGAGTATAAGGACAGGTTCGAGGCCGCAGGCATAGAGTATTTCTAT
>JAFZTP010000056.1 GCA_017618815.1 Bacteroidales bacterium | reverse complement strand
GGCGATGATCTCGCCTTTGGCCACCTGCTGTCCGGCCTCTTTGTAGAGCTCGGAGATGATGCCGCTGATCTGCGGCTTTATGTTCACTTCGTTCCTCGGGATGATCTTGCCTGTCACTACGGCAGTGCGGGAGATATCCTTGACCGAAGGATTGATCTCTTCATAGACATCCTCCTTTGTCTTGGAGTTGTTGTAGAGGAACATGAATGTTCCAAGGAAAAGGACGGCCAGAAGGCCCCAAATTAGATACTTTTTCATATGGATAATTAACTTTTATTTCATGAATCTTTCTGATTAGTCTTCTCTCATTGCATCTACAGGCTTGATTTCCATGGCCCTGCGGGCAGGAGCGAGTCCGGCCAGCACTCCCAGCGTCAGCAGTATGCACAGCACTATCATCGCCGAACCGAAACTTACCTGGAATGAATCATCCGGATTGGCCATGTCAATGAGCGCAAGGATTCCGACCGAGGTTACTATGCCGATGAGTCCGGAAATGATGGTCAGGAGAATGCTCTCCATGATTACCTGGAACGTGATCATGTTCGGCGTAGCTCCGATCGCCCTGCGGATTCCGATTTCTGTGGTGCGCTCCTTCACGGCGACCATCATTATGTTGGATACTCCGATTGCGGCGGCGAAGATGGTGCCGAGTCCGATGATCCAGATAAGGAAGTTGACTCCTTTGAGGAGGCTGTCGATTATGCTGAAGATCATCTCCATGTTGACCGATATGAAGGCCTGGTTGTCGTCCGGGTCGATGTAGTGTGCCCTGAAGACGGTGGTCTTGACCCTTTCCAGCAAGTCCTTGATCTTGACCCCTTCCCGGGCCGTTATGCATATCATGTCTACGACGTTCCCCCTGTTGTATATTTTCTGCGCTACGGTGATAGGGATGGTGACCGTCTCTTCCGACTTGCCGTCGAAGGATATCGCCGATGTGGAATAGTCAACTCCGATGACCTTGTAGTTGACGCCGTCGACGCAGATGAACTCTCCGCAAGGGTCAGTTCCTTCCTCGAACAACTCTTTATAGATCTTTTTGCCTATAACGCAGACTTTTCTGTCCTGACGGATATCCTGCTCGTTGATGTACCTTCCGTACATTATCTTCGGAGTCAGCACTTTGCTATAAATCGGAAGGCATCCATGGCAGTTGCAGCTGGTTTTCTTTTCCTTGAAGGTCACGGCGTTGCTCATCACCGATACCATCGGGGCGGCGACCTTTACGCCAGGAACGGATTTCTTGATCCTCTCTACGTCGTTGAGGTCAAGCGACCAGCTCCTTCCGCTTTCGAATCCCTTGTAAGGCTTGGAGGTCGTTCCGGCTGCGATAATTCCGGAATTGGTGGCGAAGTCCTTTATTTCCGAGGTGATCGCTCTTTTCATTCCGTCTCCGCCTCCCATGAGTAGAAGCAGCATGAAGATGCCCCAGAACACTCCGAAGCCCGTAAGGATGCTCCGGCTACGATTCCTCTTGATCGCCTCGGTGATCTCCTGGAAAAAGTCTTTGTTTATGTATCTCATTCTGCTCTAAGTGCTTCGATTGGTTTAACCCTTGCAGCTCTCCATGCCGGAATCATGCCCGCTATGGTGCCTGCTATAATAAGTATCAACGTGGCTTCGATCGCCGTGTTCAGCCCGACTCCGGGATTGACGAACATCGTGACTTGCGCTATGCCGACGTCCACGGCCTTGTCGGAATACTTGAAGTCAAGGAACTGGTTCATGGCCATTCCGAGAACCATTCCCATGTATCCGAAGAACGAGGTTATCGTGATGCTCTCTGCGATGATCAGCATGATGACCGAACATGGACGGGCGCCGATGGCTTTTCGTATTCCGAACTCATGAGTCCTTTCCTTTACCGTGATCAGCATGATGTTGGAGACTCCGGCGATACCGCTGATAAGTGTCAGGAGTCCGAGGATCCAGAGGGCTTTCCTTACCTTTCTGGCTGCCCTGTTGAGGCTCTGGCGCTCCACTACGGAATTATAGACGTAAATTGTATTCTTGTCCGTCGGGTCTGCATTATGGTTCCTGTTGATCACCCTTCTGTAGGCTGCGTCGAATTCTCGGTTCTTCTCCTCGGTGTCTATCCCTTCGAATGTCATCTGGATGGAGTTGATCTCGTTCTCCTTCATGAATATCGAGGCCACAGTAGAGGTGGGTGCGAGGACTTCGGTGTAGAACATCGCTCCGCCTTCTGATTCGTCGCTCTTGTAGAGCCCGACTATTTTGAACATCAGTCCGCTGACATCGATCATCTTGCCTATCATCTCTTCCGGTTTCCTGCCTTTTTCCACGAGATTCTTTGCGGTCTGGGTCCCTATTACCATGACCTTCCTCTTCTCCTTTATGTCTTTGGAATTGATGAACCTTCCGGCGACGATTTCCGTGTTGTCGATGCCTTTGCTGATCTCATAGACACCTTTGAGATTGCATCTCAGCATGATCTTTCCGTAATGCATCTCAGTATTATGGCGGATTACCGGACAGATGTCGTTTATGCGGTCCTTGAAGTACCCGTGCCTGAGGGCCTCCACGTCCTGGGTGGTGAATTCCAGCCTGCGACCCTGCTCGTAACCGCCATACGGCTTGGATGTCGTCCCGGCGTATATTTCCATGGAGTTCTTGAGCATGGAGAAATTGCCCGCAATAGAGTTCATCAGACCGTTTCCCGCACCGATCAGGACGATGATCATGAAGATTCCCCACGCGACCGAGAAGCCGGTGAGTGCGGTCCTGAGCTTGTTCTGCCTAAGCGTGCTCCATATTTCTTCAATCAGGTCTCTCATATTATCAGTCCGTCTTTTATTCTGATCACACGTTTGGTGTATTCCGATACGGTCGGGTCATGGGTGACTACGATTATGGTTATTTTCTCGGACGCGTTGAGGTCGCGGAGAAGCTCCATGATCTCTACGGAAGTCTTGGAATCGAGGGCTCCCGTAGGCTCGTCGGCAAGGATGACCTGCGGCTTGGTGATGAGGGCCCTTGCGATGGCCACTCTCTGCCTCTGGCCTCCGGACATTTCGTTGGGGTAGTGGTTCGCCCACTCTTTCAGACCGAGTTTTTCGAGGTACTCCATCGCCATCTTGTGGCGTTTCTTGCGGGATACTCCCTGGTAGAACAAAGGAAGCTCCACGTTCTCCACGGCTGTCTTGAATCCTATGAGATTGTATGACTGGAAGATGAACCCGATCATGTGGTTCCTGTAATAGGCGCTTTTGGTCTCGCTGAGGTCCTTGATCAGCGTCCCGTCCAGGTAATACTCTCCTTCGTCGTAGTTGTCGAGAATTCCGAGTATGTTCAGCAATGTGGATTTGCCTGAGCCGGATGCGCCCATGATAGATACGAATTCGCCCTTTTCGATTTCGAGGTCAATTCCCTTCAGTACGTGCAGTGGCTGTCCGTTGTTGTAAGTTTTGTTTATGTTTTTTAGTTTAATTATCATAGTGTATTAGTTTAATAATACACTGCAAATATCGGAATTATTTTGATATCTGCAATATCTGACGCAATTTTTTTATAAAAAATGTGCCAAATATCCTTTATTTCAGTGTACAGCATCGTTTTGGCTGGATGACTGGTCTCTCCGGTGACCGTGGCCACCCTCGGCCACGTAAGAGGGAGGGGCCCGGCCGTGAGGCTGGGAGGGGTCGAGCGCAGCGAAGACGTCAGCCGGAGAGACCAG
>JAFZTP010000055.1 GCA_017618815.1 Bacteroidales bacterium | reverse complement strand
TCCTTGAAATCCTTAAGCGCTTTGATTGTGTTGTCAATAACCTGCTCGGGCAGAATGCATGGCCCGGCGTTGAAAACATGAACCTTTCCCATTATATTGATGTGTAAATTGATTTTCTTTTAATAAACATTAACGGTATCCCAAAAGATAGGAGATTACGGCCATCCTCACGAACATTCCGTTCTGGGCCTGCTGGAAGTAGTATGCATACGGAGTATCATCGACATCGGTTGCGATTTCGGTGATCCTTGGCAGCGGGTGCAGTATCTTCATGTTCTTGCGGACGCCTCCGAGCATGGAGGCCGTAAGCTCGTAAACATCTTTGACTTTGTCGTAGTCTTCCTTGGAAGGGAACCTCTCCTGCTGGACTCTCGTCATGTAGAGGATGTCACAGGCGTTCAGCCCCTCTTCCAGGGATTCGGTCTCCTTGAAGTCTATGCCGAGTTCGGAGAGTTTCTCGAGATATTTCTTAGGCATGCGGAGCTCCTCCGGCGCCGTGAAAGTGAAATGCGGGTTGAAATGCGACATCGCCTGGGTCAGGGAGTGGACGGTCCTGCCGTACTTGAGGTCTCCCACCATGTTGATGTCCAGTCCGTCAAGCTTTCCCTGGGTCTGGAGTATGGTGTACATGTCGAGGAGAGTCTGGGTCGGATGCTGGTTTGCTCCGTCTCCGGCGTTGACGATCGGAACCGGCGAGACGCTTGCGGCCACTGCTGCGGCCCCTTCCATCGGGTGCCTCATCACGATCATGTCAACGTAGTTGGAGACGATCTTGATGGTGTCTTCGAGGGTCTCGCCCTTGCTCTGGCTGGTGTTCCTCGCGTCCGGGAATCCGATCACCCTTGCGCCGAGGCGGTTGATGGCAGCTTCGAATGAAAGCCTGGTCCTTGTCGAAGGCTCGAAGAAGAGGCAGGCGATAACTTTCCCCGAGAGGAAATCCTGGCTTCTGTTCTTCTCGAACTCCTTTGCGACGTCGAGTACATGGAGAATTTCTTCCTTAGAAAAATCCTGGATTGAAATCAGACTCTTTGACATTTCTATTCTGAATTAAGTACGTTTATCTTGCAGACCTTTCCAAGTCTGTCGTGAAAATCATCGTCGGCGGAAAGTCGGACCCTGGTCTGAAGACTGCAGACTTCTCCGAAAGACTGTCCTTTCTGCGGCAGCCCCATGTCTTTGAGAACTTTCATCACAGTGTTCATGTCCATGTATCCGAATTCCAGTGAATAGTTCGTTCCGGCTATCTTCTCTATTATTTCCGCTTTGTCCAATGCATCCGAGGTGGAAGTCTTGTAGGCCCTTATCAGGCCGGGGATTCCAAGCTTTATCCCACCGAAGTATCTGACGACTACGACAAGTATGTCGCTTAGTCCGACAGAATCGATCTGTCCAAGAATAGGTCTTCCCGCTGAGCCGGACGGTTCTCCGTCATCATTGGCCCTGAATATTTTCCCATCGTAACCGAGACGGTAGGCGTAGCAGTGATGCCTTGCATCATGATACTCTTTTTTCAGTCCGTCGACGATTTCTTTCACTTCGGAGACAGTCTCGACGGGATATGCCAGAGCGATAAAACGGCTGCCATTATCCTTGAACAACCCTTCTGAACGGGCTGAAATGCTTTTATAGGCATCGAGAATAATTGTCTCCTTCGGGGTCATAAACCTCAGCGTCGTAAAATATCCTCCAAATGTAGGGAAATTCGCAATATTTTGCAACCGGAACGAAATATTTTGTAACTTTGGGGTGTTAAACAGAAAACTTGGAACGTATGGTATATAGGTATAGAGTATCGCTCGCCGGACTCAAGGGTTTTGCCCGTGTTTATGAGCTGAAATCCTCAATGACTTTGTATGATTTTCATCTGCGTCTGCGCGACGACCTTGACTTCGCACACGATCAGCTTATCCAGTTCAAGGCCCTTGACAATGCAGGCGGCCTGGTGGCAAGATACGGCTTGTTCAACCTCGGAGCAGGCGCTGTCGACGAGGTCTCCCTCGCCGATACCGTGGAGAAGGGCGTTGCCTCCTTCCTATACTTCTATGATGTTACCAACAGGAAGAGCGTGATCGTCACCTTCGAGGGCGAGTCGGAAGAAGTCGAGGGCGTTGTTTACCCGAGGCTCGTCGAGACCAAGGGACCTAACCCTATCGATTTCGAGAACGGTTACGTGGCCTATGAGGACCTTCCGGACGACCAGAAACATATCCATGTATCCTCAGGCTGGAGCAAGGACAAAGGTGACGTGGACCTTGACGACGACCTCGACGACGAGGACCTTGATGATGAGGATCTCGATGACGAGGATGAGGACGGGGACGACGAGGACGGAAAGGAGATCTACGACGAGAACGAATAGTCTCCGGAGATGGGCCGCAAGCTCATAATCGTCGTCGGACCGACCGCCGTCGGGAAGACCGCATGGAGCATCGACCTGGCTTTGAAAGTCGGTTCTCCGGTGATTTCATGCGACTCAAGACAGATATATAAGGAAATGACCATAGGGACGGCCGTCCCGGATGCTTCGCAGCTTGCCGCTGTGAAGCATTATTTTATCCAGGACCATACGGTCGCCAAGATGTACACGGCCGGGATGTATGAGCTGGAGGCCATAGCCCTGATCGAGAGACTTTTCGACGAAGGGCATGAGACCCTTGTCATGGCCGGAGGCTCGATGTTCTATGTCGATGCTGTCTGCAACGGACTCGACGACATGCCGCCGGCAGATGACGACCTCCGGCAGGAACTCACCAGGCGGGTCCGCGAGGAAGGAGTCGATTCTCTGCGCATGGACCTGAAGAGGCTTGATCCGGTTGCATATGAATCCATAGACATAGCCAATCCGCCGCGGGTGCTGAGGGCCGTTGAAGTCTGCCTCCTCTCCGGCAGGCCGTTCTCGTCTTTCAAGCTGGCGGCTCCGAAGAAGAGAAGCTTCGAGATCGAGAAAATAGGCCTCTTCAGGCCTCGGGACGTGCTATATGAACGTATAAACCAGAGGGTAGACAAGATGATGGCAGACGGCCTTGTAGATGAAGTGCGTTCCCTTGCAGAGTACCGTGACACCCTTGCCCTGAGGACGGTGGGATATACCGAAATATTCAGCTGCCTGGACGGGAAATGCTCTCTTGAACAGGCAGTAACTGATATCAAGACCAATACAAGGCACTACGCCAAGCGTCAGATGACTTGGTGGAAGAGGGATAAGGATATACGCTGGATTGAACTTTAGTTGGCTACTTCCGACAGGAATTTCACTCTGACAAGACGGATTTCAAGTTCTTCATAATCCGGGCTGAGGTCGTTGATGGCATCTTCGATAGAGTCTGACTGGGCCTCGTTCTTGAAATAATCGTAGATCTCGTCGATCACCTCCTGGTCCAGATTGTCATTTATGTAGTAATCCAGATTAAGCTTCGTTCCGAACTCGACAATGTTCTCGATCTCGCTCATCAGCTCGGACATGTCCATTCCCTTCGCGTCAGCGATGTCTTCGAGAGCCATCTGGCGGTCGATGCACTGTATGATATAGACCTTGTCCTGAGACTTCGTCGCCATCGACTTGACCACGAAATCGTCCGGCCTCATTATTTCGTTCTCTTCGACATACCGGCTGATCAGCTCCACGAACTCCTGGCCGTACTTCCTGGCCTTGCCTTCTCCGACGCCCTGGCAGTTCTTCAGCTCCTCGATGTTCGTCGGATACATTATGCACATGTCGTCGAGCGACGGGTCGGTGAATATCACCCACGGCTGGAGGTGAAGCTTCTTGGCGGTGCTCTTGCGCAGGTCCTTCAGCATCGACAGCAGCACCGGATCTCCTCCGCCACCGCCTCCTCTTGCCGCTGCGGAAGCAGCTGCGTCATCATCGTCCTCGTCATCGACGCCTTCGGAGAACTCCCTGTCTTCGCAGAGCAGTATCTCGTAAGGGTCTTTCCTGAAGGTCTCCCCGGCTTCGGTGACATAGATGAGCCCGTAGCTCTCGATCTCCTTTTCCAGCAGGTGCCTGATCAGGCCCTGGTGGATGACCATGCACCAGAATTTGACGTCATGGTCCTTGCCGGCTCCGAAGAAACGAAGGGTGTCATGCTGGTAGGATTTGATGATCGCCGTATCGACTCCTGCAAGAATGTTTGCGAGATGCTCCATCTTGAAGTGCTCAGGGAGCGACTGGATCAGGTCGATCACCAGGCTCATGCACTCTTTGCCGTCGAACCTTGGCTTAGGGTTGATACAGTTGTCGCAGGCTCCGCAGTTGTCCTGAGGGAAGTCCTCTCCGAAGTAGTTGAGGAGCAGTTTCCTGCGGCATTCGCCGGACTCTGCGTATGCTACGGTCTCCATGAGCAGCTGTTTGCCGATCTCCTGCTCGGAGACAGGCTTGCCCTGCATGAACTTCTCGAGTTTCTGTATGTCCTTGTAGCTGTAGTATGCGATGCAGCGGCCTTCCTTGCCGTCTCGTCCGGCCCTTCCGGTCTCCTGGTAGTAGCCTTCGATGCTCTTCGGGATGTCATAGTGGATCACGAAGCGCACGTCCGGCTTGTCTATGCCCATGCCGAATGCAATTGTCGCGACGATCACGTCAACCTCCTCCATGAGGAAGGCGTCCTGGTTGTCGGCTCTTGTCTTGGCGTCAAGGCCGGCATGATATGGCAAGGCCTTGATGCCGTTGATCGTGAGTAGCTGGGCGAGCTCCTCGACCTTCTTGCGGCTGAGGCAGTATATGATTCCGGATTTGCCCGGATTCTGTTTTATGTATCTGATTATTTCTTTCTCCGGCTCGACTTTGTCCCTTACTTCGTAGTAGAGGTTCGGGCGGTTGAAGGAAGACTTGAATACCTTCGCGTCGGGCATTCCGAGGTTCTTGAGTATGTCGCTCTGGACCTTTGGGGTCGCCGTGGCCGTGAGCGCGATGATCGGAGCCTTGCCGATCTCGTCCACGATGGCGCGGATCCTTCTGTATTCAGGCCTGAAGTCATGTCCCCATTCGGAAATACAATGGGCCTCATCGACGGCGTAGAACGAAATCTTTATCTCTTTGAGCAGGGCGATGTTCTCTTCCTTGGTCAGGGACTCCGGAGCTACGTACAGCAGCTTTGTCACTCCGGATTCGAGGTCGCTGCGGACCTCGGCTATCTGGGCCTTGTTGAGGGAGGAGTTGAGGAAGTGGGCGATGCCTTCATTGCCCGAGACGAAGCCTCGGATTGCATCCACCTGGTTTTTCATCAATGCGATAAGAGGGGAGATGACTATTGCGGTGCCTGGCATTACGAGGGCGGGGAGCTGGTAGCACAGGGATTTTCCTCCACCCGTCGGCATCAGCACGAAGGCGCTGTTTCCGGCAACAAGATGCCGGATTATCAGCTCCTGGTCTGACTTGAAGGTGTCGTAACCGAAGAATTCCTTCAATTTGGAGCGTAATACCGAACTGTCAATATCCATAGTTTCGTATCCCGTATCGTTAGGGGCTGTATCAAACAACCTTTTAAAATTAAGCACAATTTTTTAAAATACAATGAAATTTATTGATAAACTGCCCCTTTCGCTAAAGGGAAAAGAATTTTAACGCCATGATTTATGATAATTGGAAATTTTTTGCCAAATTTGTATGATTTCCGGTTTTGGAAATCGGATTGATGATTTGACACAAAATTAAATTTTTATAATATGAAATTGAGAACATTTTTCGTTGCTGCAGCTATCCTCGCAACTGTCGTAGCCTGCGGCCAGAAGAAAGAAGGTTCCGCTGAAACTCGCGCCCTTCTCCCTAAGTCAGCTGAGATTGATTCAGTCAGCTATCTCATCGGTGTCAACTTCGGTAGCTTCATCAAGAACTACAACTTCGGTGAAGACCTGAATTATGGCCAGATCGAAAAAGGTATCAAGGCTTACCTCAACGCAAAAGGCAATCCTCGTGATTCTTCTTTCGCCGAGCAGTTCAAGATCGACCCTAACGAGATGGAGAGACTTTTCAACTCTTTCCTTGCAAAGAGACGTGAGTACACTACAGCTCTCAATAAGGAGAAAGAAGAGGCATTCCTCGCTGCCAACCTCAAGAAGAATGGCGTAATGTCTACCGAAAGCGGTCTCCAGTACACCATCATCGAGGCTGGAAACGATGTTAAGCCAGGCCCTCAGGACACTGTATACGTAAACTACAAGGGTACTCTCCCTGACGGCACCGTATTCGACGAGACTCCGGAAGGCTCAAAGCCTATCAGAATGCAGCTTGACAGGGTCATCAAAGGTTGGACAGAAGGCCTCCAGCTTATCGGCGAGGGCGGTAAGATCCAGCTTGTGATCCCTTCAGAGCTCGCTTACGGCGAGAACGGTACCCGTGGTATCGAGCCTAATACCCCGCTTACTTTCGAGGTTTCTCTGGCTGAGGTCAAGCCTTTCGTAGAGAAAGAAGAGGAGGCTAAGTAATGGCCGCCCTTGAGATAGAAGGCAGGATTGCCAGCAAGCTTGGAGTACAGAGCGGTACTTCTGCAAGAGGCCCGTGGGCCAAGCAGGAGTTTATCGTGGAGTACCAGGATGGCAATTTCCCTACGAACGCCTGTTTCAATGTCTGGGGAGAGGACAAGGTCAAGGATCTGGAGAAATTCCAGGTAGGTGACCAGGTCCGCATCTCTTTCACGATCAGCAGCCGTGAGTTCAACGGCCGCTGGTACACGGATCTGCGTGCATGGAGGATTGCTCCGGCCGGCAACCAGGCCCCTTCGGCCCCATCGGCTCCGGCAGCTCCTGCTGCGCCGGCCCCGTCGATTGAAGACATGCCTGGCGATTTCGCCGGAGATGACCTTCCATTCTAAGCCAGTTTGCAGAGGCTGACTACGTGTCGGCATCTACGCGATACAACAGGCGACCGATAATCCTCGGCCGCCTGTTTTCGTTTCCCGTCGTCATCCGTCCTGCGTGTCGTCGGTGCTGGGACTGCCCGCCGGGACCCGTAGTCGCCCGTGACTGCGTGAACGGGAGGGGCCCGCAAGCGAAGCGGAAGGTCCGGTGGCGTCATTCTGTTGTGCGTGTCGTCGGTGCTGGGACTGCCCGACGGGACCCGTAGTCGCCCGTGACTACGTGAACGGGAGGGGCCCACAAGCAGAGCGCAGTGGGAGGGATGTAGCGAAGCGGAAGGTCCGGCGGGCAGTCCCAGCACCGACGGAAGCGGGTGCCTGCTGACTGTTCGGAAGTTTGCAGATTATTTGGTATATTTGCAGATTAAAACAAATCAGACAGAAAATGAGCTTTATAGCATTTATATTCATATTCATTCTGGCAATCTTCTTCATGCTAGTCCTGACAGGATTCAGCTTCCTGGTAAGGCTCTGGAGCATGGTCAAAGGATGGGCCGGAAAAGGAAACTCGCAGAGGGAAGACAACAGCCGGACATATTCCGCCGGACCGGACCCGAAGCCCGGAAAAGTCAAGAAAAACCTCAGCGACGTAAAAGACGTCGAATACGAAAAAGTAGAAGACTGATGATCCCGCAGGAGACAGTCAACAAGATCCTGGACACAGCCCAGATCGTAGATGTAGTCGGCGACTTCGTGACTCTCAAGAGACGCGGAGCCAACTACGTCGCATGCTGTCCCTTCCACAACGAAAAGACCCCGTCCTTCTACGTCTCCCCGTCCAAAGGCATATACAAATGCTTCGGCTGCGGAAAATCCGGCACCGCCGTAGGCTTCGTAATGGAACATGAAAACCTCTCCTACGTAGAAGCCCTCCGCTATCTCGCCAGAAAATACGGCATAGAAGTCGTCGAAAAAGAAGAATCCGCAGAAGACATAGCAGCCCGGCAGAGAAACGAAAGCCTGCTCGTGGTATCCGAAGCCGCCGGAAAATTCTTCGCAGACAGCCTCTCCACAGAAGAAGGCAGGACAATCGGACTGGCCTACTTCAAGAGCCGCGGCCTCGAAGAAGAGACAATAAAGAAATATGGCCTCGGATGGGCCCCGAGAAGCCGCCACGCCCTGCTCGACTATGCAAAGTCAGCCGGCTACAAAGAGGAATATCTGGTGGACACGGGCCTCTGCGTCAAGCACGACGACGGAAAACTCTCCGACCGATTCTTCGACAGAGTGATATTCCCTGTCCATTCAGTCAGCGGCAGAGTGATAGCCTTCGGCGGCAGGACGCTGCGTACCGACAAGACAGTCGCCAAATACGTCAACTCACCGGAGACTGAAATCTACGACAAGAGCCGCTCCCTCTATGGAATCTATTTCGCCAAGAACGAGATCTCCAAGAGACAGAAATGCTATCTTGTCGAGGGCTATCTGGACGTGCTCAGCATGCACCAGCTCGGAATCACCAACGTTGTCGCATCGAGCGGCACATCCCTGACCGTGCCGCAGATACGCCTGATAAAGAAATTTACCGAGAACGTCACGATAATGTATGACGGCGACTCCGCAGGAATCCACGCCGCCATCAGGGGCATCGGCCTGGTGCTCAAGGAAGGACTCAACGTCAAGATAGTTCTTCTCCCTGACGGAGACGATCCGGATTCATACTCAAGGAAACACAGCCTGCAGGAAGTGCAGGACTTCATAGAGAACCACGAGCAGGACTTCATCGCCTTCAAGACCGAGCTTCTGCTCGGAGAAGCCGGCGACGACCCGCTGCGCAGGGCCGAGCTCATAAACGACATCGCCGATACCATCTCGTTGATCCCGGATCCGGTAAAGAGGACGGTATATGCCCAGGCCAGCGCCGAGAAGTTCAACATCGATTCCCAGATTATCTTCGAAAGAGTCAGGAAGACCCGCGACAAGATGATCGAGGACGATGAAAGGACCATGATGAGAGAGCGCGAAAGGGAACAGGCGAGACAGGAAGTAGAAGTGCAGGCCGCTCCGGAACCGGAGAAGCCAGTGGTGGAGAAAGGCATCGTCCTGGAGAACAGGGTCCTGGCCCCTGCCGAAGAGGAGTTGCTGTGGTTCATACTGAAATATGGACTCGATCCCCTCGAATTCGAGTCGGACTCCGAGTTCTATGATCCCGAAGGCAGTTGCTCTGTCGCAGACTTCATCAGAACGCTGCTGGAGACAGACCATTTCGTGTTCGTCAATTCGGCTTATAGGCGCGCCTATGATGCATATTTCGCGCTTTATGATGCCCATGAAGAAATGGGCCAGAGCGAGATACTTAAGGCCATGATGGACGGCGAAGACCGGGTAGTGGCGGAACTGGCCGCCCAGATGACCGAGGAACGATACCAGCTGACCGTCCGCAACTTCGCCAGCGCTATGACGGCGACGGCGACCAAGCTGGTCATGTATGTGCCTAGGTCGATCCAGGTATATCAGGCCAAGCGTATCCAGGTTAGGCTCCGCGAGATCGAGAAAGAGCTGAAGGATGCCTCTCCGGAGGACCAGGTGGCGCTGCTCAAGGAAATGCAGGGGTACCTGGCCGTCAGGAACAAGATTGAGAAACATTTGGGAAGAGTAAGATAAAACAAACTATATGGAAAAGAAGTACAAAAGAACATTGGTGACCTGTGCGTTGCCTTACGCCAACGGCCCTGTCCACATCGGACATCTTGCCGGAGTGTATGTGCCGGGAGACATCTATGTGCGCTACCTCAGGCTCAAGGGCGAGGATGTGCTCTATGTCTGCGGCTCGGATGAGCACGGAGTGCCGATCACCATCAAGGCCAAGAAAGAAGGGGTGACCCCACAGGACATCGTGGACCGTTACCACAAGACCATAAAGGACTCTTTCACCGGACTGGGAATCAACTTCGACATCTATTCGAGGACCAGCTCCAAGGTGCATGAGCATAACGCGGCGGAATTCTTCCGCAAACTCTACGATGATGACAAGTTCATCACCCGCGAGAGCGAGCAGTATTATGATACCGAAGCCAAGACCTTCCTTGCAGACCGTTACATCACCGGAACCTGCCCTAAGTGCGGCAATCCTAATGCATACGGAGACCAGTGCGAGAAGTGCGGAAGCACCCTCAGCCCTGAGGAGCTTATCGATCCTAAGTCAGCCCTCAGCGGAAGCGCTCCTGTCAAGAAGAAGACCAAGCACTGGTATCTCCCTCTCGACAAGTATGAGCCATGGCTCCGCGAGTGGATTCTCGAGCAGCACAAAGAGTGGAAGAGCAACGTCTATGGACAGTGCAAGAGCTGGCTCGACGGCGGTCTCCAGCCACGTGCCGTCAGCCGTGACCTCGACTGGGGAGTTCCGCTCCCTATCGACGGCGCAGAAGGAAAGGTGCTCTACGTATGGTTCGACGCCCCTATCGGCTACATGTCCAATACCCAGGAACTCCTTCCTCAGAGCTGGGAGAAATGGTGGAAAGACCCTGAGACCAGGATGGTGCACTTCATCGGAAAGGACAACATCGTGTTCCACTGCATCGTCTTCCCTTCAATGCTCAAGGCATACGGTTCCTACATACTTCCGGACAACGTCCCGGCCAACGAGTTCCTTAACCTCGAAGGCGACAAGATATCTACCTCCCGCAACTGGGCTGTTTGGTGCAACGAGTACCTCGAGCAGTTCCCTGGCCAGGAGGATGTCCTCCGCTACGTGCTCTGCGCAAACGCTCCGGAGACCAAGGACAACGATTTCACCTGGAAGGACTTCCAGACCCGTAACAATTCCGAGCTCGTAGCGATCCTCGGAAACTTCGTCAACCGTGCCGTGGTGCTTACCGGAAAGTATTTCGGAGGAAAGGTGCCTGCCAACCTCAAGCCTGAGGCGATCGACAAGGAAACCCTTGATTCGATCATCCCGTGCAAGGAGGCCATGGAGCGTTACCTCGACACCTTCCACTTCCGCGAGGCCCAAAAAGAGGCCATGAACATCGCCCGCATCGGAAACAAGTACATCTCCGACTCGGAGCCATGGAAAGTCGCCAAGACCGACATGGACCGTGCCGCATCAATACTCTACACCTGTCTGCAGATCTGCGCCGACCTCGCAATCGCATTCGAGCCGTTCCTTCCGTTCTCAAGCGGCAAGCTCCGCAAGATGCTCCGCGTGGGGATCGATGCCGGATTCGACCACCGCAAGGGCGAGGGCGAGCCAACCGTCAACTTCTACCGTGACGGCGAAAGCGCAGCCCTCCACACCGTTGCCCAGGGCGAATCTCCTGTATCCGACGGCATGCCTGTGCTTAAGTGGGATATGCTCGGAAGCGCCGAGATCCTCGCCGCCGGACATGAGCTCGGCGAGCCTGAGCTTCTCTTCGCAAAGATCGAGGACAGCGTAGTCGACGCCCAGGTCGAGAGGCTCAAGTCCATCAAGGCTGAGCGCGAGGCCGCAGAAGCAGCAAAGGCCGCAGCAGAGGCTGCCAAGCATGTCGAGCCGCAGAAGGACGAAGTTACATTCGACGATTTCGGCCGCATGGACATAAGGACTGCCACCGTACTTGCTGCGGAGCGTGTCCCTAAGACAGACAAGCTTCTCAAGCTGACTATCGATACCGGCATTGACCAGAGGACTATCGTGTCCGGAATCGCCGAATTCTACAGTCCTGAAGACATGGTCGGCAAGCAGATATGCATACTCGCCAACCTTGCGCCGAGGGTGATCAAGGGCATAGAGTCCAAGGGCATGATACTCATGGCAAAGCAGGGCGACGGCAAGATGAGGTTCATCACTCCTGCCGAGACCCTCGCCAACGGTGCACAGATAAGCTAGATGAATCTCAAGTATAATACAGACCTCGGCGGGATGAACACCTTCAGGATGAAGGTGAAAGCCGCGTGCCTGCTGGAATACGACTCTGCAGAAGAGCTTTCCAGCCTGCTGTCGGACACCCGCTTCTCAAGCGAGCTGCCACTTCCGCTGTTCCATATCGGAGGAGGCAGCAACCTGCTTTTCACCGGAGACTTCCCCGGGACCATACTCCACTCCCGCATCAGGTTCATCGAGCCTGTGGAGGACGGAGATGATGTCCATGTAAGGATAGGTTCCGGAGTGGTCTGGGACGATTTCTGCGCATGGGCGGCCCGGAACGGCTACTGGGGCGCCGAGAATCTCTCCCTGATCCCCGGAGAAGCAGGAGCTGCTGCAGTGCAGAACATCGGAGCCTACGGCAAGGAAGCCGGGGACATCATCGAGTCTGTGGAGTGTCTGGATATACAGGACAACCGTACTGTCGTTCTGAAAGGTTCGGAATGCGGCTACGGTTATCGTGAGTCAAGATTCAAGAATGACCTCAAAGGACGGTACATCGTGACAGCGGTCAATGTACGTCTTACCAAGAAATATTCTCCGGACCTGGACTATGGCCATGTCCGCGAAGCCCTTGCCGAGCGATATGGCAGCGCTGTCATAGATGAGCGCAGGCTTACTCCAGCCCAGGTCAGGGAAGTGATAATTGATATCCGCAGGAACAAACTCCCAGCTCCGGAAGAGACCGGAAGCGCGGGCAGTTTCTTCCGCAATCCGTTCGTGCTGCCTGAGCAGTATGCGAAGGTCGCAAAGGTAGCAGAAAAGGAAAATCTGGGTCCGGTACCTCATTTCCCGGGTGACGACGGACTCATAAAGATTCCTGCCGCATGGCTTATAGAGAAATGCGGATGGAAGGGATATGTCGAAGGCAACGCGGGAGTGTATCGCAACCAGCCGCTTGTGATAATCAATGCGACCGGTAAGGCAACCCCGGATGAGATTCTCGCCCTGGAGTCGAAGATAGTCAGCTCGGTGCGCGAGAAATTCGGAATACTGCTTAGACCTGAAGTTGAACATATTTAAGACACGAAAACATGAGCCAGTTTGTAATAGAAGGAGGACACCGTCTTTCCGGAGAAATCACCCCGCAGGGAGCAAAGAATGAGGCATTGCAGGTGCTTAATGCCGTGCTTCTCACCTCGGAACCGGTAACTATCGACAATATCCCGGAAATCCTCGACATAATCAATCTCATAGAACTTTTCCGTTCCATGGGAGTGAAAGTCACCAGGAATGCCAAGGGTTCGTATACCTTCGTTGCAGACAGCATCGACAAGGAATATGTCAGCAGCAAGGACTTTATCCAGAGATGTAGCAAGCTCAGAGGTTCGATAATGGTCGCAGGTCCTCTTCTGGCCCGTTTCGGAAAGGTCTATTTCCCTAAGCCGGGTGGCGACAAGATAGGCCGCCGCAGGGTGGATACCCATCTGGTCGGAATGATGAACCTTGGCGCGACCCTCGAATATGAGAAAGAGCTCAAGGCATATCTGCTTGAGGCCAAGGACGGACTTACAGGAAAGTACATGCTTCTGGATGAGGCTTCAGTGACCGGTACCGCCAACATCCTGATGGCAGCGACTCTCGCCAAAGGCACGACCACAATCTATAATGCCGCCTGCGAACCATATCTGCAGCAGCTTTCCAAGATGCTCGTCAGGATGGGCGCCAAGATCGAGGGCATAGGTTCGAACCTGCTTACAGTCCATGGAGTAACCCGTCTTTCCGGTACGGTCCATACCGTCCTTCCGGATATGATCGAGGTAGGCTCATTCATCGGCATGGCTGCGCTGACACGCAGCTCAATCACCATAAAGAACGTCTCTTACGACAATCTCGGAATCATCCCGGAGCAGTTCCGCCGTCTCGGAGTCAAGCTCGAGCAGCGCGGAGACGACATCTATGTTCCGGAGCAGGAAAGCTATGTCATCGATTCGTTCCTGGACGGCTCGATCATGACTATCGCCGACGCCCCATGGCCGGGTCTGACTCCTGACCTCCTCAGCGTCATGCTGGTGGTCGCCACCCAGTGCAAGGGCAGCGTGCTCATCCACCAGAAGATGTTCGAGAGCAGGCTCTTCTTCGTGGACCGTCTGATAGACATGGGCGCCCAGATCATACTCTGTGACCCGCACAGGGCTGTCGTGATCGGACATGACCATAACTTCCAGCTCAGGGCCGGAAACATGTCATCTCCTGATATCAGGGCCGGAATCGCCCTGTTGATTGCAGCAATGTCCGCAAAGGGAACCAGCCGCATCGGCAACATCGAGCAGATAGACAGGGGATACGAGGACATTGACAAACGACTCAATGCCCTTGGCGCTCATATTTCCCGAGTGGAAGATTAATCTTCGGATTTAGCCATCTTTTCGGCGTGCTCCTTCTGGGCGCGCTCCACTGATACGGATCTCTTCAGTACGAAGCCGGATCCGAGATATTTCGTGCGCACGTCTTCATCGGCGGCAAGGGCCTCAGGGGTTCCCTGCTGGAGGATCGTACCCTCATAGAGGAGGTATGCGCGGTCGGTGATGGCCAGAGTCTCGCCGACATTATGGTCGGTGATGATGACTCCGATGTTCTTATATTTGAGCTTGGCGATGATGTACTGGATATCCTCGACGGCGATAGGGTCGACGCCGGCGAACGGCTCGTCAAGCAGGATGAACTTAGGATCCACGGCAAGGGCACGAGCGATCTCGCAGCGGCGTCTCTCGCCTCCGGAAAGCTGGATGCCGAGGCTCTTGCGTACCTTCGAGAGGTTGAACTCGTCGATGAGGCTTTCGAGGCGTTCCTTCCTTTCTTCCTTGGAAAGCTTTGCCTGCATCTCCATCACGGACATGATGTTGTCTTCAACTGACATCTTCCTGAATACGGATGCTTCCTGCGGAAGGTAGCCGATACCTCTTATGGAGCGCTTGAACATCGGGAGGTCGGTTATGTCCTCGTCGTCCAGGAAGATGCGGCCCTCGTTAGGGACGACCTGTCCCGTAATCATGTAGAAGCTGGTAGTCTTTCCGGCTCCGTTCGGGCCGAGGAATCCTACGATCTCTCCCTGTTGCACTTCCATGGACACGCCTTTCACGACGGTCCTGACTCCATATTTCTTTACAAGATTTTCACAATGCAGTTTCATACAATCATCTTTTCATTAAACGTCCAGCCCCATGTCCTTCACCAGGTTGGTGAGCTCAGGATTGCCGGCCATAAGTTCGCGGGCCTGCTCCTGTGGGGTGTAGTTGATGTGCTTCACTTCCTCTTCGGGCATCAGAAGCACCTCCATGCGGAGTCTTGAAGAGTTGAGGCGCACCCTGAGCTTGTTTTCGAGGTCGGTGAGCATCTTGTCCTTGATCCAGTCGCTCTGCGCAACGTTCTGGACATAGAAGCTGAGTACCTTGGTGCCGTTGTCTTCCTTGACTTCGGTCATGGCGTTTTCTATCATCGTGGCCAGTCTTGGCCTGTCGCTATATTCTTTTGCGAGTCCCTTGAATACCGAAACGAGTTCCTCTGAATCAGGCATCTTGTCGGCCTCGCCGTTGTTGTCGTCTGCGGAGAGCTTGCCGTTCTGCTCCGCCTCTTTGATGGAGCTTATGGAAAGAACCGTGCCAGGAACCTTGGCGCTTCTGCGACGGGTAGTCTTAGGCGCTTCGGCTGCAGGTTCTGACTGTGCTGCTTGTTCTGGCTGCGCTGCCGGAGCTTCGGCCTTTGCTTCCACAGCAGCCGGTCTTGGCTCTTCGGCCGGTTTCGGCGTTGCGGCTGTCTTCGGCGCTTCCGCTACCGGAGCCGCAGGCTTTGCGGCCTGGGTGGCCGGTTCAGCTGGTTTTGCAGGCTCTGCCGCAGGTTTCGCTGCCGGGGCGGCCTGTACTGCCGGAGCTGCCGGTCTGAGCGAGACTTCTCCTCCGAGGAGGAAGCTGAGTTTCATCAGGGCAAACTCGATATGCAGCCTTGGGTTGATGCTGGCCTTGTAGCCGGTCTCGCATGCCGTAGTGATGGCGAGGGCATCATACAGGAACTGCATAGGGCTGCGTGCAGCCTGTTCGCGATATCTCTCCTTGAGGGAATCCGGAAGCTCCAGAAGGGACTCCAGTCCTCCGCTCCTGGCCACGATCAGGTCCCTGAGATGAGAGCTGAGGGAGCTCACGAAATGCAGGGCATTGAAACCTTTGGCGAGAATTTCATTGAACTTCAGCAGGGCGGCGCCATAGTCGTTGGCAAGGAAACTGTCCACCAGCTTGAAGCAATGGTCATAATCCAGCACGTTGAGGTTGCGGATCACGTCCTCGTAGTGGACGTCGGTCCCGCAGAACGCAACTGTCTGGTCGAATATCGTAAGCGCATCGCGCATGGCCCCGTCGGCCTTCATCGCGATCACATGCAGCGACTCGTCGTCAATGCTGATGTTTTCCTTGACTGCGATGTCCTTTAGGTTGCGGACGATGTCCGGGATGCTGATGCGGTTGAAGTCGTATGTCTGGCAGCGGGACAGGATTGTCGGGAGTATCTTGTGCTTCTCCGTGGTCGCCAGTATGAATATGGCGTGTGCCGGCGGTTCCTCGAGAGTCTTGAGGAAGGCGTTGAAGGCAGAAGATGAGAGCATATGGACCTCATCGACGATGTACACGCTGTATCGTCCGATCTGCGGAGGTATGTTGACTTGGTCGATCAGGGCCTTGATGTCGTCCACGCTGTTGTTGGAAGCGGCGTCGAGCTCGTGGATGCAGTATGACCGTCCCTCCTGGAAAGAAACGCAGGATTCGCACTGGCAGCATGGTTCCATGTCGGCCGTCGGATTGGCACAGTTTATGGTCTTTGCGAATATTCGCGCGGCGCTGGTCTTGCCGACTCCGCGCGGCCCGCAGAACAGGTAGGCATGCGCCAGCTGGCCTCTTATGATGGAGTTCTTAAGAGTCTGGACTATATTGTCCTGGCCTATAAGTGACTCGAAGGAGTCCGGCCGGTATTTGCGTGCTGATACTATGTAATCTGCCATATGTTGTAAGCCTGTGTCCGTTATTCTGGACTTAACTTACAAATGTAACTAATTATTTGTAACTTTGCGTCAATATGAGAAGGTTTTTGATGATTGCGGCGATGCTCGCGCTGACTGTCAGCGCGTTCGCCCAGGCCCAGCTTACGACCAAGAAAGAGAAGCTGAGCGACTTCACCAGGAAGACTACGAAAGTGGTCCTCCCGGGGCCTGATATCATGGATTATGCACTTCGCGAGGCCGTCCGTTCCGTATGGACTGTCTCTGCCTACGAGTACTGCACCCTCGATGAATTCGAAAAGACCAAGTCCAGTCCGGACTGCTATTTCATGATTCCGGTGGACCTCGCAGGAAAGAAGGTTTCCGGCATCACTTCGCTCGTCCTGGTAAAGGGCGGAGGCCGTTCTTCTTCGATCTCCGGGATGCTTACCGTGGCCGAGATTCCGATCTGTGCCACCGAATCGGCATCTGGCCGCGAGATGGCGTTCATGCCTGCCCTTACCGACATCCTCCAGGAGGCGGCTATGGCTGCCGTTTCGGGAAGCCGTAAGGGAATCGGCGCCGTCAATGTCGGCCTGAAGGCTATCGGAAACGCCCGCGTATGCATTGCGGTCGAGGATCTCGCTTCCGGGATTTCATCGATCGAGAATGGCAAGGTCGAGCTTATGTCCGCCGATGATGCGGATGCTGTCTTCATGGACGGAGAAGACGCCGTGGTCAGCTACACGGTGGTTCCGGACGGGGCCAAGAAGGGTTCCGTATGCTACAACATGCTGATCGGCGCGCGTGACCACAGGCTCTACTATTTCAAGAAGAGGGTCATGAGCTCTGCAGCTGATGCAGGTTTCTCGGCTGCCGAGATCAAGGCGATAACTTCCCGTTAACAGACATGATTACAGGAAAGGCAGAATGTGGAATGGGATATGCGGTCCGTCGAGGCGGATCCGCAGTGGGGTATTGCGCCCTGAGCATCAAGTGCGGTACCAGGGACGAGGAAGGATACCACAGCGGTATCGCCCATTTTGCCGAACATACGATATTCAAGGGCACGACGCGCAAGAGCGCTTCGGTCATCAACGGATATCTGGACCGTCTCGGAGGAGAGCTGAACGCTTTCACTACCAAAGAGGAGATAGTGCTCCATGCCACTGTCCTGAAGGAGGACCTCCGCAAGGCCGGCAACCTGCTCATGGAGCTGGCCACTAGTCCGGTGTTC
Organism: Bacteroidales bacterium; assembly: GCA_017618815.1. GTDB lineage: Bacteria > Bacteroidota > Bacteroidia > Bacteroidales > UBA932 > Cryptobacteroides. The sequence goes on along the minus strand of JAFZTP010000055.1, from coordinate 2,529 downwards.
CCGGACAAAGAGGTGGATACCGAGAGGGGGGTGGTGATCGATGAGATCAAATCATACAAGGACAGTCCTGCGGATGATGTGTATGACCGTTTCGAAGAGAAGCTGTTTGCCGGCCATCCGTTGTCGAACCCGATTCTTGGGACTGTAGATTCTGTCAAGAAGATTACTCCGGAGGAGTTGCGCCGTTTCGTCGGAGAAAAGTTCCGTCCGGAGAAGATGGCTTTCACCGTCGTGGCCGATATCGATGAGGCTAAGATGGTGAAGGCCGTGAAGGCTTTGATTGCAAAGTATTTTGCTATCGGTGCCGGGAATCCTGCCCCCGAGCGCAGGCTGTCGGATCCGAAGGGGTGCCGTTTCGATGAGACCGTGGAGAAGAGGAATCATGAGGTCAATGCCGTGATCGGCAGTTTCGCGCCGTCCCTGTATGAGGAGAAGGAGCGTCTTACTGCGATTCTTCTCGGAAACATTCTTGCGGGACCGGCGTCGAACTCTATCCTTAACAGCATCCTCCGCGAGAAGAACGGATGGGTCTATGCTGTCGAGTCTTCATATACCCAGTATTCGGATACAGGAATCATGGCGATATGCCTCGGCTGCGACCGCAGCAATCTGTCCAAATGCATCCTGGCCATCCATAAGGAGATTCTGAAGATTCAGACGCTTCCGCTTTCAGATGCCCGTCTCAAGGCGGCCAAGAAACAGCTTCTGGGCCAGCTGGCGATCAGTTCTGACAATGGCGAGTCCCAGTGCCTAGGCATGGGCAAGAGCCTGCTTTCATATGGTACGGTGACTTCTGACGATGAGGTGCGCCGTCGTATCGGGGAGATTACATCGGAGGATCTCCGCCTGATGGCTGTCAGGATTTTCAGCTCCGACAAGATGTCTAAACTCGTTTTCCTTTAACATATGCAGACTCCGGAAGAGAAATATTTGCTGGAGCATACGACTCCTCAGTCTGAGGCCCTGAACTGGCTCCAGAGGCAGACCAACATTCGCACGAATTATCCCAGGATGCTTTCCGGCGCCGTGCAGGGAAGGCTTCTCACGATGCTGGTCAAGATGACCGGCGCCCGCAACATCCTCGAGATCGGCTGCTTTACCGGATATTCTTCGATTTCAATGGCTTATGGTCTCCCTGAGGATGGTCATATCGACACTCTGGAAATCAATGATGAGCTGGAGGACCTGATTCTGGAGGGTTTCTCCAGGGCTGGTGTCTCCGGGAAGGTGAGCCTGCACATCGGCGATGCCAAGGAGACTCTTTCGCGTCTTTCGGGGCCGTATGACCTGGTCTATATGGATGCAAACAAGAGGGAGTATTGCGATTATTATGAGCTTGTGCTTCCTTTGCTCCGTCCCGGCGGGGTGATCCTGGCTGATGATGTCCTTTGGGATGGCAAACTGTACCAGGACCCGCTTCCTTCTGACAAGCAGACCCGGGGAATTGCTGCTTTCAATGACATGGTGGTGCTTGATCCTAGGGTTGAGGTCGTGATCTTGCCTTTGCGTGACGGGCTTAGCATTATTCGTAAGAAATAGAAAATTTGCACGATTACGTACAAATTACTAATTTTGCAGCGCAAAAATAATTGTCAGACAATTCGAAATAATTTTTTATAATATTTATGGCAACAACAGCTGATTTTAAAAACGGAATGTATCTTAGTTTTAATGGCAAGCCATGCTCTATCGTATGGTTCCAGCATGTAAAGCCGGGCAAGGGTCCTGCTTTCGTTAAGACTAAGCTCCGTAACCTTGAAAATGGACGTATCCTTGAGAACACCTTCACAGCAGGTGCCAAGATCGAGACCATCAGTGTAGAAAGGCGTCCATACCAGTTCCTCTATGGAGATGAGGATGGTTTCAATTTCATGCACGAGGAGACCTATGAACAGATTTCACTTCCTAAGGACGTAGTTGAGAATGCAGACCTCATGAAGGAGGGACAGCATGTCGAGATGATGTTCGTTACCGAGCCGGAGGAGCGTTGCCTTACTTGCGAGCTTCCTACATATGTAACTCTCGAGGTTACTTATGCTGAGCCTGCAGTCAAGGGTAATACCGCTTCTACTTCTGCTCTCAAGGAGGTTACTCTTGAGACTGGCGCTAAGATCATGGTTCCGCTCTTCATCAACCAGGGCGAGACTATCACGGTCAACACTACCGACCGTTCTTACGGCCAGAGAGTCTAACTCCTGCATCGCAACCGATACAAAGGCAGCCATCCGGCTGCCTTTTTTCGTCATTCCCGTCTGGAGATCCTGGGCGTGTCGCCACCAAACTCTTTCTCTGGCCCCATCCAATCCATCAGATGTGCCAGGTGCTGCTGAGAATGTACCACCTGGCGCACTTTCGATCTGAAACTGCTTCTGGTCTGTCAAAAGTCAGCAGGCTGGAAGCGGTTGATCCAGCTTAAGGAAGTAGAGGATGTTAAAGGGCGAGGATGGAGGAGGCGACGGATTCGAGGAGCCACTTTGGGGTGCTGGTGGCGCCGCAGATGCCGACGCTGTCTCCGTCACGGAACCATGA
>JAFZTP010000054.1 GCA_017618815.1 Bacteroidales bacterium | reverse complement strand
GAATGGGCCATCTCCGGCAGGGCGATCTTGATCTCCTCGATGTACGATGCCAGCAATGCCAGGGCTGTCAATGCGGCGGAGCCGATTGCAAAGCCCTTTCCGGTAGCGGCGGTCGTGTTGCCAAGCGCGTCGAGCATGTCGGTCTTCTGACGGACAGACGGGTCGAGGCCTGACATCTGGGCGTTTCCTCCGGCGTTGTCGGCGATAGGGCCGTATGCGTCAGTTGCGAGAGTGATGCCCAGGGTCGAAAGCATACCGACAGCAGCAATGCTGATACCGTAGAGCCCCTTTGAAAGAAGGGCCGTATCGAGAGAGAATCCCGTCGCAAAGCAATAGGAGAGCAGGATAGCTACGCCTATGGTAACGACAGGAATGGCGGTTGAGATCATGCCGAGACCGACTCCATTTATGATAACGGTAGCAGAGCCGGTCTGGGCACTCTCGGCAAGTTTACGAGTAGGTTTATATGAATGAGAGGTATAAAATTCCGTTGCTTTGCCGATGATGACGCCGGCGAGAAGGCCGACTACCACCGAAAGTGACAGCTGCCACCAGTTGTCGAACCGCAGGATTCGGAAGATGCCGAACGTACATGCGGCGATCAGCACTGCGCTCAGGTTGGTGCCGCGGCTGAGAGAGCCTAAGAGCTGCTGCAGGCCGGCGCCTTCTTTCGTCCGGACCGCATAAATACCCAGGATCGAGAGCACAACGCCGATTGCGGCGATCATCATAGGAGCCATGATGGCTCTGGTCTGCATGCTCACGTCTCCGAAGAATGCGGACGCTCCAAGGGCCATGGTGGCGAGAATCGAGCCGCAGTATGACTCATAGAGGTCTGCACCCATTCCGGCAACGTCTCCAACGTTGTCACCCACGTTGTCCGCGATTGTGGCAGGGTTGCGAGGGTCGTCCTCGGGGATATCCTGCTCCACCTTTCCCACGATGTCCGCGCCCACGTCTGCAGCCTTGGTGTAGATACCGCCGCCGACCCTGGCGAAGAGGGCCTGGGTAGATGCTCCCATTCCGAAGGTAAGCATCGTGGTGGTGATGACTATCAGTTTCTGGCTGGAATCAGGCTCCGACACGAATGCATTGAGCACCAGCCACCATATGGAAATGTCCAGAAGTCCCAGTCCCACCACTGTCAGGCCCATTACTGCGCCGCTGCGGAAAGCGAGTTTAAGTCCCTTGTCGAGGGAGTGGCTGACTGCATTGGCAGTGCGCGCCGAGGCATAAGTAGCGGTCTTCATCCCGACGAAGCCGGCCAGTCCGGAGAAGAAACCTCCGGTCAGGAAAGCGAACGGTACCCATGGGTTCTGGATGCCGAATCCATAGGCCAGGATGGCGAAGAATATGGCGAGTACGATGAAAACTATGGTGACGACCTTATATTGCTGTCTCAGGTAAGCCATTGCTCCCTCTCGTACATATTGTGCGATTTCTTTCATAGTTACGGTGCCCTCGCTCTCCCGCATCATCTGCCTGAAAAAGAATGCGGCAAAAAACAACGCCACTAGCGAGGCGGCGGGCACTAAATAGAAGAATATTGACTCCATAGTGTTTTGGTTACTAAGTGCTATTTATGGTTACTAAAACGTTTCAATATGCGAATATAAATAAATTTTCCCCACTTTCTCAATATTCTTCATCTTTTTTTAGGAGAGGTGCTCCTTGATCCTGGCAGCCAGGGAAGCGTTGCCGAGGAAGTCCTCCAGGTCCTGGAGAGGAGCGGCGGCGATACGGGCTACGCTGCCATAATGCATGATGAGACGCTGCTCGGTCTTCTCGCCGACTCCCTTGATCTCCCTGAGGGCGGAATCGAGCTGGGCCTTGCAGCGAAGGTTGCGGTGGAAGGTGATGCCGAAGCGGTGCGCCTCGTCCCTGATCTGCTGCAACAATTTGAGGGCCTGCGAATTACGGTCTATGAAAAGAGGATATGGATCTCCGACGCGGATTACCTCTTCCAGCCTCTTCGCGAGGCCTATCACCGTAAGTTTCTCGGTCAGTCCAAGTTCCGCAAGAGCCTGATAAGCAAAATCGAGCTGGCCTTTGCCACCGTCGATGACCACCAGCTGAGGCAGGTCGTCCGGGGCTTCTTCGAGCATCCTGGAATAGCGGCGGTTGACCACTTCCTTCATGGAGGCATAGTCATTGGCTCCGATGACGGTCTTTATCTTGAACTTGCGGTAATCCTTCTTTGAAGGGACTCCGTCGCGGAATACGACACAGGACGCGACAGGGTTGGTGCCCTGGATGTTAGAGTTATCGAAGCATTCCATATGGACAGGCAGGACAGGCATTCCGATGGCTTTCTGGAGCTCTTCGAGCACCTTGCGGTGGAAGTTGTCCGGGTCTGTATGTTCCCTCTGCTTAAGAGCGTTGAAACGCATTTCCTTGGCATTCCTGGTGCTGAGCTCGAGCAAGGCCAACTTGTCACCCTTGACAGGGATGCGGAAGTCCACGCCTTCGATTTCCACGTCAGGCAGGAACGGCACCAGGGCCTCTTTTGAGAGCTCCCCGAACTTGGACTCGATCTCGGCTATGAATGTGCTGAGCACGGATGCAGGCTCTTCTTCTATGTTCATCCTGAAGCCCAGGTTGAGAGACTGCACGACAGCCCCGCCCCTTATCCTGAGGAAATTGCCGAATGCCTCGGCTTCGTCGCATACGAGCGAGAACACATCCAGGTCGCTGTCCACTGAGCTGGTGATTATGGACTTGGAGTAGTGTTTCTCCAGGGACTGCATCTTGTATTTGTAGGTCTCTGCCTTCTCGAAATCGAGGTTGGCGGCGGCTTCTTCCATCAAGGCCTTGTAATGGCGGATGGCTTCGCGGCCTCCTCCCTTCAGCATGGAGACTATCTCTTCGATGTAGCCGTTGTATTCATTCCTGGAGATGGCTCCCACGCAGCAGCCCTTGCACCGGCCTATATGGAACTCCAGGCATGGACGGTATTTTCCGTGGAGAATGGCCTTGGAGTCGATCTTGAGGTTGCATGTCCTGAGGGGATAGATGTCCCTGAACATTTCGAGCAGGCTGCGGGCATGGAGGACAGAGCTGTACGGACCGAAGTAGCGGGACCCGTTCTTGACTACACGGCGAGTCAGGAAGACCTTAGGGAATTCATCTGCGGTCACGCATATCCACGGATATGTCTTGGAATCCTTCAGGAGGATGTTGTACTTCGGCTTGTACTGCTTAATCAGGTTGTTCTCAAGCAGCAAGGCGTCGGCTTCTGTATCTACCACCGAGTACTGGGCGTCCGCAATCCTGGAGACCAGCAGCCTGGTCTTGCGGTTGAGCCTGGAAGGGTCCACGAAGTACTGGGCCACCCTTTTATGGAGGTCTTTTGCCTTGCCGACATAAATCACAGTTCCCTCGGAGTCATAATAACGATAGACTCCGGGGGAATGTGGAAATAATGATATTTTCTCTTTTACGTCCAATTACTTGACATATTTTGCAATCTCCTCGCCGATCGCAGATCCGCGGAGATCGCGCTTGAGGATGGTTCCGTCAGGTCCGAAAAGGATGATGTGCGGAATCCCCTCGATGCCGTAGAGATCAGTTGGGATCTTCTGGGCATTGACGATCTGGTTCCAGCTGATTCCGAGCTCTGCAGCAGCCTCGGCGGTCTCGGCAGGATCATCCCATACTGCCACGCTGAGCATGTCAAAGCTGTCGCCATGATATTTCTCATACACGCTCTTGAGGTTTGGCATCTCGCCGCGGCATGGGCCGCACCATGAAGCCCAGAAATCCACGAGGACATATTTTCCCTTGCCCACATAGTCGGAGAGCTTGGAAACCTTGCCTGGAGTCTCCTCTACTTCGAAGTCGGTGAACATCATGCCTTCGGCTGTCTTCGCGCGGCTTGCAAGGGCCTCCTTGATGGATTTCACGAAACGGTTTTCCTGGAGCGCTGGAGCGAAACCTTCGAGCACCTTGGTAAGCTTTTCGGCCTCATACTCGGAATATACGTTCTGGAGGGCCATTACGCCGAGGAAGTTGTCCTTATTCTCGTCAACGACCTTCATGTTGAAGACGTTGTATGTCTCTGAAGCCTTGTCTGAAAGCTCTCCGGCCTTTGCAGTCTTCTCGTCCTCGGAGAGATTCTCGTCGTTTACGATCTCGGCAAGCTGGGAACGATAGTCTGAGATGAAGTCCCTGTTCCAGTTGTTGAAGGCCTCGAGCCTTGAGTTAATGGAGTTCTTGCCGCCTGACTTAAGTACTGCGTCTTCGCCGCTCAGGTCGAAATTGAGCCCGGTTCCGTCAGAGATGAACTGGGCTGAGCAGTCACCGGCTTCGATGAAGGCAAGGGCTGTAAGGCACTTAGGAATCTCGACGGAGAATTTGCCGTCATTGACAGCGACGACGGTATCGAGCTGAAGATCGTTGATCATTACGTGGACCTCTGTTGCATCTGGAGCGATACCGGAGATAGTTGTTGTCTCGGACGATTTCTGTCCGCAGGCTGCGACTGCCAAAGCGGCTGTAGCGAGCATCAGTATTTGTGTCAGTTTCATAAATGAATCACTAAAAATGAATAAAGCCTGTTCCGGACGTAACCGGAACAGGCCATAAAAGTAGTAAAAAATTACCTTATTGCAAAGTCTTACTCTGATTTCTCAGCGCTTCTGCGTCCGCCACGACCGCCACGACGACCACCACGGTCACCGCCACGTCCGCCGCGAGACTGAGACTGAGGCTGAGCTGCGGTTGCAGCTACACCAGCGTTAGGAGAAAGATCCTTCTTGCCGTAAACCTCACCGTTGCAGATCCAAACCTTGATACCAAGGCAACCTACTTTGGTGTTGGCTACTGCAAGTGCATAGTCGATATCAGCACGGAATGTGTGGAGAGGTGTACGACCTTCCTTGAACATTTCGCTGCGTGCCATCTCGGCGCCGCCTACACGGCCACTGATGAGCACCTTGATACCCTCTGCACCTACTCTCATAGCAGAAGCGACAGCCATCTTGATGGCCCTTCTGTATGATACACGGCCCTCGATCTGGCGGGCGATGGAATCAGCCACGATGCGGGCGTCAACCTCTGGTCTGCGAACCTCGAAGATGTTGATCTGAACCTCTTTCTTGGTTACTTTCTTAAGCTCTTCCTTGAGCTTGTCGACCTCCTGTCCACCTTTTCCGATGATCACGCCCGGGCGAGCTGCCTGGATGGTCACGGTGATGAGTTTGAGAGTTCTCTCGATGACGATCTTGGAAATGCTTGCCTTTGCAAGACGGTTCTCGAGATATTTGCGGATCTTGTAGTCCTCGGCTATCTTCTCTGCATAGTTACCACCACACCAGTTAGAGTCCCAACCACGGGTGATACCGATTCTGTTGCTGATAGGATTTGTTTTCTGTCCCATATTCTTATGCCTCCACTGTTGATGGTTTCTTTACATCGAGGATAATGGTAACATG
>JAFZTP010000053.1 GCA_017618815.1 Bacteroidales bacterium | reverse complement strand
TTCTTGACTGAAGTATAGCCGACGATGACACCTGAGCTGCCGTTTTCCTTGTATTCATCAGAAATCTCCAACGTGGTCTTGATGAACTTGTTCCATGCGATACAGCCTTCGATCACGTTCTCAGGCTCGCTGGTGTCGGCAGACCATTTGTCGAGGGAAGCGTGTCCCACGATTCCGCCAAGGGCGATTGTCGATGAAACGGAAGCCTTGCAGAAGCAGTTGCGAACTGCTGTGCCGTTCTTGATGATACCGCCGATGATACCGCCGATTCTCTGCCTGTCAGAGAGTTCGCCGTCCACCCAGCAGTCGCTGATCTCGATCTGGCTTGCATCGTATCCTGCGATACCTCCGACATAGTTTCCATTAGTAGTGATGGTTCCGGAGAAGTAGCTGCGGGATATCTTCATGTTGTCAGGAATACCGATGATTCCGCCTACGCCGTTCTTTCCGCCGGTGTGGTTGATGGTTCCCTCGAAAGAGCAGCCCTCGATTGCAGGCTCGGCAGCACTGACGCCCTTGCCCTTGCCGGCGAGACCGCCGGTTCCTGCATATGCGCCGTTGCTGGTTACGCTTCCGGTTACATGGACATTCTTGATCTTGCCGGCATAGTCACCTGTTCCGCAGTATCCTGCTACGACACCGGCAGCAGTCTTGCCTGAGGTTTCGATGTTCGCATCGGCAAAAGTCAGGTCATGGACATATCCATAGAGAACTCCGAAGAAGCTTGGATATTTTTCAGCCTTGTTGCTGAAGTTGGAGATTGTATGGCCGTTTCCGTCGAAGTCGATACCCTTGTCATATGGGCTGTCGAGGTTGAGTGGTACCCACTCGACATCTTTCATGTCGATATCGGCTCCAAGCTTGAAGTAGCGGGTTGCTCCGGAGATGAGGTCATCAGGTATGAAGAGCAGCTGCTCTACGGTCTCGATGACCCATGGCTTCTCAGCTGTTCCCTTGCCGGATGCATAATGGCTTCCTTCTGCCCAGTCCTCTGCTCCGAGGGTGATGGTGTTGACCACGCCGCTCTTGAGCACAGTCTCTTTGGCAAAGCCGATCTCGCGGGAGAGAACCTTTTCTCCAGTGTTGACTGAGATGGTAAGGATCGTCCCGGCTGGAATGGTGGCTTCGTTCCATGAAGTGGTGGCCCATGCCGTGAGCTGGCTGCCCGCAGCAAAAGTGACATCCTCCATCTGGATTGTGATCTTGTCGGTGAGGTCTTCGCCGTTGCCAGCGTAGAAGATAGGCTTCTCAGCCGCGATTACGGCAGCAGTGGCAGCGGTGGCCTCTTCCGGGAGAGTAATCATGAGTTTCAGGACTCCGGTCTGCTGGATGCTTCCGCCGTGGGCTGTCGCCCACTCGTCGCTGAATGAGAATGTAGTATAATCGTCCACTCCTTTGAGGGAAGCCTCATAGCGGAGATGGTCGAGATTGCCGTTACCTTTCTGTACCTGGCTGGACCAGTCAGTCTTGGATGCGTTACCGCCAGGGTAGATGATAGTGAAGGATGATCCCTTTACCTCCTTGCCTACGAATTCGGCCTTCTTTGGGGTGAAACCATCTTTTATCTTGAAGACTTCGGTGGTCTCGCCGACAACGACGAGTTCGTCGCTTGCGGACCATGTCCATGAGAGGGTTGACTTGTATCCTGCTCCCTTGACATCAATGTCTTCAGGAAGGATTGCGCTGATCGTCACCAGATCTCCGGTCTCTTCTGGACAGGCTTCTTCAGCCTTGTTGCAAGAGAATACTGTTGCGAGGAGCGACAAACCTATGATATATATGCTTTTATTCATAATCTGATGCTCTTTTATTTGTATAACTCATTCTCTTCGAAATCCGGGAGCTGACCTCCGGCATCGACATTTGGCGTCTCCTCTACAGGACCGGAAGCACCAGCCTTATGTACAGGAATGTCGCCGCTGAAATCCCAGATCTCTGATGGCCAGCCAAGACCCTTTGCAACGCTTGAAAGGGTTGCGCCTGCGGCTGCAGCCTTTCCGTGATAAGGGAAGTTGTAAGGACCGGCCACTGCGATGTAGAGCGGAGATGAAGGACTTGCATTCTCCTGGTCGTAAGGGACGTTGATGTCGGTGTAGTCTGAGAAATCAAGGTCTGCCTTGCGGACGCAGTCTATGAGATAGTTCTTGATAGATGTGAATCCGACGATGGCGCCGCCGCTGTAATGGTCATTTGTGCCAGCAGCGAAGTTGCGGGTCTTGATGAAGCTGTTCCATGCGATGCATTTCTCGAATACATTCTCAGGATTGGACTCCTCAGGGGTGCCGCTCTTCTGGTCGAGGTTGCAATGTCCTGCGATACCGCCGATTGCATATGCGCATGTTACGGATGATGTAGAGTAGCATCTCTTTATTGATGTGGTAGCCTTGATGAGACCGCCGCAGATACCGCCGATTCTCTGGTTACCCTCGATGCTTCCGCTTGTGTAGCAGTCGCTTACGCTGGATACGCCGGCGTCATATCCGAAGAGACCTCCGGCATAGTTGGCGTTGGACGATACTTCGCAGTCCGCCGAGCATCTCTCTACCGTTCCCTCATTGAGTCGGCCGAAAAGACCGCCGACGCCATTGACGCTTCCTGTAGAGGTGACTTTACCGCTCACATGGACGTTACGGCATACGCCCGGCTTTCCGGCTGTGCCGCAATATCCTCCTACGATACCGCAGGCGCTCTTTGTCTCGGCAGTAACGGATGCGTTTACGAAATTGAGGTCATATACGCTTCCGTAGAGTACGCCGAAGAAACTTGAGTATGTAGGCGCATTGCAGGTGAAGTTGGAGATAGTATGGCCGTTTCCGTCGAAGTCGATAAGCTTGGCGAATGGGTCGGCGCAGTTGAGCGGGAACCATTCTACGCCTTCCATGTCGATATCGTTCTTAAGGCGGAAGTAAACCTTCACGTCGTCTTCAAGCTTCTCGTTCATGGTCTTGATGTCTTCGACAGTGTACAGGTTGTATGGGCTTTCTTTTGTACCGAGGCCTGCATCAGGAGCGACATATGCCATCTTTACAGGGATGAATGCCTGAGGATACTCGGTGAGGCCCCAGTTGTCGGTACCGCTAACACTTCCGATCGTGACAGGGAGGAGATAGGTGACTCCGTCCTTCATCCATCTAGTGGAGATGCTCAGTTTTGCAGTAGTTGATGCGGTGCCATAGCGAGGCATCATCACTTCGTTTGAAAGAAACTCATATGATCCTGCAGGCATGGCCTCATAGTTGGTCTCATTTATTTCATTGTAGACAGCCACTGCGTCGAGGTCTGACTTCAGTGTCATTTTGAGGGCAAGGTCGGAAACGCCTGTCTCAACGTCAGCACATACTTTGAGCAAGAGGGTCTTGTTCTTGCCCGGCGTGATTTCATGTATTTCGTCAGCGCTGATAACTTCCACATGGAAGATTCCTTTCATCTTGGATTCTGCCGGTCCGTCCTCCTTGTCCGTACATGCTACGGCTCCCAGGACGAAGGCTGCTGACAGGATATATTTAAATAGATTCTTCATGATTCTCTAATTAGAAGGTTAAACCGTCATTCCAGCCCGGATTCTGTACGAGGGCTCCGTGGGTAAGGCTGCGCTCGTCAAGAGGAATAGGGTAAAGGTAGTCCCTGTCTTCGTTCCATGCGCGTCCTTCTCCCTTGTGAGGATTAATGAAACCGGAGGTACCGTCGCTAAGTACGATGTCTGATCCCAGCCTGTATTTGAGAGTTGCGTTTGAAGAAGGTGCAGAGCCATCCGTATAGAGGAGAACGTCTTTGGTGCCGTCCTCGTCAAGGTCGTACTCTCCAGGTCCCGGGAAATAAATGCCGTAGAACTCCTTCTCGAAGATCTTGCCTTCTTTCCAGCGGATGATGTCATAGTAGCGGAATCCTTCCTGGGTAAGCTCTACGGTACGCTCGCGACGTATCTCGAGGATCACGCCTTTGTTTGCGCCGGTAACGTTCTGGTATCCGCCCCACTCGGCATTGGAGAGGAATGGGTCAGGATTGGCGTTTGCTGCAGCCATGTCCATGTGAGGCATTCCTACGCGGTCGCGGAGCTTGTTGACGGTGAGGTCGAGGTCTTCCTGGGTAAGGGTACCGGCCTCAGCCTTTGCTTCGGCGTAGTTCAGGTATACTTCGCCGGCCCTGAATATTATAAGGTCGATGTCGGCTCCGTTCCAGAGGTCCTGGTCAACGGTAGTCACATATTTGATCGGCTGGTAACCTGTCATGGTAGCCGAAAGGTCAGGTGCAATCATGGTCGTAGTTTCGATGCGGGTATAGCCAGGGGTGCGGATGGACTGTGCGAGACGTGGGTCACGGTCAGCCATCTCCTCTGCGAACTGCATTGTCTGCCAGCCAGCCTTGTCAGTGAAACGGGAACCATCCTTGCAGAGATAGCTTGCGACGGCCTTCTTGGTCATGCTAGGACGGCCCATTGAACCTGTAAGCATGGTGTAGTTTGAGTTGTGGTATACACCATATGTAAGGTTGTAGTTGCGTGCAAGTATGACTTCGTCTGTAAGTTCGGTCGCTTTGTTTGTAGTGAATAGGCTCACGTAAGCAACATCAGGACCACCAGCCGTGTGGATGCTGTATCCGCTATTGTTGATGAACTCTTCTGAAACCTCTGCGCAAAGATTCAGGTACCAGTTCGCATCGTGGGCGTCAGCGCCATAGTCGAACTCGCTGTGATATTTACGGAATGTTCCTTCGAACAGGCAGAAGCGGGACTTGAGAGCCATTGCAGTCCATTTCGTGATTTCATAGGCGCTCTTTGTCGAAGGCAGGTTCTCAATTGCGAAATCGATGTCCTCGATCATCTTGCCCATTATGAACTCGCGGCTGTCGCGGGGACGGTTGAGCTGCTCTGTATCTGTAGAGCCTACCTGGGTATCGTACCAAGGAACGTCACCGAAGCGTTTTACCTTTTCAAAGTAGAAGTAAGCGCGGAAGAAGCGTGTAAGAGCTTCATACTTGGTCCTGATTGCTTTGTCTTTGCAGTTAGGAAGGTAGTCGAGGGTTGTGTTTATGTTGCGCAGCGCGCCCCAGCTCCATCCTGCCTCGGATGCGGAGGCATAAATCGGACGGATACCCCTGATCTCATCGGAGGTCATTGTCTGCGCATAGATATCCGAGTTCTCAAGATAGAGATCGGTACCAGGGAAGATTGTGTATAGCTTGATTGTGAAAGCTTTCAGCTCTGCGTCGTTCTTGAAGAACGTGTCCGGGGTCATCCTGTCCCTTGGCACGACATCGAGCATATCGTCGCAAGAGATAAATGAAATGCCCGCCAGAACGGCAATCATTATGTATGTTATATATTTTTTCATAACGGATGTCATTAAATGGTGATGTCAATACCGAACATTAATGTCTTCTGCCATGGATAGATGCGGAGGTTTCCGTTGGTCATGGCCATCTCTGGGTCGATGTAGTCTGAGTGCAGGCCCGGAGCATAGTAGAAGAGGTTCTCACCCGTGAAGTAGAGCCTGAGCTGGCTGACAGAAATCTTCTGGAGAAGCTTGGCAGGGAGTGAATATCCGATGGTGAGGTTCTTGAGTCGCAGATAACCGATGTTCTGGAGATATCTGTCGTTGCTGATACCAAGCTCTCTGTTGGTGTTCATTGCGACATAACCTCTAGGACGTGGGAAGTAAGCGTCAGTATGTTCCTCTGTCCAGTATGTGTTATGGAAATTCTTAGGTATGAAAGTCTGGTAAGGCCTTGCGAAAGGACCCCAGAATGAACGTGCGTCAGCTGCAGGATACCAGTCGATGTGTCCGATTCCCTGGAAGAAGGCGGAGATATCGAAACCGTTCCAGCTTGCGCCGAGGTTGATACCGTAGTTGTAGCGAGGCTGCTTGTTACCGATGACGATCCAGTCACCGCTGTCTCCTACTTTCTCGTTGCCCTTGTTGATCTTGCCGCTGCCGTCGAGGTCTGCGAACTTAAGGTCGCCGGCCATGAGGCCTCCGGTCATGAGGTCGTTGACGATGCTCTGGTCGACAGTGTATGCCGCTGCCTCCTCGTCGCTCGCGAAGATTCCGTCAATATGGTAACCCCAGATGTCGCCGTACTTCTGGCCTTCCCAATAGCTCTTTGCGAAGAGTTTCTCAGGGTTGTTGAAGCGGGTGATGTGAGAGGTGTAGTCGCTGAAGTTCAGGCCTACGCTGTAGTTGAACGGTTTTCCGGCTACGCGGAATGAATCTTTCCATGAGATGGATATCTCATATCCTGAAGTGCGGAGGTCCGCGTTGTTCTCCTTAGGAGCCGTGCTGAATCCATAGGTTTGCGGGAGAGGCATGCCTGCGGAAAGCATGTCCTTGGTGTCACGGATATAGCCTTCGGCCATGAATTCGAGACGTCCCTTGAGGAATGACATGTCCACGCCGGCGTTTTTCTGTACTGAACGCTCCCAGGTAAGTTCAGACGAAGTCGGTGCAGTAATGGATGCCGTGGATAGCGGAGCGCCGCCAAGCAGGTAGGTGGACTTTCCGCTGGTGTCGATCACACGTATGGTAGGGTAGTACTCGCTTATCTGCTGGTTGCCGAGCTGTCCGTATGAAGCGCGGACCTTGAGGTTGTCCCACCAGTTCTTGAGAGGAGCGAAGAACCGTTCTTCGCTGACCCTCCAACCGAGAGATACTGAAGGCGAGAATACCCAGCGGTGTCCGCGTTCGAATCTTGACGTACCGTCGTAGCGTGCGTTGACCTCCACGAGGTAACGGCCTCTGTAGTCATAGTTGACACGAGTGAAGTAGCCGGCTGTCTTGTATTCATTCTGGCCTCCGGATGCATCTGTGCGCTTGTTTCCGTCGGCATCAGCACCGGTGAGGTCGAGGTCGTTCAGTATTTCTGAATAGAGGTAGTAACCGATGGCGGATACATCTTTCAGCAATTTGGTCTCGTAGTTCACGCCGGCCATGATCTTGAAGTCATGTACCTCGTTCCAGACATGCTGGTAGGTGGCGTAGGCATTGGCTGCCTTGTATGTGAATGAATTCGTAGCCTCTGAGAGATTGTCCTCGAATACTCCGGTGGTCATCTTTTCGACGACGCCCGGAACTTTTGAGTATACTCCGTTGGTGGCCCTGTTGGTGTACTTCTTGTCGAAGTATGTATAAGTGTAGTCACCTTTTATCGCGAGTCCCTCGAGAGGAGTGATGGTCACGTCGAAGGTGTTTGTGAGGTTGTTGATGCCGTCAGTGTTCTTGTTGTTGTTGCTGAGCAGCATCGGCAGACCGTCCATGATGGTGTATCCGTTGTACTGTGTCAGATACGGACTGGTGCCGTCAGGGTTCTTTGCCGGGTAGCTGGCAAGCGCGTGTGCGGTGCTCTTCGCGAAGTTGTTGTTGATGCCGCTCTGGCCCGGATATGAATATGAGCTGTGGAAGTAGCTGATATTATTGCCGATCTTGAGCCAGCTGGTGATGTCAGTGCCGAGCTTCATACGAAGGTTGTAGCGCTCGTACATGTCCGGATTCTCCTTGAACATTCCCTGCTCTCCGGTGTAGCCTCCGGAAATGAGATAGTTGACGTGGCTGGTAGCTCCCGTGAGGCTGATAGAATGACTGGTGGTAGGCTTGATGTCATTGTAAAGCTCATGCCACCAGTCTGTGTTAGCGTAGTAGTTGTAGGTGTCCTGACCACTTCTCTGGTCGATGACAACCCATGGACGGGCAGGATTCTCTTTTTTGTCGTTTCTGCGGATCCATAGTTCCTGCATATCCTGTTCGCTGTAGGTAGCGTACTGGGTACCAGGTGAGTATGCATTCCAGAACAAGTTATTTAGATATACTGAGTAATAGCCTCTTGTTTCCCAGTCGGTGCTGGTGGTAGGAGCGGTCACGCCATAGCGTCCGCTGTAGTGCAGTGTCGCCATGCCTTCCTTCTCCTTGCTTCCGTTCTTGGTGGTGATGAGAATTACGCCGGCAGAACCTTTTGCTCCGTAGATTGCCGCAGCGGCCGCATCCTTGATGACTGAGATGCTTTCCACGTCGGCTGGGTTAAGGTACTGCATGTCACCTTCTGCTCCGTCGATCAAAACCAGAGGAGAACCTCCGTTGATGGAGTTGAGTCCTCGGATGTTGAGAGTGGCGGCCTGTCCAGGTCGTCCGGATGAAGAAGTGACGTTAAGTCCAGGTACTGAACCCTGGAGCATGTGCGCTACGTCGAGGGCGGAACGGTCCTTGAGTTCGTCAGCCTTCACGACTGAGACTGAACCTGTAAGGTTGACTTTCTTCTGGCTGCCATAACCCACGACCACGAGCTCTTCAAGCATTTCGTTCTCATCTTCCAGAGTAACGGTGAATGTGGCTGAGTTTCCGACGGTGTACTCGATGGATTTGTAACCGAGTGAAGAGATTGTCAGTATGGTGCCAGGTGCGGCCTCTAATGAGAATTGGCCGTTGAGGTCGCTTGATACGCCCTTGCTGGTACCTTTGACAAAGATGCCGGCGCCCGGAACCGGTACTCCGTATGAATCGAGAATGGTTCCGTGAACAGTTCCTTTCTGCTGAGCAGTTTTGTTGCTCTTAGACAGAACAATCATCTTTCCGTTGATTGTTACTGCAGTGTCTCCTCCGAGAATGGATTTGAGTGCTTTCTCTACCGGAGTATTCTGGAATTCTCCGGTATAAGTGGCATTTTCATCCACTTCGTCTGAACGGTAGAAAATGGAGAGACCCGTCTGGTCCTCGATTCCCTTCAACACCGTCTTGACGTCCTGTCCATTCCATTTGCCGGTTATAGTCTGTGCTCCTGCGGAGATGGAGATGAACAAAAACGTGATGACGATGATCACAGATTTTGTGTACAACTTCATGTTAAAAATGCGGTTTTAATTATTGTTGTTTATCGATATAGACGTTATCGCCTTCTATCCTAGCCTTGACTGGAATGATGAACTCCAGTGCCTGCAATACCTCAGGCAAGGTCTCGTTGTTGCGCAGCGAGATGTTGAATCTCTGGTCGAGATGCTCCGTGGTGTTGAAATGGAAGCGTACCGCGTATGTTCGGGACAGCTTGACGGAAAGTTCACGGAGGGTTATGTCGTCATATTTGAACCTGCTCTGGGTCCATGCTACAGCGTCCTCCGGATTTTCAATCGAACGGGAGAATGCGCCTGCGAGCAGGTCATACTGGGCTGACTGGCCCTTGTATAATTCGAGATGCGCGTCTTCGTTGATGAAACTTACATGTCCTTCGACCACGCTTGCGCTGACGAAGCGGTCTTCAGGATATGCCGAGACGTTGAACTTGGTACCCCTTACCAGAACGGAGACATCACCGCAGATTACGCTGAACGGCTTGTTCGCATTGTGGGCGACTTCGAAGTAACCCTCGCCGATGAGCTTCACGTTGCGGACCTTGTGGTTGAATGACTCGTCAAAACTGAGTCTGGAATCGGAGTTGAGCCATACGACAGTGCTGTCAGGAAGGAACACGCGGCATTTCTCTCCTACAGGAGCTTCCATTGCATAAATCTGCTGGCTGCCGTGGGGAAGGGCGATCCTGAGCAGAATGCCGAGTGCCATTACTGCGGCTGCAGCATAAGGCCACCAGCGTACTGGCTTTTTCGCAGTACGGAAGTCTCCGCCTTCCAGTACTTCTCTTGCGGCGATCCTTCCGAGCATTCGCTCCCAATTGCCGTCCTGGGTGTTTCCCTCGGATGATTTCCACTCGTCCTCCCAGGCATGGAGCATGTCGAGATTCGCCTCGTCTTCCCTTACCCAGGCATAGAGGTCGCTCTCCTCGTCGGCATTGATCCTTCCGCTAAAATATTTTATTGCTAGTTCTTTGAAATTATTCATTGGTTTATTAGTCGTTTGCATGTATAACAACCGACTATGTCAAAAACCAACCTTCAGAATGAAAAATTTTTTAAATAATTCCGGACGGTGCGATGTCGAGACCTGCGAAGTGCTTGTAGAATGCTTCCAGGGCACGGGAGATGTGCTTTTCGACATTCTGGGTGGAGGTGCCTGTGCGTTCTGCAATCTCCCTTGTGTTGAGTCCTTCGAATCGGCTCATGCGGAATACTTCGCTGCATTTAGGAGGCAGCTTCTTCATGACTTTTTCTATTTCGATACGGAGTTCCTCGTACATGAGGTCGTCTTCCGGGGTAATGTCGGCCGCCACATAGAAAGGAGTGCCGGTTTCGGCGAAAACTTTCCGCTTCATGTAATTGAGGCAGGAATTGCGGACCATCACGAAAAGCAGCGCGCCCGGAGACACTTCGGCGAGGGAGAATCTTTTCTCATAAAGCTTGATGAAGCACTCCTGGACGATATCCTCGGCTACAAAAATATTCCCCACGAATCTGGTCGCATAATTTCGCAGACGTGGGTAATACTGTTTGAATAGTGCTTCTACATTCATCTTCTCATAGGTAACGGCGGACAAATATAATAATTTTTTCAGAAGCCAATACCAATTGTAGATTACCTGATTTTCAGCGCTTGCAGGGAGTCTTTCTGCTCGTCGGAGATCCTCCAGCTCTCACGTGCTTTCTGGATGGATTTATTGTGGATCCACTTGCTGAGACGATGGCTCATGATGTACTCGAGTGCGGTGTCGTATTGCTTGACGAGGCCCTCGGCGAACAGCCATGCCGCCCCCATCTTGACGTAGTATGGATCCGAATCGGAATAGCCTCGGCGTGCGACAGTCTCCAATGTGCGGCTGATATTCTTCTCGTCGAGGAAATGTGCCAGCGAGAGTATGAGTCCGACGCGGGACCTGAATTCTTCGTCGGAGCCGATCAGCCCGCTGATGTATGACCATAAGAGTTCTTTGTCTTCTTTTTCGACCCATTTGGCGTTGCAGCAGAAGTTGTCGCAGATTGCCCAGTTGTCCACAGCGGGGATGAATTCCTCGATGAGCCTCAGTCTCTCGTCCAGGGGAATCTTGGCGTAGTCGATCGTGAGTCCCCAGATCATTCTCTCTTCATGAGTGAGCCCGTCGGCTCCTGTCAGCGGGGAATGATCCTTCCAGATGGCTATCTGGTCTCTCCAGCTGCCGTCCCTGACTATTTGCCTTGCGACGTCTTTCATTTCCGGGGTGTGCATCCCGAGAATCCGAGTTCCTTCCTTCGGGGCCAGGACATGGATGTGTCCGTTGCGATAACGTTCATCGTGGAGAAAGCGCTCCGGAACGAGGCTTTTCAGATACTTTTCGGTGAGAACAGGCATAATATTTGTTTTGTGCAAAGATACTTACTAATGATTTCACCGCAATATGAAAAAATTATTTTTGTTCGTACTTGCAATTGCCGCCTGTGAGTTCTGCGGCTACGCTTCCACTGTTGGTTCTCGACCGGATTCTTTGAAGATTTCCCGGAAATATTGGTTTGAAGGCCCGCTTGAATATGGAGATTTTACCCAGAAAAAGAGTGAGGACGGGACTATGGACTTAGTGTGTTCTTTTGACTATGAACGACGCGTTGGAAAGGCGGATAATACGAATCTGGATATGCCTTTCGTCAGTGCGTACATGAAACGGGATGATTCCTGGTTCGATCCGGACTACATGACCAAAGAGCGTCTCGCCCTGGCGCAGATCGTATTTGATTATGCGGAGGTCTGCAACCGCAGGGCCCAGGATGAGCTCTTGTACGGTGATTATGAGTATGCGGAGGATGTGGTCGATGATTACTTGTCTAAGGCGTCTGATTTCTATGACAAGATTGACCGGGCTACGGACGGCGCAAGGGATACCCTGGCGTTGCGTTTCTATGCGGACAGTGTCAGGAACCTGCTTGATAATACCAAGCTCCCGGATCTGTACAAAATGAGCAAGGTCTCCGGCCGTTCGTCAAGCTTCTGCGGCTACGCCGGCTATCAGTATGAGGGTTATCAGGACTATTTGGGCCGGAGCCTTTCCGGATTTAATGGCGTTGGATTTGGAGCATATTTCGAGTCCGGCAGGTTTGTCCTGTTTGGTGATTGCTTCATCGGCGCGGGAAAGGCCGTGGAACAAATTCCTAGTTTTGATATATATAAAAATGATAAATTGGAGGCTATGAGCTTCTCCGTATCTGCCGGTTTGTCTTTGGGGAAAGGGACCGGAGGACGCTTCACTCCATTCTTTGGATTGGGAAGGGGCGTTCTCGCCATAAAAGAAACCGAGGACCAGGTCGGCGGGTTCCGCACTCAGTGGGGAGTCAATGTCATCTTAGTCCCGAGCCGTAATGTGTATATCTCGGGAGGAAGCTACTGGGGCATAACTGAGACAATCATCCAAGCGAGGGTGTTTGTCGCCAGAACGTCGTTTGAAAATGCAGACCCCTGCACTTCGATCAACTTTTCGCTTTGTATAGGCTATGGTATGGGAAGTGCAAAGGCCAGGCGTAAATAAGGGAAGGCTATTGGTTGAATACCTTTCCTGAGTTCCAGGCCTGTCCGACGATGTCGCCGATGGCGCGATATGACATCGAAGTGGCATCAAATACGATAGGCTGGAGCTTTGCCAGGTCGACCTTGCCGTTTGTCAGGATGCTTTCGTCGGCGCTCATGTTTACGACTTCACCGATGAGTTTGCCGTCCTCGAAGCTTACAACTTTGCATTCCAGCGCAAGAGGGTATTCATTGATGATCGGGGCGTCTACGTTCGGGCTAGGCGTGACCGTGAATCCTGCTCTTGCCACTTTGTCAGGAACGTTGTTTCCGCTTACCAGGCCGAAATAGTCGGACTCGGCCACGGTGCGTATGTCTGCAAAGCTGACTGTGAAGGCTCCGGTGAGTTCGAGGTTGTCGGTGGTCTTGTGCTTGGAGAGGCTGATGACGATCTGTCTGAAGTCATATTGTCCGGCCCATGCGGCCATCATTACGTCCGGATTGTGGTTTTTGTCCCATGTGGCGATCATGACACATGGCTGCGGGGTTGAAACCAGCGCATGGTCTGCACCGAAGTTCTTGCGTCCGGCGACTTCTTTCAGTGTCTCTGCGGTACTCATTTCTTTAGCATTTTTATGGTTCGTGTCGTTGCATGCCGGGAGCATCATCGCTGCGGCAAGCACAATATAAGCAAGTCTTTTCATCCTGTTTTTGTTATTTGCCCTTTTTGAGTAATTTGGAATAGTTCAGGGGATGTGTCCGCTTGACGTACTCAAGTTCGTCCTCGTCCATCCGTCGCCATGTCGACCTGATGAAGATCTTCCGGCCGTCGGTGTCGTTCCCTACATGAACGATGGCGACCATGAAGTCATCCCTGAGGGATGATATCCTCATGTCAAGCTCCCCGTCGATGAGGATGCCATTGACGGATTCGTCGTAGCTGAACTTCCGGATTCTGTAGATGCCGTCAGGATAGTAGTCCAAATCCCAGTATTCCGTAACGTTGGAGCCGGAGAAGAGATAATCGACAGGATATTGATCCTTCTTGTCGGAATAATATGGTTCTCCGGAAAGCCTGCCGTCGGAATCGATGAGATAGGCGGAGTTGAAACGCCACCCATAACCATCCACAATTTTTTGGAAAACAGCTCCGGAGATATGCTCCGATGCGAGCGGCCAGCCATCCTTTCCGATGACAAAATCGGCCTTGCAGCATGAACTCAAGACTGCGAGACCGATAATTCCGGCCAATAAGAGATGTCTATAGAAATTACCCATACGACAAGCTTTAGCATTATCTTATCCCGGAGCAAAGTTATACTATTTTCCTGAAATACCAAACTACATGACCTTGGCTCCGGTCACGGCATACTTCTCTTTGAGCAGCTCCACAACCGGGTTCATGGCCTTAGGGAATACCTTGCGCAGGTCAATTTCGTCGCTCTCGGAGAGTACTTTCTTGAGCGCTCTCATGAAGTTGTCCTTGATTTCAGTGGCGAGGTTGACTTTGACGATTCCATTGGCAATGGCTTCGCGGACCTGGTCGTGAGGAATGCCTGAGCTGCCATGGAGCACGAGAGCTACAGGAGTGGCAGCATGGATGGCTGCGAGGCGAGGGATGTCCAGATGAGGAGGAAGCTTGTAGAAACCATGGGCGGAGCCGATGGACACCGCAAGGGCGTCTACTCCGGTAAGACGGGTGAACTCGACTGCCTGCTCAGGAGTCGTGAATCCGCCGCCCTGCTCCTGACCGAGCTTTGCGACGTAGCCAAGCTCAGCTTCCACGTTGGCGCCATAAGGCTTTGCCATTTCCACAGCCTTGGCCGAGATCTCCACGTTCTCCTCGAACGGTTTCTCGGAAGCGTCGATCATCACTGAGTCGAAACCTTCGTCGAGACATTTCTGGACGAGCTCGAGGCTTGGACCATGGTCGAGATGGATGTATCCCTGGAGGCCATAGTCTTCCATGACCTGGCGTCCCATCTTGTATGCAGTATGCAGGCCCATGTAATCGATGGATGAACGGGTAAGCTGGAGCATTACCGGGGCGCCCATCGCCTGTGCGGCCTTCGCTACGCATACTAGGGTCTCATAGTTATAAAAATTCGTAGCCAGGACCGCTGTTTTTTGGGCCTGGCAATCATAAAGAACTTCTCTGATTTTCTTCATATCGTATCTAATATTTTACACACTCATCGTGTCGTCATTCTTTTGGCGCTTCTACAAGCATCATGCTACGGAAGTCGTCGATATCCTGCTGGACAACTCCGATGGAGAGAAGATATTTCTCGACTCCGGTAGCGAAAGACTCGCCTTCGCCGACGAAATTGTTCCAGATGTATTCGGCAGCAGGTTTATACGCCCATTTCGTACGGGTGTTCTGGAACGTCGTGTAGTCCTCAGACTCTGCTATGCTGTATCCGCGAGGGGCGAAATATGTAAGCTCATACTCTTTTGAGATGTCACCCTCGACTACGTTGAGGACACCGAGGAGAATCATCGCGAGGGTGCCGGTACGGTCGCGTCCGAGAGAGCAGTGGAAGTAAACCGGCTTGTTTTCACGGAGGCATTTGACTACGAACTCGAAGCACTGTCTTGTCTTGTCCCTGCCTTCATTGAGCATGTTGTCGCCGCCAGTCTCGATGACAGGAGCGCAGAAATCAAGAGCGTCGATCGCCGGTTTTGAGAGCACGTCATCCACTCCGCGAAGGTCGAGCTGGGCCCTGATGCCTTCTGCAAGGACTTCCTTCTTGCCCTTTACGCTGAGCTTGCTTGGCTCCAGCCTTCCGCCGCGATATACCATGCGGTATTTTACCATCTTTCCGTCATATGTCTTCCAGCCGCCAAGGTCGCGTCCGTTACGCACGTTGGTCTTGAAGAAGACCTGATGGAGATGGCCGTAGGTGTCGAATTCTCCCTGGGTCATCACTTTTCCGTCGGCAGCGGTGACAGAATATGTATAATGGTCGTTAGGAACGAGGTTGGTGATGGTGACGCATGAGTCTCCCTTGTCCACGGTAATCTCGTTGCTCCAAGTTGCGTCTGCGAGCTTGAAAGTAAGGTTGCCGGCGGCAGCGTCTGCTTTCCAGCGAATGGTATATTCTTGTGGTTTGTCGGACTTTACGACTTCGCCCTCTTCGAGGTGACCGTTGAATCCGCCCTTGTAGTCAAGGATCTTCGTGAAGCTATAATCGTGGTCCGGGTACTGTACCTCGGTAAGGAATTTCTCTGCATTTTCGTTAGTCGCGAGCACTCGGTCGCCATTGTGGATTTCCGGTGCAAGTACTACAGTCTGTTCCTGATTAGGGTTTTCATTGTTTCCCGGGTTATCCGGAGTGTCAGGTGTGTTGTTGGCCGATGAGCAGCAATAGAAGAACATCGGAAGGATGCAAATCAATGAAAGAATCTTGGTCTTCATAAGAAGCATTATTAATTAAAAGCGTTAATGTTGGATTTGTCACAAATATGAGAAAAAAACGTAAGAAATCTTGCCCGAATTCCGATTATTTCGAAAAAATTATATTTCGTTTTGTTTCATTTGAAATAAATTGGCTATCTTTACGCCAGATAATGACACTAAAACATGGATGTATATGATTCTGCACAGGGAAGGCGTTCAGCCATTCTCCAGAGGCTAAATAAAGACTCGTCAGTCAATGTGACCGAGCTCAGCGAAGAGTTCGGGGTGTCCGAAGTTACGATCCGGAAAGACCTGCGTATCCTTCGCGAAAGGAAGCTTTTGATCCGGGTTCATGGCGGTGCCATCACTCGTTCCAATGTGTATGCGGACGAGGAGGAAGACCGTCACTTCAGCTTCAAAAGTCTGGTCAACTCCCGCGAAAAGGAGGCGATCGGGCGTGCCGCCGCCGCGCATATCAAGAACGGCGATACCATTATCATAGACTCCGGCAGCACCGCCCTTGAGGTTGCGAAGAATCTTCATAAGTTTCAAGACCTTACGATAATCACGAACTCTGTCAATGCCATGATCGAGGCTCTGAAATACAAACGCTTCAAGGTCATACTCCTGGGCGGCACCGTGCGTGAATCCAGCTACTCGACGGTCGGTCCGCTGGCGGAATCCAACCTCAAGGTGTTCTATTGCGACAAGCTTTTCCTTGGGGTGGACAGCTTCTCCGTAGAGACCGGTCTCTCTACTCCGAATGTGGAAGAAGCCAGCACCAACCAAGTGATGATTTCGAGGGCGAGGGAGGTCATCGCGGTCTTCGACAGCTCGAAGCTCAACAAGCGGGCCTTCGCTTTCATCGCCACTCCTGACAAGATCAGCACGGTGGTTACGGACAACCATCTGCCAGTCGGAGTCCGCAACCAGCTTAAAGCTATGAAAATCGAGGTCGAAACGGTTACTGTATAGAAACGAAACCCACTGAAACGTTTTTATATGCGGGGTAAATAATTGATATATAATATCAAAGCTAATTTCGGGACCTTTTTGGGAAGGTTTCGAAATTTTTTTTCTTTTGAAACGAAAGCGCAGGAAATCTATTTTAGTAATTTTGCATACGGTTCAACCAACACTATGACACAGTAAATAACTTTTAACCTTGATTCTATCAAACTTAAATTTGTTCATACGATGAAAAAGATTTTCGCTCTCCTCGCAATTGCCTCAATGATGGCTGTTGCATGTGGTAAGGATAACAATGACCCTAAACCGGACAATGGTGAATATGTAAAACCTATCGAGATTGACGGCGATTTCTCAGACTGGGCAAAACTTGATTCTAAGAAAGTGGCTGCAAGTTATGCTGTCAGTGACGAAGAGAATCCGATATCTGCGTTGACGTCGGTAAAGGTATATGCTGATGCCCAGTACGTATTTATCTATTTCAAGTTCGATAAAGACCAGATTGAAATCGGTTCTGAGGAGGTTCCGTTCCACATTTATATCAACGGTGACAATGACGAGTCAACAGGAGGTTTCGATAATGTACAGTATAAAGGCAGTAGCACAGATGTAATGATGGAGGGCTTCCTTTCGGACGGAACTGACTTTGCTTCATATGACCCAAGCGTAAGCATTTGGGTTGAACCGGATCCGAACGACAAGGACGCTAATCCGGAATGGAGCTGGAGTCAGATCCTTCCTATGGGCTCCGGTGTTTGCACGGGTGCTGGAAAAGATAACGAATATGAGATTGCATTTGTTCGCGAGATGTATCCTGTCGATACTCTTTCCGATGAGTTTACGATCGGTTTCGATATTCAGCTGGGATGGGAATCTGTCGGCATTCTTCCTAATGCGGCATGTACAGCAGACAATGCCAGCGGTCTCGCTCCAATGCTCAAGGTCGTAACAGTAAAATAATGCACATAACCATTTGTCCATAAGTGGATGTCCCGTCCCAGGGACATTCACCTATGGATTTTTAATTCAGAATCCAAATGAAAATATTCCGCAGACAATTATTGCTCCTGGCTGCCGCTGTCGTAATGCCCGTCGCATGTGGCAAGGATGGCAACGCCGAACCGGAACTCCCGGGCATGGAAAAAGTGAGCTACACGGCCACTGACATGAATATTCCCAACCCCGAAAGAGGCTTTTACACACCGATAGAAATACATGAGGCCTCCAAGTCTCCTGTAAGCGCCTCGGCGGTCAATGCAGGAAGGAAACTGGGCCATACATTGTTCTTGCTGGAGTTCCATCTTACGGATTATGTCGGAAGCGAAATCGCTGAAAACTATCTTGACTGCATTCGTGCTAATTTTGCTTCTCTCCGTGAAAACGGAGCAAAGGCAATCGTCCGCTTCTGCTATTCAAACGGCAGCGAAGCTTCGGACAAACCATGGGACGCAACCGAAGAGTTGGTCCTCACCCATATCGGGCAGCTGAAGCCGATACTTCAGGAATACTATGACGTGATACTCGTACTCCAGGCCGGATTTGTCGGCAGCTGGGGCGAGTGGTATTACACTGACAATTTTGTCTTCAACCCTAAGACTGATGCTGACTACCAGCCACGCAAGCATGTGGTTGACGCTCTTCTGGATGCGATGCCAGCCGATCGCCAGATCGCGCTCCGCACTCCTGAATTCAAGATGAAAATTTACGGCCATTCTTTGGCCGACACCATAACTGTTTCCACGGCCCACCAGGCTTCAGAGAAAGCGCGCCTCGGCGGTCATAATGACTGTTATCTGGCCAGCTCCAACGATACTGGCACATACGGCAGCAAGGATGAACGCCGCTACTGGGCTGCGGAGAGCCTCTATACGATTATGGGCGGCGAGACCTGCGGGACTTCATCGTATTGCCATTGCGGCCCTCAGGACGGGGCTCATGGGACTCTGGCCGACATGGCTGAATACCATTTCACATATCTCAACATCGGATATCACCAGGGTGTGATCCAGCGCTGGAAGACCGAAGGCTGCTTCAATGAGATTGACCGCAGGCTGGGCTACCGCTATGTGCTCGAGAACGGATATTTCACAGAAAAACCGGCTGCCGGAGAGGACTTCCGCGTCGTGCTCAACGTGCGTAACGACGGCTTTGCCCCTGCCCAGAACCCGCGTGATGCCGAACTTGTCCTGACCGATGCTTCCGGCAAGGTCGTAAAGACCTGGAAACTCAATTCGGATCCCCGTTACTGGATGCCAGGGGCTGTCACCAAGGTGGACCAGACCATCCAGCTCCCTTCCGGCATCTCCGGAGAGATGACCCTCTCGCTCAATCTTCCGGATCCATGCCAGACTATCCGCAGCAACCCTCGCTTCTCCATCCAGCTCGCCAACGAAGGCCTCTGGAACGAAAAGACCGGTTACAACAAGCTCTACAGCTTCTCACTCTAGATATAACCTGATAACACTTTAACAATTTTAATAACGATTGAACTAATGAAAAAAATTCTGACACTTTTGGCGGTTGCCGCAATGGTCGCAGTTGCGTGCGACAAGGACAACAACGGATCTTCGTATAAGGCCCCGATCTCCATTGACGGTGATTTCGCAGACTGGGCCGCACTTGACGCATCCAAGGTGGTTGTGGCAAAGAACGCAGAAGGCTCTCCATGGGAGGCCGTAAAGGAGATTCGAGTCTATGCTGACAAGAAGTTTGTATATTACTACATGAAATTTGATAGCGAGGTGCTTGCGGATATGCAGGAGAACTCTGCAGACAAAAGTCTTCCGCTGCGTTTGAACATCAATACGGACGGTGAGTTTGAATCAGGATACCATAACTACTTTATAGAGGGTTATGATATGATGACAGAGGGACATATCACAGACGAGGAAGGCAACTATGTCTCCTATGACGGAGAATTATACTTGAGGACGGAAGACGGCTGGGGAGACCCTGTACTTGCGTCTGGCAACAATCTTACCTCCGGAGCCGGAAAGGACAACGAGTATGAGATTGCCTTAAGCAGAGAAGTGTTTGACGGAGCTATCTCCAGCTCACCTATAGGAAATACCTTCCAGACCAGCATCCGTTTCTATTACTTAGACGATGCGGGTAAATGGACCGAACTCTCCAACATGCCGAACCTTTCCATCGACGAGAGCGAAAACGGTTGGGGACACCTCCTCGAGATCACTACCAACAAGTAGGGACATATGCTACGGATCTTTCAGATAGTACCGGCGATACTTAGTTGCGTCTTGCTCGTTTCCGGCTGTCATGCGGCGGGGAACGGGCCGGGCGCGGCAATTTCCGGATATTGGAAAGACAAGACTCTGCTCGAAGAGGACATCCGCGTATCGCAGAACCTCTTCGCAGATTTTGCCGAGATTGCCGCCAACGCTCCGTCCGAGGAAGCGGAGGCGGCCCTCGGCTTATTGTTCGACCGCCTGAAGGCGGAAAACGAAGTCGCCTATTACATCTACAGCGAGTGGATGGAAGGCGCATTCTACAATCCATACTCATCCTGCCGCAACGTCGGACTCTTTACATATGCAGTGGACAGGATCGTCTCGGATGGAGTCATGAATCCGGATGAATACGCCCCGATGCTGCAGAAAAGAGATTGGATGAACATAAACAAGGAAGGAGAGACGGCCGTATATCCGCAGGCCGATCCTCAGGGACGCAGCACGCTGGTACTTGTGCTGGACCTCTCATGTCCTTCCTGCCGCGAGGCGCTGACCAGGCTCCGCGAAAAACCTGAATGGAACGATGCTCGCCATCTGGCGATATGCTGCGGCGACGGTTCCATACCTGAAGTTCCCGGCTGGGAATACCAGACTATGAAAGACCATGAGGCCGTCTTTGACATAAAGATGACCCCGGTATATTATGTTATCGATGGCTCCGGCGTAGTGACTCAGTCCTATACGCCGGCCCTATAGCATGGAATTTGGACAGAAACTAAGTATAACTGCATATAAACAAGCAAATTTTAATGAGAAACGCTCTTTTATTCCATACATCAATTTTGTCTGTTCTTCTTGTCGCCTGCCAGTGCCAGGGTAAGAACGATGTCGAACCCGAGACCGAACCGGTTCAGGACGAGGTGGCATTGCCGAAGGTGATATCCCATAAGAAATACAACGTCGATGTCGAGGAACTCTCAGGCATTTGCCTCACGGCAGACGGAGAGTCTCTCTGGGCCGTCGGAGACCAGGGCCAGCTCGCCAAGGTCACCATCAAGAATGGCCAGGTAAGCGTCGAGAACATCAAGCATTTCGACGATGACCTCGAAGGCGTGACACTTGATCCTGCATCCGGCGACCTCCATGTGTGCGTGGAAGGGTCTCAGAAGGTGGCACGTATCTCGGCCCCTGATTTCACGGAGCGCACGGATTTGTTCAACGTCAGGGATGCAGTCGTAGGCAAATACGGCAATTCTGGACTTGAGGGAATCACATGGTATCGCGACAGCACTGTCTATGTGGGCTCTCAGGAAGAAGCGAATCTCTGGAGATATAACCTCAAGGGCGAGGTCCTTGATTGCTTCTCGCTCGAGACAGTGGTGTCAGGCATCCGCGAAATCGGCGGACTGTGCTATGACTCCGTAAATGACTGGCTCTGGGTGACTGACTCTGAGGTCCATGCCCTCTTTGTCTTCTCCGGAGACGCCAGGACTTATCTTGGAAAATATAAGGTATCATATATAGGAAACAATGAATCAATTTGCGTCGACCATGCTCACAATTGCGTGTGGGTGGGCGACGACGATGATGACCAGCCCCACATCTACCGCCTCGAGATGGATGGTCTTACCATCAATTAATATTCTTTATTAACTTTTAACTTTTAACTATGTTTCGTTGTTTTATTTCATCGATTCTGTTCCTGGCAATGCTAAGCTGCGCCAAGAACAATGTTGAGGCGGATCTTGTAAAAGATTCGGATTCTCATCCACTGACTTCTTCTTCATCTGTTGCTGAGCCTAAGCTTGATGGTTACACACGCACAAAGCTCAATTCAGAGGTGACTCATGTACAGCCGATGACCGGTATCGTATTGTGGAATGATAATGATCACAAAAAGGACAGCTACGTACAGCTGGAATTCTCATATATGCTCTACAGCGATATATGCAAGAAAAAAGGTGTCTTTGACTGGAGCGCTATGGATAAGCTCCTGAAAG
This sequence comes from Bacteroidales bacterium, assembly GCA_017618815.1. Taxonomy (GTDB): domain Bacteria; phylum Bacteroidota; class Bacteroidia; order Bacteroidales; family UBA932; genus Cryptobacteroides. The sequence goes on along the minus strand of JAFZTP010000053.1, from coordinate 7,178 downwards.
ATGTCGCTTCCCGCGGCCATCAGGCTGTCGTACGTTTCCGCTACACTTATGTAGGCAAGAAATGCGCTGTCCCTGACTATATCAAGAAACTTCCGGATTACAAGGAAACCAAGGGCAAAAGCGAAGGTGAGACGACGTACTTCCCTGACTGGAGTTGCCAGGAACTCAAGGATTTCCACATGGAATTCCACAGACGTTTCGCCGAGAGGTATGACAGCGATCCTCGTCTGGCATTCGTCCAGACCGGTTTTGGTCTCTGGGCTGAGTACCATATCTATGACGGACCGTTCAAGCTTGGCCAGACCTTCCCGGATTTCGACTTCCAGACTTTGTTCCTTTCGGCGATGGACGGATGGTTCGTCAAGACTCCTTGGAGCATCTCCATCGACGCTGCTGACGGAAAATACGCGCCGTTCCGCAAGAACAAGAATCTGCTCAACCTCAAGTTCGGAAACTTCGACGATTCTTTCATGTGCGAGGATTATGACGACGAGAACTACCAGAACTGGAAATTCTTTGGAACCGAGCGTTACAAGACGGCTCCTCTCGGAGGCGAGTTCAGCTATTATTCCGATTATGACCAGGAGCATTGCCTTGACAAGTCAGGCATCCATGGCAGAAAATTCGAGGATCTGGTTAAACGTGTCCACATGTCATACATCATCGGTAACGACCAGCCGGAATATCAGAAGTCTTCACGTCTCACCGAGGCGGGTAAGGCTATGGGATACCGTTTCAAGATTAAGGATTACAGGATCAAGTCAAAGAAGGGAGCTGCAATCCTTATTACAAATGCCGGAGTCGCTCCAATCTATCGCGACGCTTGGGTGGCAGTAGACGGCATACGCGGCAGCTACAACCTCCGCAACCTAATGCCTGGCGAAGAAGTATGGATCACCATCGATGACAGCAAGATCAGCTCATCTGTCAAGCCTACCATCGAGTGCGACCATCTCGTGCCTAATCAGAAGGGTATCGAATACGATGCTTCAGTTAAATAGTTTATGATGTGTCTGGCTTTTCATAGCCAGTTTGGTTAAAGCAAGCCCGCCATGTCGATGATGACATGGCGGGCATTTTTGAAACGTGATTCGGTTGGGATTCGAACCCAAGACCCACAGCTTAGAAGGCTGTTGCTCTATCCAGCTGAGCTACCGAACCGAAACGGACTGCAAATATAAGGATTATTTTTTTATTACCACTAATATCAGGACTTCTTTTTGCTCAGGACTTCCAGAAGGACGACCAGGGCCAGACCTGCCACGGCCCATATTATCGCGCCGGGGATGTGCAGGGCTTCCGGATCGAAGCCTCCGAGCAGATTGGCGGAACGCACCGCCTCCATGTCGTTCCATGGCCATACCTTGATAAGGGACCCGGTCACGAAGCCCACGAGGACGAGCATGGTCTGTCTCTCGCAGCGGGCCAGCAGCCAGTGCAGGAACTTCGCGAAAGCTAGGATTCCGACGACGCAGCCAAGGGCGAAAACGCCGAGGATCGGAAGGTTCATGGTGTTGAGAGCGTTCATTATGTATTCATACTTCCCGAGTATTACCAGTACGAAGCTGCCAGAGATGCCCGGCAGTATCATCGTACATATCGCCAGCGCGCCGCACAGGAAGATGAATGGCATTGAATCCGGAGTAGAGGTCGGAGTGAGCATGCACACGGTCAATCCGAGTATCAGTCCAGCTATGCCCCATATCAGGTCGGAAATCTTCTTGTCTTTTATCTCAAGGACCATATAGACGGCGGAAGCGAGTATGAGACCGAAGAAGAATGCCCATGTCTGGACCGGATATCTTACTATGGCGAACTCCATCACTCTGGCCAGAGTCACTATGCTGACCAGGATACCGATGAACAGGGCCAGCAGGAACGGACCGTGGACGGCCTTCCAGAATTCGGCGAAACGACGTTTCAGGAGCAGTTTCCAGACGGATGGGACCATCAGTGAATTGATGGCCTCGATAAGTTCTCCATAGATGCCTGTGAGCAGGGCTATCGTGCCTCCGGACACTCCCGGGACTACATTTGCTGCGCCCATGCCATAGCCTTTCAGGGCTGTTACTATATGCTTTTTCATTTGATTAACGAGAGGAAATGCTTGATCTCATCGAAACTCTCCGACTGGCTGAGGGAACGGTCCTGAGGGTCTGTGATCACCAGGTCGAATGTGTTGCCCGGCATGTCGAAGCGACCGATCTTGAATCTTGCCTCAGAACATTTTGCCATGTACTCCAGCGGGAAGGAGTTGGTCGGAAGAAGGGAGATGAACATGTCAGGATGGCTGCCGAGCATATGGTCCACCTTCTCCTTTACCGGACGCCCGAGCCAGTCGAGATCCTTTTCGAGGATGGTGGTTGTAATGCTGGTGATTAGCCTTTCGCCCTTGCCTACCTTCCTGAAGTCGAAGAAGAAGACTTCGCCTTTTATCTTGTTCTCCCGGTAGAAGGCCTGGAGCTTGAGCTTGCATTCGTCGAATGAAGGATCCTGGACGCTTATGAAGGCGACTGCAGTATGGACCTGCGAAACCGGGATGATCCCGGTCTCTACTTTGCCGTCAAGCTTCCTGAGGATTCTTCTCCTGAATATGTTCTTTATGTATTCGCTGATCGTCATGAATTCTCGGCGATAAGTTTCTTGATTTCTATCTTGGCGTCTTTCCAGCGAGGAATATCAATCTTCGTGCCTATCACCTCGACCACCTTTGCGGCGATTATCGAACCGATCTCTCCGCATACCTTGAGAGGCATCCCGAGGGAATGGGCATACAGGAAGCCTGCCGCATAGGTATCCCCGGCGCCGGTGGCATCGATGGCCTTTGCCGGCCACGGCTCGATGAAATAATACTCGTCGCCCTGCTGGACCATGGACCCGTCCTTTCCTACTTTGACGACGGCGATCTCGCAATGCTTGGAGAGCTCTTCGAGTGCTTCGCGAGGCTCCAGCTTGGTGAAGGCCTTGGCTTCGGTCTCATTGGCGAAAACTATGTCCACATAGTTGTCCACAAGGTTGTGCAGGAATGCTTCATTTGACTCCACGACGTTGTATGATGCCATGTCTATGGAAATCTTGCAGCCGGCGGCCTTGGCCATCTGGACTGCCTTCAGGATGAGGTCCTGGTTCTGGACGAGGTAGCCTTCGATATGGAAATAATCATATCCTTCGAAGTACTCCTGTTTCAGGTCATCCGGCCCCATCTCCAGGGCCGAACCCATGTAGTCCGCGAAAGTCCTCTCGGCATTCGCTCCTGAGATGAATACCATGCAGCGGCCTGATGCCTTGGTGCCGTAGAGCATGGTGGTCTTTACGCCGAACTGCTCCATTGCGCTCTTGAAGAGATGTCCGAGTTCGTCGTTGCCTATCTTTCCGATATACCCGGAAGGCATTCCGAAGATCGCGGTGCAGGTTATCGTATTGGCGGCGGAACCACCAGGTACATATTTTACCCCAACTTCCTTGAGGGTGGACCAGATCTTGTCTCCTGTCTCCATGTCAACATGCTGCATGCTGCCCTTCGGGAGATGGTATTCCTTGAGGAGGGTGTCGTCCGGCAGGACTGCCAGGATGTCCGTAAGCGCGTTGCCTATTCCGAGTATGGATTTCATTCCTTTATTTTTTATTATATCGCACAAATTTAGGTATTATTCTTAACTTTGCTGCAAATATGGCCAAGAAAGTTAAAGACATAACCTGGTATGTGCTGTCGTTCGCGATGGCCTTTTTCCTGTTGTATTATTCGTTCAGGAACGTCGACTGGAAGGATTTCGTGAGCGCTCTGGCCTCTTGCCGCTGGGGATATGTCATAGCTTCCATGATCCTCGGGGGCGCTGTGTTCTATATCAGGGGACTCCGATGGAGAGGCTATCTCCTGCCGATCGACCCGACCACTGGAAAGATTACCTGTTTCAATGCCGTCAACATAGGCTATCTCGCCAACATCGTGCTTCCGAGAGCGGGCGAAGTCGTCAGGTGCGGCTACATTACCAGCCATTCCGCCCTTGATTCCGAAGGACGCAGGAAGGCTTCCTTCGACAAGGTTGCCGGCACCGTCCTGGGCGACAGGCTCTGGGACATGCTTGCTATGGGCCTGGTGATCTTGCTTACAATGCCGCTTATGGGCGACAGGTTCACCACTTTCTTGCTCAGCGTCAATATCAATACTCCATGGCTGATCGCCATCGTTACTGGAGTGATCGTGCTGGGAGTGCTGATCTTGTGGTCCCTGAAGGACAGGTCCGAGATCGCTGCAAAAGGCTGGGGCTTCCTCAAGGGAATAGGGACCGGACTGAAGAGCAGCGTCAAGATGGATTCGTGGTGGAAGTTCGTTATCTACACCGTGCTTATCCAGGTGGCCTACGTGCTTACTTCGTATCTGATAATCCTCGCACTGGAGGATGTGATCCCTGTGTTCGGCTACATGGGCATGACTGACGCCCTGTTCCTGATGGTGGTAGGCTCGCTGAGCACGCTGATCCCGGTTCCGGGAGGGTTCGGGGCATATCATTATGCAGTTACTCTTGCCCTCGCGAATATCTACGGCATTCCTCCGGAGGACGGAATCGTATGGGCCACGTTGTCACATGAATCGCAGCTCCTCGTGCAGATTCTCTGCGGAGGACTCTCATTCATCCACGAGTCTGTCAGAAAGTAATGTCGAGCTCTACCGGACAATGGTCCGAGCCGAAGATGTCATTATGGATTTCCGCTCCGGCTATCCTGTCCTTGATTGAATCTGAAACAAGGAAGTAATCGATACGCCACCCTGCGTTGTTCTCTCGGGCGTGGAAGCGGTATGACCACCATGAGTACTTTACTGTGTCCGGGTTGAGGAATCTCCAGCTGTCAGTGAAACCTGATGCGAGCAGGGCGTTGAATTTTCCCCTTTCCTCATCGGTGAAGCCGGCGTTGTGCCTGTTGCTTGAAGGATTCTTGAGGTCGATCTCGTTATGGGCGACGTTCAAGTCTCCGCAGACGATGACTCCCTTTTTCGCAGAGAGCCCGCTGAGGTAGGCCCTGAAGTCGTCTTCCCACTGCATCCTGTAATCGAGCCTCTTGAGTCCGTCCTGCGCATTCGGCACATAGACGCAGACGAGATAGAACTCCGGCATCTCGAGAGTGATTACGCGGCCTTCATGGTCATGGATGTCAATCCCGATGCCGTAGGAAACTGAAAGCGGTTTCAGCCTAGTGAAGATTGCGGTTCCGGAATAGCCTTTCTTGTCGGCATAGTTCCAGTATGAATCATAGCCTTCGAAAGCCAGGTCCAGCTGGCCTTCCTGCATCTTCGTCTCCTGCAGGCAGAAGAAATCGGCATCCAGCGCCCTGAAGGCTTCGCTGAAACCTTTTCCTTCGCAGGCTCGAAGCCCGTTTACGTTCCAGGATATAAGTTTCATGGCTTAGTCTATTGTCCACTCGGCTCCGTTCTTGGTGTCCTTCACCGTGATTCCGAGAGCCTTGAGATTGTCGCGTATTGCATCGCTGCGAGGCCAGTCCTTGGCTGCCTTTGCTGCAGCCCTTTCTTCGAGGACCATGTCCATCAGGCCGGCAACGACTTTCTGGTTCCCGCTTTCTGCTACGGCCTCGTCGCGAAGGCCGAGGACTCCGAAGACCACGTCGTCAAACAGCTGTACGAGCGTGTCGATGTCTCCGGCGGAGAGCTGAAGCTTTCCTTCCTTGGCTGTGTTGATGATCCTGATGGCGTCGAATATCTGGGCGAGGGCGATCGGGGTGTTCATGTCGTCGCAGAGGGCTTCATATACTCCTTCGAAGATAGCCTTGATCTCGGCGTTGTCGGCCTTGCATGATTCCGGTGCGACTGCATCGATGAACTCGCCGTATCCGAGGTCGATGGCTTTGTGACCGGATATGGCGCAGAGGTCCTTGTATGCCTGCATCACTCTCTTGAGTCCCTTCTCTGCGGCCTGGAGGGCTTCGTTGGAGAAGTCGAGAGTGCTGCGGTAATGGGCCTGGAGAATGAAGAATCTTATGGTCATCGGGCTGTATGCCTGGTCAAGCTTGTCATGCTCGCCGGCGAAGAGCTGCGGCAGGGTGATGAAGTTGCCGAGCGACTTGCCCATCTTCTGTCCGTTGATGGTGATCATGTTGTTGTGGACCCAGTAGTGCACGCCCTGGGTGCCGCGGGAAGCGACATTCTGGGCGATCTCGCATTCATGGTGCGGGAACATTAGGTCCATTCCGCCGCCATGGATGTCGAAATCATGACCGAGATACTTCTCGCCCATGACTGAGCACTCAAGGTGCCATCCCGGGAAGCCTTCTCCCCATGGGGACGGCCATTTCATGATATGCTGAGGCTCGGCCTTCTTCCAGAGGGCGAAGTCATAAGGGGCTTTCTTGTCGCTCTGGCCGTCGAGGCTGCGGGTGCCTTCGAGCGTGTCGTCGAGGGTACGCCCGGAGAGGATGCCGTAACGATGGTCACGGTTGTATTTTTCTACATCGAAATATATTGAACCGTTGCTCTCGTAGGCGTATCCGGCCTCGAGAATCTTCTTGACTGTCTCGATCTGCTCTATGATGTGGCCCGAAGCGTGCGGCTCGATAGAAGGCGGCGCTACGTTTAGCTGGCGCATGGCCTCATGGTACCGGAAGGTGTAGGTCTGCACGACCTCCATCGGCTCCACCTGTTCGAGGCGGGCTTTCTTTGCAATCTTGTCCTCACCTTCATCGGCATCGTGTTCGAGGTGGCCGACATCGGTTATGTTGCGCACGTAGCGCACTTTGTAGCCGAGGTGGCGGAGGAGCCTCTGGAGAACGTCGTAGGTGACTCCCGGACGGGCATGGCCGAGATGGGCGTCGCCATAGACAGTAGGACCGCAGACATACATGCCGACGTGACCCGGATTGATCGGAACGAAGAGTTCCTTTTTGTGGGTCATTGTATTTGTAAGGAATAAACTTCTCATCTTTTGATTCTATATTTCAACCTGCTAAGTTAATGATTTTTCCGTATATCAGGAAAATAAAATATATGCATCGTTTTAGATGATTTTATTCATTGCGGATATGCGAAATTTGGGTATCTTTGCGCATCTCAACAATCAATTCACATGAAAGTATCAATCATAATGGGATCTGTCAGTGACTACGACGTAATGTCTGGTGCTGAACAGGTCTTGTCCGACTTTGGAGTGGAGTTCGAGAAGAGGGTCATC
>JAFZTP010000052.1 GCA_017618815.1 Bacteroidales bacterium | reverse complement strand
GTGGATGCGGCCCATGCCGAGGGTATTGCCGTGATCATGGACATCGTCCATTCGCATAGCGTGGACAATATCGCCGAAGGCCTGTCCCTTTTCGACGGCCGCGACGACTTGTATTTCTATTCGGGCCCTCAGGGACATCATCCTGCGTGGGGCTCGCGCTGTTTTGACTATGGCAAGGACGAGACCAGGTACTTCCTGCTTTCGAACTGCAAATACTGGATGGAGGAGTACCGGCTTGACGGTTTCCGTTTCGATGGAGTGACGAGCATGCTCTACTGGGACCATGGTCTCGGGAAAGCATTCTCGGGATATGAGAATTATTTCAACGAGGGCGTGGACGAAAACGCCGTGGACTACCTTGCGCTTGCGAATATGCTGATCCGGGAGATTTATCCGGGGGCCATCACGATTGCTGAGGATGTCAGTGGAATGGCCGGTATGGCTGCGCCGTATGAGCGCGGAGGCGTGGGGTTCGGGTTCCGCATGGCCATGGGCATCGCCGACCATTGGATCAAGTGGATCAAGGAAAAGAGCGACGAACAGTGGAGTCCGGGCGAGATATGGTATGAGCTTACCAACAAGAGGGAAGATGAAAGGACTATCAGCTATGCCGAATGCCATGACCAGGCGCTGGTGGGCGACAAGACCATAATTTTCCGTCTGATGGACAAGGAGATGTATTTCTCCATGAACAAGGATTCGCAGTCTCCGATAGTGGACAGGGGGATTGCCCTGCACAAGCTGATCAGGCTGGTGACGCTTGCCACTGCGGGCGACGGATATCTCAATTTCATGGGCAATGAATTCGGCCATCCGGAGTGGATTGACTTCCCTCGCGAGGGGAACGGCTGGTCGTATAAATATGCCCGGAGGCAGTGGAGTCTGAGCGATCCGGACTATCTCCGATACAAGTATTTGAAAAATTTTGACAAGGCGATGACGGGCCTCGCTAAAGAAGGTAACGTTTTAAGTGAAAAACCTGTCCTGCTGAGGGCTGACGAGGCGAAGAATGTGTTGATTTTCATGCGCAAAAGTTATATATTTGCATTCAACTTCCATCCGTCTGGCTCGTTCGCCGATTATGGTTTCGAGGCTCCGGAAGGGGAGTATGAACTGGTGCTCGATTCCGACGAGAAAGAGTACGACGGTTTTTGCCGCCTGAGGATCGGGGAGAAGCACCATACGGACCGGAAGGAGCTGAAGCTGTATTTGCCTAGCCGATGCGCGCTGGTCCTGAAGAAGGTTTAAATTCTTACGGACATGGCTTTTTTGAAATTCAATAAGGCTGAGCTTGTGAATCTGTCATATTCGCTGAAAAGGGAGATAATCCTGGCGAACAAGACGGGTGCAATCTGCAACACAAGTATCGTGACGTGCAATACACGGCGTTATCACGGTCTCCTTTCCGTCCCTGTCGACAATTTCGGCGGCGGAATGTACATGTTGCTGTCTTCCGTAGACGAGACCTTGCTTGTGAGAGGCAAGCCTTTCAATCTCGGAATCCATTGCTATGGAGATATCTATGAGCCGAGAGGACACAAGTATATCATCGATTTCGGCGCCGACCCGGTGCCGGAAGTCGTGTATAAGGTCGGAGAAATCATTTTTGCGAAAAAGATACTCCTGACTCCCGACAAGGATCAGGTGATGATCAAATACGAGCTGAGGCAGGCCCCTTCGGGCATCGAGCTCCAGCTCAAGCCTTTCCTCGGTTTCAGGAACCTGGACAGCCTCACGTTTGAGAACCCTGAGGCTCGGACGGGGTATAAGGAAGTCCGCGGGGGCGTGGCCTTCAACATGTACGAGGGTTTTCCTGACCTGTTCCTGCAGGTCAACAAAACCGGAAGCAAGTTCCATTCTTCCCCTTACTGGTACAAGGGAATCACCTATTCCGACGAATACCGCCGCGGCTTCGACTGCCGCGAGGACCTGTTCGTCCCGGGTTATTTCTCCGTGTCCATGCAGGAGGGCGACAGCGTGATACTTTCGGCCTGCATCGACGAAATCGGACCGAGGATGCTCGGAAGCCGGTTCAACAAGGAGGTCGAGGCCATGGGCACTATCACCAGCTATCATGAGCAGCTCGTCCATTGTGCAGACTTGCTCAAGCGCTGCCGTGGCGGCCGCCATCAGATTACGGCCGGATTCTCATGGCTCTATACCGGCCTGCTGCGCGAGACCCTCACTTCTCTTCCGGGACTTACCCTGTATGCAGACGGCAACTGCAAGGAGTTCGAGGCCATTCTCGACGACCTTATAGCCAATGAGGAAGAAAGGTTCTTCAGGAGGACCACCCAGGTCGAGGCCCCACTCAGGCTGGCCCTCGTCCTGCAGGAATACATAGAGTTCGGGGCTGACGCACGCGCTGTATGGAAGAAGTACGGAGAGACCGTGCGCGGAGTAGTGGAGAGCTATGCTCCGGGCCACAGGGCCGAGATTGCCCTTCAGCCTAACGGACTGCTCTGGGCGCAGAAAGACCATATCGCCCTTACCTGGATGAATGCCTATATCGACGGCAATCCGGTTACGGAAAGGGCCGGCTACCAGGTAGAGACTAATGCATTCTGGTACAACATGCTCTGCTTTGCAGTGGACATGGAGCGAAGGTTCTCGTCGCCTCTGAGCGCATTTATCAGGAAATGGTCTCCGGTACGTGACCTCGTGGGACAGAATTTCCAGAATATGTTCTGGAATCCGGAGAAGAGATATCTTGCTGATTTCGTGGATAATAACGGCCAGAACATGGACGTGCGCCCGAACCAGCTTTTTGCCGTCTATGTGCCGTATTCTCCTGTCGATGACGAAGTCGCCGACGCGGTGATACGAATCGTGGAGAACGAACTCGTCACAAGACGCGGAATACGTACCCTCTCCCCTAGGGATGTGAGGTACAAGGGAGTTTATGAAGGCACCCAGATAGACCGCGACCTTGCCTATCACCAGGGCTGTACCAGACCTTCGCTGCTTTATCCTTATGCCAGCGCTGCTTTCCGCATGCGCGGCCCGGCTTTCATGAACAAGGCCGAGTGGCTCTGCAAGGGATTCAGGGAAGACCTTAACAAGCATGGCGTCGGAGCGTTCTCCGAACTTTATGACGGAGACCCTCCTCATGAGCCTCATGGCGCGATCTCATCTGCCTTGAGTACCGCTGCCCTGCTGGGTGTAGATTATCTTATGGACAAATACAGGGAGGACTAGGATATGAGAGTGCTGATGTTCGGCTGGGAGTTCCCTCCACATATCGCAGGCGGTCTCGGTACTGCCTGCTACGGAATAGTGAAAGGCCTCGCGTACAACGGGGTCGATACGATTTTCGTGATGCCTTCGGCAACAGGTGACGAAGATTCCTCCGTCGCCAGGATCGTCAATGCCAGCGATGTCCCTGTAACGGTGCGTGAAGACGTGGATATCGAGAACTTCCTCGACAAGATAAAGTTCGTCCATGTCGGGACCAACATGGTGCCTTACCTCGATCCGGAGGAGTTCCACGACATGGTCGAGGAGGAGAGACGCCGTCAGGTCAAGGACTTCCGTATCCAGTATGGCCAGAAGTTCAAGTTCTCCGGGAAGTATGGATCCAATCTGATGGAGGAAGTGGCCCGATACGCTATGGTAGGAGGCACGATCGCCATGCAGCACAAGGATGAGTTCGACGTGATCCATGCCCATGACTGGCTGACTTATTATGCCGGTGTCGCCGCCAAGGAGATGACCGGGAAGCCGCTCGTGGTGCATATGCATGCGACCTCGTTCGACCGCGGCAGCGCGGACAACATCGACACCAGGGTCTATGCGATAGAGAAAAACGGTATGGAGGCTGCTGACAAGGTCATAACCGTCAGCGACCTTACCAGAAACATAGTCATAAGCAAGTACGGCATCGATCCGGCCAAGGTCGTGACGGTGCACAATGCCGTGGATTTCAGCGGCAGGGACAACTTGCAGGTCGAGAGGGGAGTCAAGGACAAGGTGGTGACCTTCCTTGGCCGAATAACTTTCCAGAAAGGTCCTGAATATTTCATCGAGGCTGCTGCCAAGGTGCTCAAGAGGACCTCGGACGTGAGGTTTGTCATGGCCGGAAGCGGCGACATGATGAACCGTGCCATCCGTCACGTCGCAAGGCTCGGAATCTCCGACAGGTTCCACTTTACGGGTTTCCTCCGCGGAACCGAGGTGCAGAAGATGTTCGCCCTTTCCGATGTCTATGTGATGCCTTCAGTTTCGGAGCCGTTCGGCATCTCGCCTCTCGAGGCCATGAGGTCGAACGTGCCTTCAGTGATCTCCAGGCAGTCCGGCGCCGCAGAAGTGCTCCGGTATGCTTTCAAGGTCGATTTCTGGGATGTCGATGCCATGGCTGACCAGATATACGGTCTGCTGCAGTATCCTGCCCTTGCCCATTTCGCTTCGGAGCATGGCTTCGAAGAGGTGAATGCCCTGAAATGGAACAATGCGGCAGCCAAGATAAAGGAAGTTTACGAATCAGTGGTTAATAAGTAAAAACCGGTCAAGTTATGTCAAGGAAAGATATATGTCTGTATTTCCAGGTCCATCAGCCGACAAGGCTCAGACTGTACAGATTTTTCGATATCGGCAAGGACTCGCATTATTATGACGACTTCGCCAACAGGACGATCCTGCGCAGAGTGGCCCAGAGATGCTATCTCCCGATGAACGAGCTCCTTCTCGAGAAGATCAAGGCGCATGACGGAGCGTTCAAGGTAGCGTTCTCGATATCCGGTTCAGTCCTCGAACAGTTTGAGAGATATGCTCCGGAGGTCATCGAGAGTTTCCGCAAGCTCGCCGACACCGGTTGCGTCGAATTCCTTACCGAGACTTATTACCATTCCCTCGCTTCGCTGGCCAATCCGGATGAGTTCAGGCTCCAGGTCAACAAGCACAAGGCCGCCATACAGCAGTATTTCGGAGTGACTCCGGTGACTTTCCGCAATACCGAGCTTATCTATTCCAACAAGATTGGAGAGCAGGTCTATGACCTCGGATTCAAGACCATGCTTACGGAAGGCGCAAGGCATATAATGGGCTGGCGCAGCCCTAACTTCATATACTCCGACTTCACCCAGCCGAAGCTCTCCCTGCTTCTGAGGAACTACAGCCTTAGCGACGACATCGCTTTCCGTTTCCAGAACAGAGGCTGGGACGGATGGCCTCTTACCGCCGAGAAATACCTCGGCTGGCTCAAGAATGCCGTCAGGGACGGAGGAGACGTCATCAATCTCTTCATGGATTATGAGACGTTCGGGGAGCATCAGAACGCCCAGAGCGGAATATTCGATTTCATGAGGGCGCTCCCGGACGCCGTGATCGCCGACGGAGAGTTCGGCTTCGGCACTCCGGCATCAATTTCAGAAAAATACAAGCCTGTCGACGAGATAGATGTCCCGGAAATCATTTCCTGGGCTGACGAGGAGAGGGATGTGACTGCATGGCTCGGAAATGAGCTCCAGCAGGATGCATATAACAAGATCTACGGGCTTTACGAGAAAGTGGCGCTTGCCAACGATCCTTCTCTCTGGCTTGACTATGGTCATCTCCAGGAAAGCGACCACTTCTACTACATGTGCACGAAATTCTTCTCCGATGGAGAAGTCCATAAATATTTCAATCCTTATGATACTCCGTATGAGGCATTCATCAACTATATGAATGTGCTCAGCGACTTTACCATAAGGGTAAATGACGCTTTGGCCGTTGCCGATGCGGCTGAGCCTTCTGTGAAGGAGGCGACCGCTGCGAAGAAGGCCCCAGCCGTGAAGAAAGCAACTGTGCGTAAGGCTCCGGCAAAGCGGAAACCAACAGTTAAAAAGCAATAATGACTAAGAAAATCATTAATCCTGATTATCTGTTTGAAGTCAGTTGGGAAGTCTGCAATAAGGTTGGCGGCATATATACCGTGATCGCGACCAAATCCCTTTTCCTGAAATCCCAGCTGAATAGACACCATATACTGATCGGACCTGATGTCTGGATGGACACAGATGCCAATCCGGATTTCATAGAAGACCAGAATTTATACAAAGGATGGAGGGAACAGGCAGCCGTGGAGGGATTGCGCCTGCGAGTAGGCAGGTGGAACGTCCCGGGACATCCTGTTGCCATCCTGGTCGATTTCAAACAGTTCCTGCCAAAGCAGGATTCGATACTTACTGACTTCTGGCTCCGTTTCGGGGTGGATTCCATCTCCGGAAACTGGGACTATAAAGAGAATGCCCTCTTCGGCTATGTGGCCGGAAAGGTCATAGAGAGTTTCTGCAGGTTCAACATGGAACCGTCCGCAAAAGTCGTGGCCCAGTTCCATGAATGGCAGACCGGAGGCGGACTGCTCTATCTGAAGACTACAGGTCTCCCGATAGCTACGGTCTTCACTACCCATGCAACGGTGGTGGGACGCTGCCTTGCCGGCAATGACATGCCTCTCTACGACCGCATGGACACATATGACGGCGATTCATGCGCAAGCCGCTTCTGCGTGACTGCGATGCATTCCCTTGAGGCCAACGCCGCCAGAAATGCAGATGTGTTTACTACCGTCAGCGAAATCACTGCCAAGGAGTGCGCGCGTTTCCTTTCCAGAAACGTGGATGTGGTCACTCCGAACGGCTTTGAGAACAGCTTTACCCCAGCTACAGACGAGGAGTACTCGGCCAAGCTGGAAGCGGCCCGCGAAAAACTGATCGGAGTGGCTTCCGCCATGTGCGGGGAGGATCTTCCGAAGGATTCGGTGCTTGTCGGCATCGGCGGACGCTATGAATACAGGAACAAAGGCATAGATGTCTTCATCGAGGCTCTCGGCCAGCTCGCCGCCGAAAGGCAGGACGGACGTCCCGTAGTCGCCTTCATCATGGTGCCGGGAGCGCATAACGGAGCCGACAAGGCTTTGCTGTCCAAGCTCTCCGGGAATGGGGGAGAGGACTATGTGACCCAGACTTCCCACAACCTTGCATGGCCGGAAAGCGACCGTATTACGGGCCGTTTCCGTGAAGTAGGCCTGGACAATGCCCGTGGAAGCCGCGTGAAGGTGTTCTTCGTTCCATCCTATCTCAACGGCAATGACGGAATTTTCAACATGAAGTATTACGATTTGCTGGTTGGCATGGATCTCGCCGTGTTCCCTTCCTATTATGAGCCGTGGGGCTATACCCCGCTGGAGGCCCTGGCCTTCAGGGTTCCGACCCTCACCACCACTCTCGCCGGCTTCGGCCTCTGGGTGAAGGACTATTACGGAAAGCGCAGCCATCCGGGAATAACCGTAGTGGAGAGGAATGATTCCAACTATTTCGATGTAGTCGCCGCTGTCAAGGCGAGAATCCTCGAGATAGCGGGACTTGACAAGATAACAAGACTGAAATACCGTGAGAATGCGCGCGAGGTCGCCTCGATCGCTCTCTGGGAAAATCAGATAAAGTATTATAACAAAGCATATTCGATGGCCCTCGAAAAGGTTGCTAGCCTCAGAGGAGCCTTCCCCGAAATAAAAGACAAACAGATGAATTACGAAAAAATAGAAATCAATGCGCCTTCATGGAAGAGTGTCATGGTGACACGCCACCTTCCGTCAGCGCTTTCCGGACTTGAAACCTTATCCAAGAACCTGTGGTGGTGCTGGAATGAGAGCGCCAAAGAACTGTTCAAGAGCATAGATCCTGATATCTGGCACAACTCGGGCCACAACCCGATGGAACTTCTGGACACCGTGAGTCTCCGCAAGTTCAACCAGCTCGCAAAGGATGACCAGTTCCTGGCACATCTCGCTGCGGTAATGGATGAGTTCAACGCTTATATGGCAGCCAAGGCTGACCGCAAGGACCCTTCAATCGCATACTTCTGCATGGAGTATGGTCTTGACTCATCGCTCAAGATCTATTCCGGCGGTCTCGGCATCCTCGCCGGTGACTACCTCAAGGAGACCAGCGACATGAACGTCAACCTCGTGGCAGTCGGCCTGCTCTACAGATATGGATATTTCACCCAGGTGCTCTCAGCCCAGGGCGACCAGGTAGCCCGGTACGACGCCCAGGACTTCCTCCGCATCCCGGCATCTCCGGTGATGGACGAGAACGGCAACTGGCTCACCACGGTCGTGGCCTTCCCTGGCCGTAACATCACGGCCCGTATCTGGAAGGTGGCCGTAGGCCGTACTGACCTCTACCTCCTCGATACCGACTATGAGGCCAACATCCCTGAGGACCGTCAGGTCACCCACCATCTCTATGGCGGCGACTGGGAGAACAGGCTCAAGCAGGAGCTTCTCCTCGGTGTCGGCGGTATCCGCGCCCTCCGCAAGCTTGGTCTCGATCCGCAGATCTACCACTGCAACGAGGGTCATGCTGCATTCATCGGACTTGAAAGGCTCCGCGAGTACATCCAGAAGGATGACCTCAGCTTCCCTGAGGCTCTCGAAGTCGTAAGGGCTTCATCCCTCTTCACTACCCATACTCCGGTTCCTGCCGGTCACGACGCTTTCGACGAGGGAATCCTCCGCAAATATATCGGACATTATCCGCAGCGTCTCAAGATTGACTGGGAGACCCTCATGGGCCTCGGCAAGCTCAACGGCAACGATGTCAATGAGAAGTTCTCCATGAGCCATCTGGCCGCGAACATCTCCCAGAATGTCAACGGCGTTTCCATGCTCCATGGAAAAGTCAGCCAGGACATCTTCTCCGACATGTACCCTGGATATCTTCCTGAGGAGCTCCATGTCAGCTACGTGACCAACGGCGTGCATTATCCGACCTGGGCTGCACGGGAGTGGAAGAAGGTTCACGAGACTGTCTTCGGTCCTGAGTTCAAGACTCACCATTATGACCTCAGGTGCTTCGAAGGCATCTACGGAGTGTCAGACGAGGTGATCTGGAACACCCGCAAGATCCTCAAGAAGACCCTCATCAAGGCAATCAAGGAAAAGCTCTCCGATCCTGCTAACAGCAGCCACTATTCTCCTCGCGAGGTCATGACCATCAAGGACAACCTCCGCGACGACGTGCTGACCATCGGATTCGCAAGACGTTTCGCGACATATAAGAGGGCTACGCTTCTCTTCAGCGACCTCGACAGGCTTGACTCCATCGTCAACGACCCTAAGAGGCCGGTACAGTTCATCTTCGCCGGAAAGGCCCATCCTGCCGACAAGGCCGGCCAGGACCTCATCAGGCAGATCGTCGACATCTCCAAGCAGGACCGCTTCATCGGAAAGATCGTGTTCGTGCCGGGATACGACATCACCCTCGCCAAGAGGCTCGTGCAGGGCGTAGACGTATGGATGAACAACCCGACCCGTCCTCAGGAGGCTTCGGGTACGTCCGGAGAGAAAGCCGCAATGAACGGAGTCATGCATTTCTCAGTGCTTGACGGATGGTGGGTCGAGGGTTACAAGGCCGGCGCAGGCTGGGCTCTCCCTCTTGAGAAGACATACGACGACCAGCACTATCAGAACGAGCTCGATGCCGCCACCATCTATACTACCATCGAGAATGAGATTGCCCCGATCTACTATGATCAGGACTACCTTACAGGCAGGTCTGCGCAGTGGATCCAGTACATAAAGAACTGCATCGCCCAGGTGGCCTGCAACTTCACCACCAACAGGATGCTTACCGACTACTGCAACCAGTACTATCTGCCGCAGAGCCAGAGGACAGCATCCCTTGTTTCCGACGACTATGCCCTCGCCCGCAAGATTGCGGCATGGAAGAGGACCGTGGAGCGTCAGTGGAGCAATATCAGCGTGGTTTCATATACCCAGCCGGATGCTTCCTACAATCTCTCTCCGGACAACTTCCTGCACTCTGAGGTAATCCTCAATATCGGAGAACTCAATCCTGAGGACATCGGAGTGGAGATGCTCTTCTGCTCTACGGATAAGAGAGGCAGTCTCCATATCCAGGACAAGGTCGAGTTCGAAGTCGCCGAGTTCAAGGACGGAGCAGCCACATACCGTGCATCTATCCTCCCTGAGAGGACCGGCATGTACCAGGTTGCTACAAGATACTATGCAAAGAACCCTATACTTCCTCATAGACAGGATTTCGGACTTGTAAGATGGCTGTAGTAGCTACCGGTTTCTTCGACGGTGTCCACCTCGGCCACCGTCTTGTCATAAGGCAGCTTGTCGATGTGGCAAGGGCCGGAGGTGACGAAAGCGTTGTCGTCACCTTCTGGCCTCATCCCCGCACCGTGCTGCAGGATGGCGCCCGCTCCCTCCGTCTCCTCAACTCCCTGGATGAGAAGAAAGCTCTTCTGAAAGGCTTGGGAGTGGACAGAGTCGAAGTGCTGCGTTTTACCCGAGAATTTGCCGGCATGGATACGGAGACATATCTCCGTGATGTCATCGCCGGCCAGTTCGGAGGAAAGGCCGTGCTGCTCGGATATGACAACAGGATCGGAAGCGACCAGCTGACCCCTGAAGAAACAGGAAAGATTGCCGAGAAACTGGGCCTGAAAGTGATTCATGCCGGAAGGGTCGACGGGCCGGCCTCCTATGACGGGCCGGTGGTCAGCTCGACCGTGATCCGCAACCTTCTTGCAGAGGGCAATGTGGACCAGGCTGCGGCCCTGCTGGGCTATGATTATTCGCTCCATGGAGTCGTCGTCGCCGGTAACCGCTATGGCCGGAGGATCGGATTCCCTACTGCGAACATGCAGCTCTATGAGCCGTTGAAGCTGGTGCCGGCAAACGGAGTCTATCTCGTCGCCGTCGAGACTCTGGACAGGAAACTGTATGGAATGTGCAACATCGGAGTCAGGCCGACGGTCGGCTCCGGCAATTCCAAGACGATCGAAACCAACATCTTCGATTTCGACGAGGATATCTATGGCCTCGATATCAGGATCAGCTTCATCCGGAAGCTCAGGGACGAGATACTTTTCCCGGACCTCGAATCTTTGGGACGCCAGCTGAAGATCGACAGGGACATGAGTCTGGCCATTCTCGGAGAAAAAGTACGGGGGTAGTTGATTTAACAGAAAATTTGTTATCTTTGCAATGAACACGGGTTCTGTCTTTAAGGCAGGACTCCTTTTTAATTATGCATTTTAAAGAATAAACTCATATAAATTAGTTATGGCAGAAGTTCACTATATGTCGCAGGAAGGTCTTGAGAAATTGAAAAAAGACCTGTCGGACGCTCTTGCCCAGCGCCCGGTGATTTCCGCCGCTATCGCTGAGGCTCGTGAGAAGGGAGACCTTTCGGAGAACGCCGAATACGATGCGGCACGTGATGCCCAGGCGCTTCTTGAGCTCAAGATTGCAAACCTTAAGAACATGGTTGCGAACGCCAAGGTTGTCGACGGTTCCCAGATCGGTACCGACAAGGTGCAGATGCTGAACAAGGTCAAGTTCCAGAATACCGCCAACAAGATGATCATGGAATATACCATCGTCGGCGAGACTGAAGCTGATTTCGCTCATGGAAAGCTTGCTGCGACAACCCCTATCGCCAAGGCCCTTCTCGGACATTCCGTCGGAGAAATCGTAGAGGCCAAGGTTCCTCAGGGAGTTATCAAATTCAAGATTCTCGAAATCAGTATCTAAAACAAGATATGTCCACAATTTTCACTAAAATAGCCAAGGGGGAGATACCATCCTACAAGGTTGCAGAGAACGATAGATACTACGCATTCCTTGATATCAGTCCACTCTCGGAGGGTCACACTCTGGTAATCCCTAAAAACGTGGAAGACGACTACATCTTCCATCTCGATGAAGAAACTTATTCCGGCCTTTGGGCATTTGCCCGCAAGGTCGCAGTAGCCTTGAAGGCTGCCATCCCTTGCAAGAGGGTGGGGGTAGCCGTGCTTGGAATGGAGGTTCCTCATACCCACATCCATCTTGTCCCGCTTCAGAGCGAAGGGGACCTCGATTTCCGCAAAGAACATCTAAAACTTGACCCTGAGCAATTCAGGAAAATCGCTGAATCAATTTCAAAAGAGTATGAGAAATTATAAGATTTCCCTTATTGCGGCCGCAACCGCCGCATTGACTTTCATGACATCTTGCGGCAACAAGGCTGCGGTTGATGGTGTCCTTTCGGATACGTCCGGCGCGGAAGTGGTCGTAAGACTCCTGGATGTAAACAAATATCAGACTCTTGATACGGTCAAGACTGATTCTCAGGGCCGTTTTACCTATAAGTTCAAAGTTGCAAAGAACCAGCCGGAGTTCATATACCTCTTCTACAAGGACAAGAGGATCGCTTCTCTTCTCCTTCAGGCGGGAGACAGGGTTAAGGTGGTAGCCGATACCCTCGGAACATACACGGTGTCCGGTTCGGAAGAGTGCGACAAGCTCGTGACCGTGGAGAAAGACCAGAACGATTTTATCAACCGTTTCACGGCTCTCCAGGCCCGTTATTATGATTTGAATCCTTCCTCTGCCGAGGCTGCTGCCGTAAGGTCCGACTTGGCAAGGCAGTTTGTTTCATACTATCGTACGAGAGTGAGGTACGTGATGGAGAACGCTGGTTCCCTCACCACTGTCCCTGTACTCTACGAGACCCTTCCTGACGGAACTCCTATCTTCAGCCAGAGTACCGACGCCATCCATTTCAGGAATGCCTGCGATACTCTCGCCAAGATTTATCCGGATTCAAGATATGTCAAGGCTCTCGAAAAAGAGGCGGAGCGTCGTTTCAAGGTGCTCGCTTTCGACACCCAGATCAAAAACGCAGGGGAGACATCGTTCATAGATATCACCCTTCCTGACGTAAAGGGCGAGAAAGTAAGCCTCAGCGACGTGAAGGGCAAGGTTGTCATGGTATATTTCTGGGCTGCAGGACTAGCTGAACAGAAGATGTTCAACCTCGACGTGATCAAGCCTGTTTATTCGGACTTCCATGACAAGGGCTTCGACATCTACGCCGTTTCCCTCGACAATGACAAGGCTCTCTGGGCTTCCGTTGTCAAGAACCAGGCTCTTCCTTGGGTGAATGTGTGCGACGGACTCGGAACTGCTTCCCAGGTGGTCAATACCTACAATGTACGCAGCATCCCGTCGCTGTTCTTCCTCGTGAACGGCGAACTCGTCTCAGGTACGGGCGTGAAGGATGAGGCCAGCCTCAGGGCCTTCCTGAAAAAGAATCTTTAGAAAAGTTTTTTCTTGCTGACTGTAGCAACGAAATCCTTGAGATAGAACGGTTCGAAGTACGCAACGTCTTTGAACCGTTTCTCTTTATACTCGTTCTCGGCAGGGACTAGCATGGACGCTGCATCCGGGCATACGTTGATGAAATGAGCTGCCGGATTGTCGATTACGCCCTCGCATTTGCCGGCTCCGTCTCCGATGAACAGCACCGGTCCTTCGGCGAGAAGGTCGGAGAAACTGTCCTTGTCGATCACAGCCGGTGCGGTCTCGCGGATCTGGCGGCCGTCCGGAGTGAACACTGCCGAATATACCTCCATCCTGCGTGCGTCTATCATAGGCACTATGTAGCGGCATCCCTCAGGCAGCTTGCCTCCGGAGATGGCGTTCCATACCAGGATGTCGAGCGAACCGATGGCGAGCAGCGGCTTTCCTGCTCCGAAGCAGAGTCCCTTGGCCGTAGATACTCCGACTCTCAGGCCTGTGTATGAGCCCGGGCCCATGCTGACACATACTGCATCGCAGTCGCCGGCGGTGAGTCCATGTTCTTCGAGCATGTCGCTGATGAACTGGGCCGTCAGCGAAGCGTGGCTGCGGTCTGCATTTTCCTTGTATGAGATTATCTTTCCGTCCTCGGAGAGGGCAGTGGAGCAGAGACTTGTGGAAGTCTCTATGAGTATGAGTCTTGCCATCTTAGATCTTAGTCAGAAGTTCCTTGAAATAAGGGAATACGGAGTATGCGGCGTTCTTCAGCGGCTCATAGAGTACGGAGGATGAAAGGACCTCTTCCTTGACTAATCCGACCTGGGCGTTTAAGGTGTTGAACACTATGATTACCAGTCCCAGGATGAGCCCGACCTTGAGTATTGCGAACACTACTCCGAGCAGTTTGTTCAGCCAGCCGAGAAGCACGAGCTTCACTATGGTTTCTACTCCTTTGCCTATCAGGCGGAAAAACAGCACGGCGACTATCATTATGATCACGAATGCAATGATATGCAGTATCGGCTCCGAAGTTTCGATGTAAGGAGTCAGATATTTGCAGAGCAAACCGGAGAAACGGTATGATAGCCAGGCACCTGCGATGACCGAGACAATCTCGAATATCTGGGTGACCAATCCTTTCTTCAGCCCGGTGATGATTGCGGGGATGAAACAAAGCAAGATAATGATGTCCAGTGCGTTCATATCTTCTTGATAAAGTATAGGATTTTAACTATATTTGCTGACTAAATTTATAGAGTGCAAAATTAGACAAAAAATATGACATTCAAAGAGTATAAAGGATTGGATCTTGTGAAAGTAGGGGCTGACATCCTCGAAAGGTGGAAGAAGAACCACGCCTTTGAGAAGTCTCTCGAAGTGCGTGAGGGCGCTCCCGAATTTATCTTCTTCGAGGGACCTCCTTCAGCGAACGGCATGCCTGGCATCCACCACGTCATGGCCCGTTCCATCAAGGATGCAATCTGTAGATATAAGACCCAGACAGGTTATCGCGTGGCCCGCCGTGCAGGCTGGGACACTCATGGACTTCCTGTGGAGATCGGCGTCGAGAAGAAGCTCGGAATCCACAAGGAGGACATCGGTAAGAAGATATCCGTAGCCGAGTACAATGATACCTGCCGCAAGGAGGTCATGAAATATACTCGCGAGTGGGTGAACATGACCGAGAGGGTAGGCTACTGGGTGGACATGAACGACCCGTACATCACCTACGACAACCGTTACATCGAGACTCTCTGGTATCTGCTCAAGAAGATTTATGACAAAGGCCTTCTTTACAAGGGCTTTTCTATACAGCCGTTCTCTCCTTCCGACGGTACCGGCCTCAGCTCCCATGAGCTCAACCAGCCGGGCTGCTACAAGGATGTGACCGACACTACGGTGACCTGCCAGTTCGAAGTGATCAAGGATGGCAAGTCGCAGCCTGTCTTCGGCGTCGAGTCCCTGCCTGTGTATTTCCTCGCATGGACTACTACCCCGTGGACCCTTCCGTCAAACACCGCGCTCTGCGTCGGTCCGGACATCGACTATGTAAGAGTCCGCTCTTTCAACCCATACTCAGGCCAGGAGGCGATCTACATCGTGGCAAAGGCTCTCGTCGGCGCATGGTTCAACCCTAAGGCTGCCGAGCTTCGTCTTGATGAGTACAAGCCGGGCGACAAGCTCGTGCCGTACAAGGTGCTCGAAGGCGAGTTCAAGGGTTCCGAGCTCGTAGGTATCAGGTACCATCAGCTGATTCCTTGGTTCAAGCCTCAGGGCGGTGATTCCTTCAAGGTCATCTCCGGAGACTATGTGACCACTGAAGACGGTACAGGTATCGTGCATATCGCTCCTACATTTGGCGCGGATGACAAGAAAGTGGCCGCCAACTTCGGCATGGCCGCTCTCCAGGTGATTGACAAGGACGGCAACCTTCAGGCGCAGGTGGACCGTTCAGGACGCTTCTACCGTATCGAGGATCTCGATCCTGCCTATGTCAGCGAGTGCGTCGATCCTTCATATGCCGAATTCGCCGGCCGCTACGTCAAGAACGCCTTCGATGACAGACTTCCTGCAGACGCTCCGACCCTCGACGTCGATCTCTGCATGATGATGAAGGCCGACGGCCGCGCATTCAAGATTCAGAAACATGTACATAGCTACCCTCATAGCTGGAGGACCGACAAGCCGGTGCTCTACTATCCTCTCGACGCTTGGTTTATCAAGACTACTGCCGTCAAGGATGAGATGGTGGCTCTCAATAAGCAAATTACCTGGAAACCGGAATCTACCGGTACCGGACGTTTCGGACAGTGGCTCGAGAACATCCAGGACTGGAACCTCAGCCGTAGCCGTTACTGGGGCACTCCGCTTCCTATCTGGCGTACCGAAGATGGCAAGGAGGAGATCTGCATAGGTTCTGTGGCCGAGCTCTTCGCCGAGATCGACAAGAGCGTCGCAGCCGGATTCATGAAGTCCAACCCATTTAGGGACAAGGGATTCAATCCTGAGGACATGAGTCTCGAGAACTATGACAAGATAGACCTCCATAGGCCTCATGTCGATGAAATTACCCTCGTTTCCGCATCCGGAAAGAAGATGGTGCGCGAGAGCGACCTTATCGACGTATGGTTCGACTCAGGTGCGATGCCTTATGCCCAGGAAGGACTCAGGAATCTGCGTTCAGGCAAGTTCGGCGGCACTGCCGACTTCATCGCCGAAGGCGTAGACCAGACCCGCGGATGGTTCTATACCCTCCACGCCATCCATACGATGATCAGCGGAACCCCTGCATTCAAGAGGGTCATCTCCAACGGCCTTGTCCTCGACAAGGACGGCAACAAGATGAGCAAGCGTCTCGGAAATGCGGTCGATCCATTCTACGCTCTCGACAAGTTCGGCGCAGACGCCCTCCGCTGGTACATGCTTACTAATGCCCAGCCATGGGACAACCTCCGCTTCGACGAAGCCGGAGTGATTGAAGTGAGAAACAAGTTCTTCGGAACTCTCTACAATACCTATTCATTCTTCGCGCTTTATGCGAACGTGGACAAGTTCGACCTCTCTGCCCCTGCAGTACCTTATGCTGAAAGGCCTGAGATCGACCGCTGGATCATCTCGCTGATGAACACCCTGATCAAGGACGTGAAGGCTGCATACGAAGATTATGACATCACTCTCGCCGGCCGTCTCATCCAGGAGTTCGTGTGCGACAATCTCAGCAACTGGTACGTCCGTCTCGGACGTAAGCGTTTCTGGGGCGGAAGCATGAATCAGGATAAGCTCAGCGCTTACCAGACCCTCTATGAGGTCCTTAAGAACGTCGCAATCCTGGCTGCCCCAATAGCTCCGTTCTATATGGACAGACTCTATCTCGACCTTGTTCCAGATGCAGAATCCGTCCACTTCGTTCTTATGCCTGAGGTCAACGCTTCGGTAATCGATACCGACCTCGAGGAAAGGATGGCCCTTGCGCAGACAGCTACCTCTATGGTGCTTGCCCTTCGCCGCAAAGTCTCAATCAAGGTGCGCCAGCCGCTTTCCAAGATTGTGATCCCTGTGCTTTCCGACAAGGTGCGTGGTCAGCTTGAAGCTGTCAAGCAACTGATACTCAACGAGGTGAACGTTAAGGATGCCGAGTTTATCGCAGACGCTACAGGCCTTATTACCATGAAGATAAAGCCTAACTTCAAGACTCTCGGAAAGGTATATGGCAAGCAGATGAAGGAGATTGCCGCAGCATTCGGCCGCATGGACCAGAAGACAATCGGCGACATTCAGGCTGCAGAGGCCCAGGGCGTGGAATACAAGCTCATGCTCGAGAGCGGAGAAGTCGTACTCCGTCCAGGGGATTATGAGATCTCGTCTGAGGACATGCCGGGCTGGCTCGTCGCTACCGAAGGCCGCATGACCATCGCCCTCGATGTCGAGATTTCCGACGAGCTCCGTCGTGAGGGCGTTGCCCGTGAGCTCATAAACAGGATCCAGAACCTCAGGAAGGACAGCGGCTTCGAGGTTACGGACCGCGTTTCAGTTGAAATTTTCGCGACCGGCAAGGATTATGAGGAGATTTCTTCAGCCCTTGTTGCATTCCGCGACTACATAATGGCACAG
>JAFZTP010000051.1 GCA_017618815.1 Bacteroidales bacterium | reverse complement strand
CTTTCAGCCTCGGCCAGACCGAGGGCTGCTGAGATGGAGGTCGATGAATGTCCCACTCCGAATGCGTCGTAGGGGCTTTCCTCCATGCGCGGGAATCCGCTGATTCCGTCCTTGGACCTGTTCTTGAGGAACGCTTCCCGGCGTCCCGTAAGTATCTTGTGGGCATAGGCCTGATGGCCTACGTCGAATACGATCTTGTCTTCCGGAGTGTTGTACACATAGTGCATGCCGACTATGAGTTCGACGGCGCCGAGACTCGAACCGAGGTGCCCCGGATTCTGGGCGCAGCATCTTACTATGTAATCACGGAGTTCGGAGCACAGGGTTCTGAGCTGCTCCATATTAAGACCGCGGATATCCGCAGGTGAGTTGATGTTGTCGAGTATAGTGTACATATCTGATATACGGTCTGCTAATTTACAACTTTATTCGGACATGGAAAAATCTTTTGAGTTTTAAGGTAAAAACAGTATCTTAGCAACCTTGTTCGCGATAATTTTAAAAATCAACTATATGTCAGAAAAAATCTTCAAGCTGATGAACGACAATCCGGCTGCGCGCTGGGCTGCCCTCATCCTCATCGCACTGATGATGTTCTTCGGCTACATGTTCGTGGATGTCATGTCTCCTCTGCAGGCTCTCGTAGAGAACCAGCGCGGCTGGACTCCTGACGTCTTCGGTACATACGCCAGCGCCGAGTACATCCTCAACGTCTGCGGCTTCCTCATCATCGCCGGTATCATCCTCGACAAGATGGGCATCCGCTTCACCGGTATCCTTTCAGCGTCCATGATGTTCGCCGGAGCTGCCATCAAGTACGTCGGAATCTCTGACTGGTTCCAGGATACTGCAATGTGCAGCTGGCTCGGAAGCTGGTGGACTGCCCTCCCTGGCAGCGCCAAGATGGCTTCCCTCGGTTTCATGATATTCGGCTGCGGCTGCGAGATGGCCGGCACGACCGTTTCGAAGGCTATCGCCAAATGGTTCAAGGGCAAGGAGATGGCTATGGCCATGGGTATCGAGATGGCAATCGCCCGCGTCGGCGTGTTCGCAATCTTCTCTATCAGCCCTGTGATCGCATCCAAGCTCGGAAGCGTCGCCGCTCCTGTCGGTTTCTGCACAGTGCTCCTGCTTATCGGTCTCGTGAACTTCGTCGTGTTCTCAGTTATGGACGGCAAGTTCGACGCCCAGCTCGTGGAGGCAGGCCAGATGTCATCTGACGGTTCTGAGGAAGAGTTCAAGGTGAGCGACCTCGGAAAGATCTTCGGCTCACTCAGCTTCTGGGTAGTCGCACTTCTTTGCGTGCTCTACTATAGCGCCATCTTCCCGTTCCAGCGTTACGGAGCCAACATGCTCCAGTGCAACCTCGACGGTATCTCCCCTGAGGCTGCCGCCAATATCTTCCGCTGGTTCCCGATCGGCGCGGCCGCCATCACTCCGTTCCTCGGAAGATACCTCGACAAGAAAGGAAAAGGAGCCACCATGCTTATCGTGGGAGCCCTTCTGCTTATAGTGTGTCACCTCGTGTTTGCGTTCGTGCTTCCGGCTACACATTCAAAGCTCATTGCCTACGCTACCATCGTGGTGCTCGGAGTCAGCTTCTCCCTCGTGCCTGCGGCTCTCTGGCCGTCAGTGCCGAAGATCATCGACGAGAAGATCCTTGGTTCTGCTTACTGCCTTATCTTCTGGGTGCAGAACATAGGTCTCTGCTTCGTGCCTATGCTGATCGGTTCCGTGCTCGCGTCTTCCAATGCAGCCAATGAGGCTGTGATCGCAGCAAAGGCTGCCGGCGCCGAGTTCATCCCTTACAACTACACCGTTCCTCTTATCATCTTCGCAGGTTTCGGTGTGGCTGCATTCGTGATCGCCTTGTACCTCAAGGCTCTTGATGCCAAACGTCATCTCGGTCTCGAAGAGCCGAACATAAAATAATGGCAGCTCTTAGAATTCTCAAAGGCAGGTCAGCGTGCTGGATTGCGCTGGCCTGCCTTGTTGTTCCGATGTTCGCATCCTATTATTTCGACGACATGTTCTCGTCGATTTCCTATCTTTTCGAGGATTCTTCCCTCACTCAGCTCGGATGGGATGCGGCCGGATATGGCAAATATGCCGGCGGATATTCGGTGCTCTGCGTTTTCGGAGGCCTCGTGGTCTGCGGAATGCTCCTCGACAGGTGGGGCGTCCGCGTGACCGGCTCCATATTCGTGGGCATGATGGCCGCAGGCGCCGGCCTGGTGCTATATGCGCTCAAGTCCGGGTCGCCGCGCTCTCTCGACTTGGCTTTCGTCGGATGCATGTTCTTCGGACTTGGCAGCGAGATCGCCGGGACTGCGGTGACGCGCTCGATCGCAAAATGGTTCAGGCATGGACCTATGGCCCTTGCCATGGGACTTCAGCTGGCCATCGCAAGGCTGGGAACAGCATTCGCAATGGTGCTGTCCCCGATACTCGTGGCTCAGCAGGCCGGACATGTATATACGCTGGAGGAGACTGCTCGTCCGGCCATGGTGGGCATGGGACTCATGGCCGCCGGCCTTGTCCTCTGGGCTTTGTTCGTCGCCGTGGACGCTGCAGGTGACCGCGTGAACGAGGCTGCCGAGAAGTCCGCCGGGGATGAATTCCGGCTTTCGGATGTCGGCAAGGTCCTCATGGACGGCAAGTTCTGGATGCTCGCCCTTCTGTGCGTCGTTTTTTACAGCAGCATAATTGCGTTCAAGAAATTTGCCGGAGCAATACTGATTCCTCGCTTCAATGTGCCTGCCGAGGCTGCAGGCTGGATGATCTCGATGCTCCCGTTCTCGACCGTGATTTTCGCTCCGCTTTTCGGAATGCTGGTGGACAAGAAAGGCCATGGGGCAAGATGGATGATCATCGGTTCTGTGCTCGCGCTGACAGCCCATCTGCTGCTCGCCTTCGCTCCTGCCGGAGTCCCGTTCTACGGATATCTCAGCATGGTTTTCCTTGGTTTTGGGTATTCGCTTGTGCCGGCGGCTCTATGGCCGGCCGTGCCTAAGATCGTCCCGGACAAGGTGCTTGGCACTACGTTCGCCTTGATTTATTGGGTGCAGAATCTCGGACTCATGTCCTTCAAGATACTTGCGGGGAATATCATCGGCAAGGGGGTGCTTTACGTGGAGCTGATGTTCGTCGGACTGTGCGTCGCTGCCGTCGCGATCGCGTCCATGTTCTCGAGGGCGGAAAGTTCGCTCTCTTAAATTCGTTTTTTATCGGATTTATTCGTAAATTGCGGGGTAAACGGACTTTTAATTTTTCGTAATATGTCACTGAATAAAGTAATGCTTATCGGTAACGTCGGCAAGGATCCTGAAATACGTTACCTTGATGGAAATAACCCACAGGCCGGGAGTAATACGAAAGTTGCAACTTTCCCGCTCGCTACTTCCGAGAGATACAGAGACCGTAACGGAGAACTGCATGAAAATACTGAATGGCATAATGTCGTAGCATGGAGGGGAAATGCCGACGTGATCGAGCGTTTCGTCAAGCGCGGCACTCAGCTTTATGTCGAAGGACGTCTCAGGACAAGGTCCTGGACTGACCAGAGCGGAGTCAAGAAGTTCACCACCGAAGTCGTGGCCGACACTCTCCAGCTCCTCGGCAAGAAGTCTGACAATCCTGCCCAGGCCTCGGAGCCTGCCGCCCAGCCATATGCCCCGGCAGCGCAGTATCAGCAGCCGGCACCTCAGGCAGGGAACATCCCTATGGATGCTCCATCCGATGACCTTCCGTTCTGATTTTAAAATTTGCTTTGAAATATGAAAATTGATGTTGTTCTCGGGCTTCAGTGGGGAGACGAGGGTAAAGGAAAGATTGTGGACGTGCTTGCCGGAAGGTATCCGGCTGTAGCCAGATTCCAGGGCGGCCCTAACGCAGGACATTCCCTGCAGTTCGACGGTAAGAGTTTCGTTGTAAGGAGCATTCCTTCCGGTATCTTCCGCAAAGGTTCTGTCAACGTAATCGGCAGTGGCGTGGTCCTCGATCCTATCACATTCCAGGAAGAGTGCGGCAACGTAGCCAAGATGGATATCGTCGCTTCCGAAAGGATCGTCATCTCCAAGAAGGCTCATCTCATCCTTCCGACCCACAGGTTGCTCGATGCCGCCTATGAGGCCGCAGCAGGAAAAGGCAAGATCGGTTCTACCCTGAAGGGTATCGGTCCTACCTATACCGACAAAGTAAGCCGTCACGGACTCAGGGTCGGCGATATCCTCGCTCCTGATTTCCAGGACAGGTTCAACAAACTCAAGAGCCGCCATGTCAAGATGCTCTCCGACCTCGGATACGAGTGCGATCCGGAGAAAGACGAGAAAGCCTGGATGGAGGCCGTAGAGTTCCTCAGGGGCTTCAAGCTGATTGATTGCGAGTATTTCGTGGATTCATGGCTCAAGGACCAGCCGATGCTGGCCGAGGGCGCGCAGGGCTCGCTTCTCGATATCGACTACGGTTCATATCCGTTCGTGACTTCTTCCAATACGACCATCGGAGGTGTATGCACCGGACTCGGCGTAGCTCCTTCCAAGATCGGAAAGGTATATGGCATCTTCAAGGCATATTGCACCCGTGTCGGCAGCGGTCCGTTCCCTACGGAGCTCTTCGATGAGACCGGAGAGAAGATCCGCCAGATCGGACATGAGTTCGGAGCCGTTACTGGCCGTCCTCGCCGTTGCGGCTGGCTCGACCTCGTAGCGTTGAAATATACTGTGATGGTGGACGGAGTTACCGACCTGATCATGATGAAGTCTGACTGCCTCGACTCGTTCGAGACCATCAAGGTCTGCACTTCATACATCATCGACGGCAAGGAGACCTCAGTCTTCCCGTTCGAGACGCAGGCTGAGATCACTCCTGTCTACAAGGAATTCAAGGGATGGAACTGCGACCTTACGGGCATCCGCAAGGAAAGCGAGCTCCCTAAGGAATTCAAGGATTATATCAAGTTCATGGAAGACTTCCTCGGCGTTCCGATCAAGATCATTTCTCTCGGACCGGACCGTGAGGCGACTATCGAGCGATAGTATTTCCTTAAGACTTCTTGAAAACCTCCTCCATTGCGGGGAGGTTTATTTTTTCTCCCGTCATCAGGCTGTAGCCGGTCACGGCCTGGTACATCAGCCACTTGCGGCCTTCGATGTAGCGGCAGTCCGCCATGGCCATCTTGTCGCGCACAAGCCCGCTGAAGGCAGGGGTCTTGTAGTTGGCCTCGAGTATTACTTTTGACGGGCCTCCTTCTCCTGCGAAGTCGTCGGCAGTGAGTTCTGCAACCTGAGGCATGGTTTCAGGGACAGTGTATATGATCAGGTCACATTCCTTCAGCGAATTCTTGAAATCGCTTACCGGAACAGGAATGAAGCCGTATTCCGGGAGCTGCTCGGCTATTGCGCGGGCCTTCTCGGGGGTCCTGTTCATAAGCGCCGTCTCGAAGCCCATCTCGGCGGCTGCCACAGCAGCTGCCTTGCCTGCGCCTCCGCAGCCCACGATAAGGGCCTGCGGCTTCTGGCCGAAGTATGATTCTATGTTCTCGCGCATGAACTGGTGGACCTTTATATGACCCTTCTCGCCGAAGGTCTCATAGCACTGGGATACGA
This sequence comes from Bacteroidales bacterium, assembly GCA_017618815.1. Taxonomy (GTDB): domain Bacteria; phylum Bacteroidota; class Bacteroidia; order Bacteroidales; family UBA932; genus Cryptobacteroides. The sequence goes on along the minus strand of JAFZTP010000051.1, from coordinate 9,925 downwards.
GTCCGGGAAAATATGTGTCGGCCACGCTGAGGATTATGCCGCTGAAATCGGAGTTGTGGGCTACCAGGCCTTCGTCGGTCTTGACCACGAGATTGGTAGCCTTGATCTTGAAACATGGACCGGATATCGCTCCCTTGCCGTTCTTGGCGAGTTCGAGGACTTCGGCGAATGCGTTCTCCTTGTATGGCGCAGTTACGTTGACGGCCTTGTATCCGTCGAGGAACTTCTGCCAAAGCGGAGCGAACTCCTCTCCGTCGAGCAGGTCATAGCTGTAGCGTCCTCCGTAGGCCGCCTTGAACAGGGACGGGCTGTCGGAAGCCGAGATGTTCTTTCCAATGAGGCCGAACTTATCCATTTCCATGTGATTTTCTCTGACGGACCGCTTCGTACAGCAGAATGGCCGCCGATACCGAGACGTTGAGGGAATCAAGCTTTCCGAGCATCGGAATCTTGATGTGTCGGTCGGCCGCATCTCTCCATATGTTCGTAAGACCGGTGGATTCGGTGCCCATGACTATGGCCGTGCCGCCCTTCATGTCAGTATCGTAGTACCACTGCGAATCCTGAAGCTGTGCGGTCAGTATCTGTATATTTCTTTCTTTCAACCATGCGATCGCTTCCTCCGAAGAGGCTGTCGCTACCTGCAGGGTGAATATGGAGCCTATGCTGGCCCTGATCAGATTCGGGTTGTAAAGGTCGGTGAGAGGGTCGCAGATTATCACTGCGTCGGCTCCTGCGGCATCGGCGCTCCTGAGCACCGCTCCGAGGTTGCCCGGCTTCTCTACCGATTCGAGAACTATTACCAGAGGGTCCTTGCCGAGGCTTAGGTCCTCCAGCTTGCGGTCCTTGTATCCTATCTCTGCAATCACGCCTTCGGTTCCTTCACGATAGGCGATCTTGCCATAGACATAGGCAGGGACCTGTACTATTCCGGCTTCCGGAGCCAAGTCGACCACTTCCTGGAAGGATTCTCCGAGAATCTCCCCGCATACGAAAAGGGTCCTGGCCTTGTAGCCGGCTTTGAGACAATGCTCCAGCTCGCGTCGTCCTTCTACGACGAAAAGACCCTCTTCGCGCCTCGTCCGGGATTTCTCCTGAAGCGCAAGAAGGTCCTTAATCTTAGGATTCTGGGCTGAAGTGACAGTCTCGATTCTCATCTAGAATGCCTCCGGTCTCATCATCGGGAAGAACAGCACATCCTGGATCGTGCTCTGGCCCGTCATGAACATCGTAAGACGGTCGATACCCATTCCGAGGCCTGAGGTAGGTGGCATACCGTACTCGAGGGCACGTACGAAGTCATAGTCGATGAACATGGCCTCGTCGTCTCCATTTGACTTGAGCGCGGCCTGCTCCTCGAAACGCTCCAGCTGGTCAACCGGGTCGTTAAGCTCCGAATAGGCGTTCGCAAGCTCCTTTCCGCATACGAAGAGCTCGAACCTCTCGGTGAGGGTCGGGTCTTCGCGGTGACGCTTGGTAAGAGGGGACATCTCGACAGGATAGTCGGTAAGGAAGGTCGGCTGTACGAGGTTCTTCTCCACGTATTCGCCGACGATGGCGTCGATCAGCTTGCCTACGCCCATGGATGGCTCGGTCTCTACGCCGAGCTTCTTGCAGACAGCCCTGAGCTCGTCTGCGCCCATGCCCTTGACGTCAACTCCTGCATATTCCTTGATGGCTTCGAGGATAGGAAGGCGACGGTAAACTCCGCCGAAATCGACCTCGTTCTCTCCGATCATCACCTTGGTGGTGCCGTTGACTGCGATTGCAATCTTCTCCAGCATCTTCTCCACGAACTCCATCATCCACTTGTAGTCCTTGTATGCTACGTAGATTTCCATGCAGGTGAATTCAGGGTTGTGGGTCTTGTCCATGCCCTCGTTGCGGAAGTCCTTGGCGAACTCATACACGCCTGCGAAACCGCCCACGATAAGCCTCTTGAGGTAAAGCTCGTTGGCGATACGCATGTACATGTCGATGTCAAGCGCATTGTGGTGGGTGATGAACGGACGTGCCGTAGCTCCGCCAGGGATGCTCTGGAGAATCGGAGTCTCGACCTCGAGGCAGCCGGCGGCATTGAAGTACTCGCGCATGGTGGAGATGATCTTCGCCCTCTTGACAAAGACGTCTTTGACCTGAGGATTGACGATCAGGTCGACATACCTCTGCCTGTAGCGGAGCTCAGGATCGGTAACTGCATCATGTACCTTGCCGTCGGCCTCCTTTACGATAGGGAGGACACGGAGAGATTTGCTCAGTACTGTAAGTTCCTTGGCATGTACCGAGAGCTGGCCTGTCTGGGTGATGAAAGCGAAGCCCTTGATGCCTATGATGTCACCGATGTCAAGAAGTTTCTTGAATACGGTGTTGTACATTGTCTTGTCTTCTCCCGGGCAGATCTCGTCTCTCTTGACATAGACCTGGATCCTGCCGGTCTCGTCCTGCAGCTCCATGAATGAAGCGGCGCCCATGATACGGCGGGACATTATACGTCCTGCAAGGCAGATGTCAGTCAGGTTGCCCTTGTCCGGGTCATACTCGTTCTTTACGCTCTCCGCGGTGGCGTTGACCGGATAAAGCGCTGCAGGATAGGGTTCAATCCCCATTTCCCTGAGTTTGTTCATCGACTCTCTCCTAAGAATCTCCTGCTCGCTGAGTTGTTGTATTGCCATATATTCTTCTTTTTACTTGTAATCGCTTAAACCTTGCAAAAATAACACAATTATTCCATTTTCGGAATTTTATAGGTATCTTTGTACAATTATGCAGAAAGAAAGAAAGTGGATAATCAAGGATAATGCTGACTCCGAGAAAGTATCGCGCCTTTCGGCAGAACTTGGCATTGACGAGGTCCTCGCGACCTTGCTGGTTCAGAGGGGTATAGATACATTTGACGGAGCCCGCGCCTTTTTCCGCCCCAGCCTTTCCTCCCTGCATGACCCTTTCCTGATGAAAGACATGGACAAAGCCGTGGCCCGTCTTGCCAAGGCTGTCGACGGAAAGGAAAAGATCATGATCTACGGCGACTATGATGTCGATGGCACCACCGCCGTTTCCCTGATCTACTCTTTTCTCCGCACCAGGACCCCGAATCTGGACTTCTATATCCCTGACAGATATGACGAAGGCTATGGAGTGTCGATCAAGGGTCTCGACTATGCCGCCTCTACCGGAGTAAGCCTGATCATAACCGTGGACTGCGGTATCAAGGCTTTGGAGAAGGTGAAGTATGCCGCATCCAAGGGCATAGACGTGATCATATGCGACCACCATCTCCCTGACGAGACTCTTCCGGAGGCCGTGGCCGTGCTGGATCCGAAGAGAAGCGACTGCGGCTATCCTTTCGACGATCTCTGCGGCTGCGGAGTGGCGTTCAAGCTGATCCAGGCCTATTCTTCTACGGTCGGAATTCCTTTCGAGGAGCTTGAGCCCCTGCTGGACCTTCTTGTGGTCAGCATAGCTTCCGACCTCGTGTCAGTGACGGGGGAGAACCGAGTGCTTGCATATTTCGGACTTAAAAGGCTGAACGAGCAGCCTCGCAAGGGACTTGAGGCGATAATCACTTTGTCCAAGCTGGAGACGAACCATGTCTCCATCGACGATATCGTCTTCAAGATCGGCCCGCGCATCAATGCCGCCGGACGAATGGAGACCGGCCGTCTCGCCGTCGAGCTGCTCACCGCTACCGACGACCAGGAGGCCATGCGTATCGGCAACCAGATCAACGACAACAACAACGAGCGTAAGAACATAGACAGGGAGATCACCAAAGAGGCCCTGGACATGGTCATGTCGGGCAAATGCCTTTCTCATGAATACGCTACGATGGTATATAATCCCCAGTGGAACAAGGGCGTGGTCGGCATCGTCGCCTCGCGCCTGGTTGAGGCTTTCTACAAGCCGACATTCGTACTTACCAAATCCAACGGTTTCGTGACCGGGTCGGCCCGGAGTATCCGCGGATTTGACCTGTATGACTCCATAGAGAAATGTTCAGACCTTCTGGAGAACTTCGGCGGCCATATGTACGCTGCCGGCCTTACCCTCAGGGAGGAAAACCTTCCGGAGTTCGCCCGCAGGATCGAGGAATATGTGAAGGCCAACCTGAAAGATGACATGAGCACTCCTGTAGTCGAGGTTGACGCCAAACTGGATTTCTCCCAGATCACTCCTAAGTTCTTCAGGATACTGAAGCAGTTCCAGCCGTTCGGTCCGGGAAACAATGCTCCCGTATTCCTTACGGAGAATGTATATGATGACGGAAACGGGCGCAAGGTGGGTCCTGCGGGCCAGCATCTGAAGCTGGAGCTCATGCAGGAGTCGCAGCCATATCACCAGATAGCCGCCATCGGTTTCAACATGTCCGAGTCATTCGATTATATCAAGGACGGCAATCCTGTGGACATCTGCTATTCGGTGGTCGAGAACTACTACCGTGGCAACTCTACGGTGCAGCTCCGTCTTAAAGATATGAGAGAAAGGGACGAGGACGTTATCTGACAAGGGCTCCGGCTATCTCCCGGGCAACCTGGTCGAAAGACCTTCCGTCAGTATCGACTATGATATCTGCGGTTTCTTCATAGACGGGACCGCGTTTTTCCATCATGGCCATGATCTTTTCCCTCAAGTCTCCTCCTGCCAGCAGAGGCCGGCTCTCGACTCCGAAATGGAGGTTATGTTCGAGGGTGTCCACGGTGGCCCGCAGATATACGCATCTGGCTTTTTCCCTGACCATTTTCCTGCAGTCTTCCGTCATGAGAGTGCCTCCTCCGAGCGAGAGGATGGTGTATTCTCCTTCTTCCGGCGTGTCCAGGAACTGTTTCAGGCAACCCTGCTCGATCTGTCGGAATACTGCTTCTCCGTCATTCTTGAATATCTCGCGTATGGTGCGTCCGGTCTTGTCTTCGATATAGCTGTCCAGATCCGTAAGGTCGCATGAGAGCAGAGTCCGGAGTTTCCTCCCGACGCTGCTTTTTCCGCAGCCCATGAATCCGGTGAGCGCTATTATCATAGGTCGAAGAGAGTCGGTTCGTCGTCCGGGATGTCTTCCTCGCCGAGATCGATGACGTCTCCGGCCTTGGCTCCGCCCGGTTCGTTTATTTCGAGAACCTCATCCGGAATGTCGACTTCCTCCGCTGCCGGCTCTTCTTCATCAGGCTCCTCTTCAGGCTCTTCCTTTACCAGAGGTTCGATGAATTCCACTTTCTTGAGGTCATACTGATGGCATTTCTTGCCCTTGGCTGCAAGGCCCTTCTTTGCTATGAACTCCTCGGCGTCGATGGCCTCGGCTTCGCGATGCTCATACTTGCCTCCGAATGTCACGAGAATCTGAGGATGCTTGTCCTCGCTGATAGCAACGAGATATGAACCCTTGGATTCGGAGATGAACGAAAGCGGAGTGTTGTCGCTGACCGTGAAGGAGAATCTCTTTACGTAGAATGCCTTGGCCGAACCGTCCCAATAAAGGGCAGTGTAGGTTTTGTTCGGATCGAGCTTGCATATCGAGAGCACGTCTCCTTGGTAGCGGTTGCTGAGGTCGAACGAGGTAGTATAGAAAGTACCGTTGCTGAAGATAGCGAGTACTTTGTCATCGGAATCGAACTGTCCGAGATATCTTCCTCTTGAATCTTCGTTGAGGCGCTGTACGTCCTCGTCGTACCAGATATCCTTGCCGCTGATGGTCGATACACCCTTGGCCTTGAGGACGATCTTCTGGATGGCGTTCTTGCTTACCAGGTTGCCCCTTGAGGCCTTGCCCTTGATGGCAAGGGTCGAGAAGTCATACTCCATGGTGCTCTTCTTGAGCTTCGGCTTCGGACGGAAGTTGATCCTTACGGTCTCGGCTTCTCCGTTGTGGTTGACCGTGAACCATACGATATCGGAGCCAGGCTTGCCCTGGGTGATGTCGTATTCCTTGTCTCTGGTGACCGAAGTGATGGAGAAACGCTTTGCGTAATAGATGCTGGTCTTGCCGTCGCGGTAGATCACATTGTAGATCGTGCGCTCGTCACCGCGGTTGAATACGCCGACGTAAAGCAGGTTCTTTCCGAAGAAAGCCTTGTCGCTGACCTTGGTGACACGGTATTTTCCGTCTTTTCCGATGACCACGATCTCTGAGAGGTCGGAGCAGTCGCTGATATACTCGCCGTTGTCATCCTTCTTGAGGCCGATGCCCACGAAGCCCTCGGCAAGATTGGCGTAGAGCTTGGCGTTGTTGTTGACCACCTTGGTGGCGGCGATTGTCTCGAAGCTGGTGATTTCGGTGAGTCTCGGGAAGTCTTTCCCGTATTTCTTCTTGAGTCCCTTGAACCACTCGATGGTGTATTCGGTAAGGTGCTCGAGCTTGTCCTTGATGTCGGCCATCTGCTCCTCGAGGCTGCGGATCTTCTCATCGATAGCCTTGGTATCGAACTTGGAGATCTTCCTTACAGGCTTCTCCACGAGCTTGAGGATGTCGTCCATGACGATTTCCCTGCGGACCTCAGCCTGGAATTCCTTCATTTTGGCGAATACGTCATCCAGCTGGATTTCCCAGGTCTTCTGGTTCTCTTCGAGTATCTTATAGACCTTGTTCTCGAAGAATATCCTTTCAAGGGAGCTGTAGTGCCATTCGTTCTCGAGCTCTTCGAGCTTGATGCTGAGCTGGCGTCCGAGAAGGTCACGGGTGTGCCATGTGTCATATTCGAGCACGTCCTTTACGCTCAGGAACTGAGGCTTGTTGTCCTTGATCACGCAGGTGTTCGGAGCAATCGTGGCCTCGCAGTCGGTGAATGCGTAGAGAGCGTCGATGGTCTTGTCCGGGGACACGTCGTTCGGCAGATGGATTATGATCTCCACCTTGTCCGTGGTCATGTCCTCGATCTTCTTGATCTTGATCTTTCCCTTGTCCTTAGCCTTCAGGATGGAGTCGATGAGGACATGGGTCGTCTTGCCGTATGGCAGGGCGGTGATGGCGATGGTATTCTTGTCGAGCTTGTCGATCTGGGCCCTGACCTTGACCGTACCGCCACGCTTGCCGTCCATGTACTTTGAACAGTCGGCGAAGCCTCCGGTAGGGAAGTCCGGATAGAGCTCATAGTCCTGGTTCTTGAGGATAGCTATGGAACCGTCGATCAGCTCGTTGAAGTTGTGAGGCAGTATCTTCGAGGCCATACCTACGGCGATGCCTTCGGTACCCTGGGCAAGCAGAAGCGGGAACCTTACCGGAAGCTCCGTAGGTTCCTGGTTCCTGCCGTCGTAGGATGTCATCCAATTGGTAATCTTCGGGTCGAAGATCACTTCCTTGGCAAATTTGCTCAGACGAGCCTCGATATAACGTGGAGCGGCGTTTGAGTCGCCGGTAAGAATGTTACCCCAGTTTCCCTGACAGTCCACGGCATAGCCTTTCTGGCCGAGCTGGACGAGGGCTCCGAGGATACTCTGGTCTCCGTGAGGATGGAACTGCATCGCCTGTCCGACGATATTGGCCACTTTGGTGTAGGCTCCGTCGTCCATCCGGTACATGGCATGAAGCACGCGCCTCTGCACCGGCTTGAGACCGTCGACGATGTGAGGAACGGCTCTCTGCAGGATTACATACGAAGAATAGTCAAGGAACCAGTCCTTGAACATTCCGGATAGTTTGTATTTTCTGCTGTCCTCGCCGAGAAGTCTTTCGAATTTTCCCGAGCCTTCGGTATTCTCGTCGAGGGGTGCCTCGTTCAGTTCATCGTCCTGCTGGATGTCGTCCCATTCTTCTGCCATCTGTTACCTCACTTCTTTTTTCTAGGTTAATCTTCATATCCGAAACGGCGGAGCTCCTTGCGGCTCTCCCTCCAGTCCGGATCCACTTTTACGAACATGCTCAGGAATACTTTCTTCTGGAAGAAATCTTCCATGTCGATTCTGGCCTGAGTGCCCAGTTTCTTCAGCGAAGCTCCGGCCTTGCCGATCAGGATGCCCTTCTGGCTGTCCCTCATCACATAGATCACGGCGCTTATGTCATACCTTTCCTCTCCTTCCTTGAAGGACTCGATCTCCACCTGGCAGCAGTAAGGAATCTCCTTGTCGTAGTTGAGAAGGATCTTCTCCCTGATGATCTCCGATGCGAAGAATCTGAGGTTCCTGTCGGTGAAGGCATCCTTGTCGAACCATGCCGGAGATTCCGGAAGGTGCTTCACGATGGCTTCATAGACATTCTCGAGGTTGAACTTCTCCTGCGCTGAAACAGGGAAGATCTCGGCTTTGGGAAGCTGCTGCTTCCACCACTGCATCAGTTCCATGACCTTGGCCTGGTCGCTGATGTCAATCTTGTTGAGAACCAGGATCACGGGGCATTCAACCCTCTGCAGCCTGGAAATGTATTCGGCGTTCTTGTCCGCCTTCTCAACCACGTCCGTCACGTAGAGGATGATGTCCGCGTCGCCGATGGCGGCGTCCACGAAGTCCATCATGTTCTTCTGGAGACGGTAGTTCGGTTTCAGGATTCCCGGGGTGTCGGAATAGACTATCTGATAGTCGTCTCCGTTGACGATTCCCATTATCCTGTGCCTGGTTGTCTGGGCCTTTGCCGTCACAATTGACAGCTTTTCGCCGACAAGGGCATTCATGAGCGTGGATTTGCCCACATTCGGATTACCGATGATGTTGACAAATCCAGCCCTGTGTCTGCCTGTAGTTTTGTTTTCCTGCATAGGACTACATGTATGCACCCATCTTGAGGATGTTTGCTTCACCCTCAGAGAGGTATCTCCATTCACCCTTCTTGAGTCCCTTCTTGGTAAGACCTGCGAAGTAAACCCTGTCAAGAGCCTTGACGTCGTAGCCGAGGGATTCGAAGATCCTCCTTACGATACGGTTCTTTCCTGAATGGATTTCGATTCCGATCTTCTTGTGGTCATTTGAGTCGATGTACTCGAGCTCGTCTGCCTGTACAGGCCCGTCGTTGAGTTCGATGCCTGAAAGGATCTTGTTGAAGTCCTCCTGGGCTACCGGACGGTCGAGGATGACCTGGTAGATCTTCTTTTTGTCGTATGACGGATGGGTGAGCTTCTCGGCGATGTCACCATCGTTGGTGAACATAAGCACGCCGGTAGTGCTCTTGTCGAGACGTCCGACAGGGAATACCCTTGAAGGGCAGCCTTTGATGAGGTCCATCACGGTCTTGTCGGCGTGAGGATCGCTGGCGGTCGTCACATAGCCTTTCGGCTTGTTCATTATAATATAGACTTTCTCTTCGCCCTTGAGTGTCTCTCCGTTGAACTTGACTTCGTCCTTGAGGATGTTCACCTTGGTTCCGAGCTCAGTCACCACCTCTCCGTTGACGGTCACTACTCCAGCCTGTATAAGCTGGTCTGCCTCGCGGCGTGAGCATACGCCGGAGTTGGCGATGAACTTGTTGAGTCTGATCTCCTCCTTGATAGGTGCCTTTACCATGTCGTTGTCAGAGAACTGCATCTCTGAGATGACCGGCTTGCGGCTGATCATTCTTGTGATACCTTCGTCCTTGCGTGGAGCCTGACGCTTTGCTGCGAATCCAGGCTTGCGACCTGATGGCCTTCCACCCTGGCGGTTGTCACCGTAGTTCCTTCTAGGACGGCCTTCGCCATAGCTCCTGCCTTCTCCGTAAGATCTCTGCTGACGATCTCCGTAGGACCTCTGCGGACGACCTTCGCCGTAGCTTCTGCGCTCCTGATTGTCGCCATAAGATCTCTGAGGACGATCACCATAGGATCTCTGCGGACGGTCTCCATAAGACCTCTGCTGACGGCCTTCGCCGTAGCTCCTGCGCTCCTGGTTATCACCGTAGTTCCTTCTTGGACGGCCTTCGCCATAGCTCCTGCGCTCCTGATTGTCACCGTAGTTTCTGCTCGGACGACCCTCACCGTAGCTTCTGCGCTGGCGGTTGTCACCGTCTCCGTAATTTCTGCGTGGTCTGTCTTCGAAG
>JAFZTP010000050.1 GCA_017618815.1 Bacteroidales bacterium | reverse complement strand
CGTGGACTACGCCGGCCGTCTCTACTATGGAGAGAACGACGAGCCTACGATAAGCTTCGGAAAGCATAAAGGCCGCACCGCAAGGGAAGTATGGGCCACGGAGCCGTCATATTTCGCATGGATCATGAACGGAGACTTCACGCTGGACACCAAGCGCCAGTTCGACGACCTCCGCCGCAAATTCCAGGAAGAAGCCCGCAACAAGAAGCGCGAGCCTCTTCAGGGAAAGGATTTTGACGACGCCGCAGACCTGCTGCTCAAGCATTTCGGAGGCAAATAATGAATATCGCCCTCAAGACATATTCCGGCTCGATCGTAGTCAGGCCTGACACTACATGGGAAAGGGACAACGAAGACCTTTTCCTTCCTGATTTCGTGACCGGTCTGGAATTCACCCCCGTACTCGCCGTCCAGGTCACGAGGCCCGGCCGCAGCATCTCCGCCAAATTCTCCGGAAGATACTACGGGAACATAGGATATGGCGTACTGCTATATCCGAAAGACCTGCTGAAAGGAGAGGAAGGATTCGCCGAGGCATCATGCATGGACCATACGTCATTCATCGCCATGCCTGACGCCGACCGCCGCAGCGAAGCATTCGTACTGGAATGCAACGGCCAGAAGGTTTTCGAAGGAGACGGTTCTGCGATTGACGTCGACGCACTGATAGCCGAGATCACAAAGAGGATATATATCCGTACGGGCGACATAGTTGCCATAGAGCTTGCCCCAAGGAAAGCCCTGCCGCACGGCAACCTCCGCATCACCGGAGCGTCAGTCGACTTTAACGTAATAATGGAATAGAGTATCGCGTCCGCTGAAGATAGACACCAGGTCTTCCAGTATCATGGACGGATGCACGCAGCCTGATTCCCAGAAATCATTACCGCCCGCAGGAGTTTCCCTGCGGGTGTTGTTGTATATGCGGGTTATGCCGAACTTGGAGAATACGGGATTGACGCCCTCCAGGTCGGCCTTTGTACGGCACCAGCCCGGATTGAGCCAGTAATCCGCCTGACTCGCAAGTACATAGGCTTCTTCTATCGAAATGACTCTTGAAGAGGACTCCCCTTCCTTTGCGCCCAGGACTTTTCCGCCGGCATCATGCACCAGACGGCTCATGTAATTGTCGCCTCCCGGGATGAACCACTGGTCTCCGTATGGAATGTTCATAAGGACTCCGGCATCGCCCTCAGTGACAAGGGCATTGTAAGCCTCCGATTCGGCGGCAAAATACTCGCACGCCTGCTCATATCTGCCCGTCAGCGCTCCGAAAAGCTTGACATACTCGGCTCTCGCGAGAGGATGGTCCTCCAGATGCTCATATAGCACCAGAACGCGGATTCCAAGCGAACGCAGCTTGGAAACATACTGAGGCTCGACCTGGGACACAGTATATGTCACGAAAAGGTCCGGCTGCATCGAAACCACTCTCTCATAGTCCAGCGCAGAATCATAGCCCACGTCATATAAAGGCCTTTCTCCTTCTTTCAGATTTCCAGAATACCGCCGAAGGACTGTAGTATCGGAAACATACCCGATTCCGGAGACGCCACTTACGCAATCTGCCGCACCGGCTGCAGAGAGATAGGCAATATATGAAGTTGACATGCAGATAATATTGCTCACAGGATTGGAAACCAGCAAGGTATCCCGACTCCCGTCATACGGCGAGACCGTGACGATCCCGTTCTCGATAACCTCGAAATACTTGGCATATTCCATGCTCCCGGACGTGTTGCCGGAACCATGTCCCGCCCCCGCGCAGGAGGCCAATGCGGCGACTGCCGCCACAATAAGCAAAAGCCTTCTCATCATTTGATCCTGTTTCCGCAAATCTAAGCAATCTTTTTAGTAGATTTGCATGAACAAAAAAAAGATTGATATCGGAAGATACCAATCTTTGCACCGGAGCCGCGAACGGGACTCGAACCCGCGACCTGCTCATTACGAATGAGCTGCTCTACCAACTGAGCTAAAGCGGCAAGACGTTTCTTTTGAAACGGGATGCAAATATATGAATTTTTTTGGATACTGCAATATGACGTCTGATATTATCATAATCGGAGCCGGGGCCTCCGGACTGATGGCAGGGATAGCCGCAGCCCGCGGCGGGGCGACGGTCACCATCATCGAGAAGATGCCCCGTCCGGCCCGCAAGATCATGATCACCGGCAAGGGTCGCTGCAACTTCACCAATGTCAAGGCATGGAATGAATTCTCGCAGCACATACGCTCCAAATCCAATTTCCTCCGGCCGGCCTTCTACAACCTGAGCCCTGAGAAAATGATAGCCTTCCTCGAAGAAAACGGACTTGAGACCGTAGTCGAGAGAGGAGACAGGGCATTTCCTGCATCGCACAGGGCCTCAGACGTGATAGATACTCTCGTAAATGCTGCCAAGGCTGCCGGAGTAAGGTTCGAGACCGGCTGCGGAATCGAATCCGTGGAGCATGACGGAGAATGTTTCGTACTTACGGGGTACTGCCACAAGTATTCCTGCAAGAAACTTGTAATAGCCACCGGTGGACTGTCCTATCCCGGAACAGGCTCCACGGGAGACGGATACAAGTGGGCGGCGGCCTTCGGCCACAAGATACTCCCCTGCTTCCCTTCACTCACGGCCTTAGTCCCGAAGGGCTACAAGACCGAGGCGGTCAATCCTGAGATCAAGGGGCATATCGACCGTTCCACCCCTCTTTCGGAGCTCGGGAAAGCCCTCTGCGGCATCAAGCTGAAGAATGTCGGCCTTTCTCTATATATAAATGACAATGAGGTTCAGAACGAGTTCGGAGACCTTGACTTCACGGACGGAGGAATCGAAGGACCGATCGGTTTCCAGATAAGCCGCAACTGCGTAAAAGCCATATTCAACGGCTCCAAGGCCAGGATCGTGATAGACCTCAAGCCGGGAGTGGAACTGGAGGATGTGCATAAAAGGGTACGCAGTGTATGGAATGACGTACAGAAGGACCCTCGCAGCCGCAACCTCAGCGTTAAGGGAGCCCTTAAAGTGATCCTCGGCAAGCTCATGCCACAGGAAATGATACTCGGATTCATGATGTCGAATCCGGGGATACTGAACGGAAAGAAAGGAAACGAAAGGATAGACATGAACGTCCTTGCAGAGTCCCTCAAGGAGTGGGCGATGCCTGTAGAAGGGTTCGTGGGATATGAGAGGAGCGTTGTGACTGCCGGAGGCGTAAGCACAGACGAAGTGTTCCCAAAGACCATGGAATCAAGGCTCAGGTCGGGACTGTATCTCTGCGGCGAATTGCTTGACGTAGACTGCGATACCGGAGGATACAACCTGCAGTGCGCCTTTAGCACCGGCTATCTGGCCGGAGAATCGGCGGCGTCAAGCCTGCATTCTTGTAACTGATTGTTTTTTTTCTTAACTTGCACCAAACTACATAATTATAGCTATGGGAAAATTTCTTAATCGCATCAGCGACATCACGAAGATCCACCACCGCGCCGCCTTCATAGACGTTGCAGACAGGATCGCACCAAAGAAAAGCGCTTTTCTCGAGCTTGCTTCTAAACGCTATTCCTGCAGGACTTTCAGGACGGCGCCCGTAGAGCAGTCCAAGATCGAGAGCATACTGGAAGCCGGACGCCTGGCTCCTACAGCAGCAAACCGTCAGCCGGTCCATGTCTGGGCCATCATTGACGAAGAATCCAGATTCAAGCTCGCCGATGCCACCAAATACACCTTCGGAGCTCCATGTATCTTCCTGATAGGGGTAGACAAGGAGAAAGCCTGGGTACGTGGCAAGGACGGAAAGAATTCCTCGGACATAGACACGGCGATAGTATGCACCCACATGATGCTGGAAGCCGCTGATCTCGGACTGGGGACGACATGGGTAGGCTCGTTCGATCCTGAGAAGGTCGCGGAGCTGATCCCGCAGACAAAGGGCTATGAGATCGTCGCTATCCTGCCGACCGGTTATCCCGGAGCGGAAGCCTCGGCCAACCACACGAACAGGATAAGCATGGAGAATTTCTCCACCATTATCTAGGCTTTTTGGTTGTTTTACGCTTTTTGAGTATATTTGCGGCCGTTCAATGGGGATGTTTTGGTTTTGACAGCATTGACTTTGGACAGTAAGCACGTCGGGCGCTGTGGGCCTGCCCGTAAATCTCGACTCTCAAAAATTCAGT
>JAFZTP010000049.1 GCA_017618815.1 Bacteroidales bacterium | reverse complement strand
TCCCATTCCGAACAGAGAAGTTAAGCTCACCATCGCCGATGGTACTGCCCCACCAGGTGGGAGAGTAGGTAGCTGCCGTTCTTCGGATCCCCCGACCAGAGATTCTGGCCGGGGGATCTTTTTTTTTGCCTGCGGCAGAAAAAAAGATCCCTGTACCCCCCGCTGCTGCGCAGCTGCCCCCTCAGGGGCGTCACCCTCCACCGCCTCCCTCTCCGGGAGGCCCTGTCGCAGCAGGCTGCTCCGAATGCTTTCTCCCGGCGCTCACCTCTTTTCATCAATTCCTCCGGCGTCTCCGCCACCCGTCCGCATCAGGCCTCGTCCGACCTTCCGTCGCATTCAGTTGATGGGGCGCTTTCGTCAGATTCGGACTAAGAATCCGGCCGGAAAGCGTGTACTTATTGGGTCTTCCTATGCGCCAATAAGTACGTTTCTCCCCTATTTTCGTATCTATTGGGTCACATTTAATGCCCAATAAGTACACCGAGAGTCAAATTGTCTGAGTCGGCGTTGCCTTCGTCGTCACCGCGAAGACTGCTGGCCAGGCTTTTTTTTCGAAGCCTGATTGAGCAGGCCCGACCGTTATCCTCCGCTGCTGGGGTCCTGTCCGGGGGCTTGTCCATCCGCGGACAAGAGTAGCGGAAGGGGCCCGCAAGATACGAGTTCTGCGAAGCAGGACGAAGTAGATTGTGGGAAGGCCGGAGACGCGAAGCGTCGGAGTCCCCCGGATAGGACCCCAGTAGCGGAGGAGGGAGGGCGCCGCGTGAAATGCGTCTTTTTGATAGAATGGATTATTGGCTAGGATTTTGTGGATAGAGTATTATTGCTATATTTGTATTAAGCAACCATAATTAATCATGACTAATAGTTTAGGCAAAAAGCTTCCATGGGGAAAATGGACAGCCCTTTTTATCCTCGGTACGCTCATTCTCTTCGTGATATACGTCTTGAGCATCGGGCTGAACGACTTCATACACAATCCTTTATATCAGCATCTTGTTCATATCGGCGGAATCGCCTTGCTGTTATTCACGTATCACAGACTTACGGCCGTATATGAAAGACGGAAAGTCCTCGAACTCAGACCTAAGAGAAGGGCAATCTTCGAGGGACTGATTCTTGCCATAATCCTATTCGGAATATACACGTCACTTTCCCTGATATTCGGAGGTGGCAGCATTGCTTATAATGGGCTAACATACGAAGAAGCATTATCCATGCTTGTAAATTGCCTGGTGATCGCCATAGGAGAAGAGATTGTTTTCCGTGGAATGATCTTCAGAATGCTCTACAACCAGGTAGGAATGCTAACAGCAATAATTGTCTCCTCGTTAATCTTCGGATTCGGGCATGCATTCAATCCGGGAGCATCGATTCTTTCCTCGCTGACCATAGCAGTTTCAGCCGGAATCGTCATGGGCCTGCTTCTGGTGCGTTTCAGGAGCCTCTGGGCGCCTATTGCCTTCCATTTCGCATGGAACTTCATCGAAGGCCCTGTCCTCGGTACTGAAGTGTCCGGCATGACAAGCCCGTCACTTTTCAAGCTGGCGGGAATGCCAAAGAACGTGATCTGGGGCGACCAGTTCGGCCCGGAATCCTCCGTGATAATCCTTGTGCTCGGCATTCTGGTCAGCCTGTATTACACTTATCAGATCTACTGCAGGCAGGCTGACCTGCGATAGCTACTTGCAATTCTCCTTGTAGAAAACCAGGGCGGCGCGGACATTCTTGATCACCGCGCTCGACGAGAATGTCGCCCCGGAGACAGCGTCAACCTTCATCTCAAGAGCCTCATCCACGGTCTTTCCGTTCCATTTCTCCAGAAGACCCTCGGCCACGGCATAGTCAAAATAACGCGGAGTCTCGTCATTCGGCAAGGCTTCGACGCTCGTCACCACACCCTTCTTGCTGATAGTCACCTTTACCGGCGTCCTGCCCATGTAACCGTCATACTTGGCCCCTATTACGGAAGTATTGATTACCGTCTCTCCATTCTGGCCGGTTTCCACAGTCTTGACCTTGTCATCAGCGCTCAAGGCAACGCTGCACAGCACAGCAACGCCCGCGAGAATATATTCAGATATATTTTTCATCATCATTTTTCATTAAAGCGCTGCGAAGTTACGCAATCTTGCGACACGAACCAATCCCTATTTTTATGTATATTTGCACAGATCAACCCAAATTAAGATGAGATTCACCCTGAAATGGCTGAAAGCCAACTATGTCAAGACCGAGCACATGGTCCCGATGCGCGACGGCAACCGCCTCTATACCTCCGTATATGCCCCCGCAAGCCGCACTGAAGCCAGCCCGGTCATGCTGGTCAGGACGCCATATCCCCTCAATCCATACGGCAAGACCTTCATCAAGGACCTCCGCACACACATGTATAACTTCGTGGCGAACGGATATATCCTTGTCTATCAGAATGTAAGGGGGACATTCCGCAGCGAAGGTGAGTTCATCAACGTCCGCCCCCTGTCATCCGGAGACATCAAAGACCCGGCAAGAATCGACGAAGCCACGGATACATACGATACGGCGGACTGGATCATAACCCACCTGAATACGAACGGCTCCATCGGAGTCAAAGGAATCTCATACCCCGGCTTCTACGCCACCATGGCGGCGATTTCAGGGCATCCGGCAATCAAGGCCGTATCGCCGCAGGCTCCGGTAACTGACTGGTACGTCGGCGACGATGCCCATCTCAACGGAGCCTACCAATATGGGATGTACAGCTTCGGAGCAGCATTCTGCTGCAACAGAAAGAAGCCATGTTCCATATTTCCGAAACCTGTCATCGAGATCGAAGGAGACCCATATGACTTCTTCATGGATTTCGGGGGAATGAAGAACGCATACGATGCCCTTGAACACGCTTTCCGCGAGAAAGGGGGAGTCCCTGAATTCATTTCCCAGCTCAGGGCCCATCCCGATTATGACGACTTCTGGCAGCGCAGGAACGCCGTCAGGGACCTCTCATCAGCCAAGGCCGCATTTCTCGTAGTGGGTGGCTGGTATGATGCCGAGGACTTCTACGGAAGCCTCGCTACATACAGGGCTGCAAAAGAAAACGGCCTGGAAACCTCATTCGCATGCGGACCGTGGTTTCACGGCGCATGGAAAAGAAAACGCTATGACTGTCTCGGAGACGCGACCTTCGGACGAGGCTCCGCCGAATATTTCATGGACAAAATAGAATATCCGTTCTTCGCCTGGTATCTTGAAGGCAAGGGGACTAAACCTCAGGAGAAAGCATGGATACTGCCATCATCAGAAACAAGGCCAAGGGCTGCCGGGCTGACAGATGGACAATGGGAAACATATCCGGCCTGGCCTCCGGCAGATTCCAGGGAAGCGCGTCTCTATATGTCCCAAGGCGGCATTCTGTCCGCAACTCCTCAGCCCGGAGATATAATGAAATATGTTTCGGATCCGCTGAATCCTGTACCATACTGCAAGGAGGGCGTGGGAGGCCGCGAAGCCCATGCCGCCGACCAGAGCTTCCTGAAGGGACGCACCGACATTCTCAGCTTCGTCTCGGATCCGCTGGAAACCACCCTGAAGGCCGAAGGTCATCTCAAGGCGTGCCTGAACATCGCTTCCAGTACCTCTGATGCCGACATCGTAATCAAGATAATCGACCTCAGGCCGGACGGCTGCCAGCTGCTGGTCCGATCCGGAGTCATGCCCCTGCGCTATCGAAACAGCCTTTCAGCGCCCGAGCCGATGGTTCCCGGAAAGGCCGTGGACATGGAATTCAGCCTCAATGACATAGCCCATCATTTCCTTCCGGGGCACAGGATCATGGTCCAGATCCAGAGCAGCCTGTTCCCTCTGGTAGCCATGAACCCGCAGACATTCCTCCCTAATCAGTATGAGGCCCGTCCGGAGGACTACAAAAAAGCGGAGATCGCATTGAACTGCGGCCCCCGCTCATATATAGCGCTCTCTGTAGTCGGTTAGAGAATATTCATGCACTGCTCGCGGATCTTCTCCAGCTCGTCCTTCATCAGCACGACGGTCTGCTGGATGCCGGCATGGTTTGCCTTAGATCCGGTAGTGTTGATCTCGCGGCCCATCTCCTGGATGATGAAACCGAGTTTCTTTCCAGGCTTGTCCTCGCCGTCGATCGTGTCCATGAAATACTTGCAGTGCTGGCGGAGACGCACTTTCTCCTCGTTGATGTCGTATTTCTCCAGATAGAATATCATCTCCTGCTCGAATCTTGAAGGATCCGGTTTCTGCTGCAGGTCTTCAAGGCTCTTGAGCAGCTTCGTGCGTACTGTCTCAATCCTTTCAGCCTCGAAAGATTCGACGCGGTTCTCGAGATCGAGAATGTTCTGTACCCTGCCTGTCACGTCCTTGTAAAGGGCGACGCCCTCGCGGGAACGGTAATCGTTGACAGCATCGATAGCCGAATCTATGGCAGCCTCCACGACGTTCCAGTTGTCCTCGTTTATTATTTCCTGTTTCTTCGCTCCGGCGTCAATTACATCCGGGAAACGGAGAATCGACGTAAGAAGCACATTGTCAGCCATGTCCGAAGAAGCGCAGGAGAGGTCTTTGCGTATTTTGTCCACCTGGCGGAAATACTCCACGACAAGATCCTCATTGATGGTCTTTGCCTCAGATGCCGCATTTGGCTCCCAGCTGAGGAAGAAATCGATGGTGCCTCGGTTGAGCTTGTCTGCAACCTTCTGTCTTACAAGAATTTCCTTGTCTTTAGGGAGTAGGGAGGACTTGATGCTGATGTCCGCGCTCTTTCCGTTGAGCGTGCGTATTTCGACGGTCAGTTTACCTGTTTCCAGGATGGCCTCGGCCTTGCCGTAGCCAGTCATTGATTGGATCATAGTTCTTTTTTATGTTGTAACCATGGTCCCGGATTCCACTCTGAATTATAAAAAATCCGGATACCGCTACAAAAATAGCAATAATTTCATTAATTTTGTAAATTGACTTCCATATACGCGGAAGAACGAATAGAATTGAATTGAAAATGAATATGGAAAAACTGAATTTTCTTGAGGAAATCATAGAGTCTGACCTCGCCGAAGGTAAGTATGAAAGCATAATGACCAGGTTCCCGCCGGAGCCTAACGGTTATCTCCACCTTGGCCATGCCAAGAGCATATGCCTCAACTTCGGCCTTGCCCAGAAATATGGCGGAAAGACCAACCTGCGTTACGATGACACCAACCCTGTGAAGGAGGATGTCGAGTACGTCGATTCCATCAAGGAAGATATCAAATGGCTTGGTTTCCATTGGGACAAGGAACTCTATGCCTCCGACTACTTCGACCAGCTCTATGAGTGGGCTGAACTGCTTATCACAAAGGGACTTGCATATGTCGATGACCAGACCCAGGAAGAGATAAGCAAGGGCAGGGGAACCATCGACAAGCCAGGCGTGGAAAGCCCTTACAGGAACCGCAGCGTAGAGGAAAACCTCAAGCTTTTCCGCGAGATGAAGGCCGGAAAATACGCCGACGGAGAAAAGGTCCTCAGGGCCAAGATCGACATGGCGCATCCTAACATGATGTTCCGTGATCCGCTTCTCTACAGAATCAAACATGCGTCACACCACCGTACGGGAGACAAATGGTGCATCTATCCGATGTACGACTACACCCACGGCCAGTGCGACTCCATCGAGCATATCACCCATTCCATCTGCACCCTCGAATTCGACGTGCACAGGCCTCTCTATGACTGGTTCATAAAGACCCTGGACATCTTCCCAAGCCATCAGTACGAGTTCGCCAGGCTTAACCTGACCTACACGCTGATGAGCAAGAGAAAGCTTCTCGAACTGGTACAGAAAGGCCTCGTAAGCGGCTGGGATGACCCTCGCATGCCTACGCTCTGCGGCGTGCGCCGTCGTGGATATACCGCCGAGGCGCTCAAGATGTTCTGCGAAAAGATCGGCGTTTCCAAGAGAGACCAGCTGATTGACCTGCAGCTGCTTGAGTGGTGCGTCCGTCAGGACCTCAATGCCAGGTCTAACCGCTACATGGTCGTGCAGGACCCGATAAAGGTCACCATCACCAACTGGGAGCCGGGCAAAGTCGAGTATTTCGACTGCCCTCTGAACCCTGCCGAGCCGGAAGGGAAGACCCGCAAGGTTCCTTTCAGCGGCGAGATTCTCATCGACAGGGCGGATTTCATGGAGGATGCTCCTAAGAAGTTCTTCAGGCTCAAGCCAGACGGAGAGGTGCGTCTCAAATACACCTACATCATCAAGTGCAACGAAGTCATCAAGGATGAAAACGGCCGCGTAGTAGAGCTCAAATGTACCTATGACCCGACTACGCATCCTCAGACAGGGGAGTGGCGTTCTGTCAAGGGTACCATCCACTGGGTGTCTACTGCCCACATGAAGACTCTTGAGCTCCGCAACTATGACCGTCTCTTCACTCTTGCTGACATGAGCCAGGTGCCTGAGGACAGGGATTACAAGGACTTCCTCAATCCGGACTCTCTCATAGTTACTGAGGGATATGCAGAGCCTGCGCTTCTAGAAGACAACTCCGGAATCGCCGTACAGTTCGAGCGCACCGGATACTATGTTATGGACAAGGATTCTACTCCGGAGAAACCTGTATTCAACAAGACTACGGCTCTGAAGGATTCTTACAAACCAGAATAGCCAGCGACTATAGCGATGTTCAGGAAACTAAGATCAAGAATCAAGGGATTCAGGCTGACGATGAGGATGAAGCTTACGCTCGCCCTCAGCTCGATAGCCGTCATCTTGCTAATTTCCAGTTTTATATCCATCCTTGAGTATTCGAGGATGAGCAATTACGTTTCTACGCTCATCGCAGACAATATCGAGAGCATCAACGCTGCCCAGCAGATAGCCAACGAGACCGACGCCTACAACCTCCAGATTCTTTCCGTTGTCGGCGACGGTACCGCCAGCGAACTTCCGGACTTCAACAGGGAGGCTTTCATAAGCCATTGCGACAGTCTCCGACTGGCTCTTACGTCAATCAACAAGCAGCATCTGGCCGATTCTGTCGTATATTCATGGTCGGCCTACATGCTGACATCCCTGGAACTCCCGAATGTCCTGCAGTCGGATTTCATCGACACCAGGTCATGGTTCTTCGAGAGGCTGCAGGTGGTGTACAACAGGATGCACAGGGATATAGATATCCTCAATACGGCCATCTACAACGAACTCCAGAGGAACTCCGAGACTTTCGAAAGGGGATTCTACAGGAGCATCATCCCGGGTGCGGTTGCTGTTGCCGTAGGAATCGTGCTGGTAATAATGCTACTCACGTTCATACTGGCTTTTTACGTCAATCCTATCTACAAGATGCTGCGCGGGCTGGACAACTACCGCGCTTTCAATAAGAAATACAACTATTCCTTCGAGGGAGACGACCAGCTCAGGGAGCTCAACGACGGGCTTACCGAAGTCATCGAAGAGAACCAGCAGCTGCGCAAGAGGATGCACACCCTGCGTGATGCGCTCTCCCAGAAAGACAGTCAATAATGAACCTTAAGGTCATATCCAGAAACGTAGGCTACGCATTGCTCGTCAGTGCGCTGTTCATGCTGCTTTCTGTCATCGTGTCATTGCTGAACGGCAACGACAGCGCTCTCGCTGCCTTGCTCATCAGTTTCATGATCACGTTCATCTTCGGAGCCTTCCCGTTCATCTTCGTCCGGAACACTTCCGAGATCACCCTGAAAGACGGATTCATGATCATCTTTCTTTCGTGGACCCTCTCCTTCATATTCGGAATGCTCCCGTACGTGCTCTGGGGCGGCCCGTTCACAGTCGCGAATGCCTGGTTCGAAAGCGTGTCCGGCTTTACGACTACCGGAGCCACCATCCTGGAGAATGTGGAGAACCTGCCGAAGAGCCTGTTGTTCTGGAGGTCGTCAACCCATTTCATCGG
>JAFZTP010000048.1 GCA_017618815.1 Bacteroidales bacterium | reverse complement strand
GGATGCATCCTTGAGGACGGAGAACTCCTTGATGTCGTTAGGGTCCACGAGGTCAAGCGAGCGCTCTACACCATCGACGAGACAGAGAGGAGTGTTTCCGCCGGAGAAGGAGGATACACCACGGATCCAGAAGGTAGAGCTTGATCCAGGCTCGCCGTTGTTCTGGAAGGAGATGATACCTGACACCTTACCACCGAGCATGTTTGAGAGCTTGCCTACAGGAGCGGTGAGCTGGTCAGGAGCGATGGTCGTAATCGCGCCGACGACACTTGCTTTCTTCTGTGTGCCGTATCCGACTACGACGGTCTCCTCGACCATGAGGGAGCCTTCATTAAGGGCCACGTTTGCGGTCTGGTCCTTTCCGGTAAGTTCAACGAATGCATCTTCGTATCCGAAGAAAGAGATGCAAAGGGTGGCATATTTGCCTTCATACTTGATTGAATAGCGGCCTTCCGCGTCAGCTATGGTACCATAGGACGAATCCTTGATCCAAACCTGAGCGCCTGCAACCGGTTCATTCGTGGCAGCATCCGTGACAATACCCTGTACTGTCTGGGAAGACTTGCCCTGAGCTGCTGCCCCGGTGGCGGTACCGAAACAGCATACTAAACATAGGAATGCTGAAACCAGCCAATGTTTAGATACTTGAATTGCACTCATAATAGTAATTGAATAGTAAATTTAGTTGTTTTTGTGATTAGTAGGTTGTTGCTATTTCACTTTGATGCTGTTGAGCATTCCAAGCTTGCCGTCATTGATGAGTTTCAGAATCAGTTCTCCGAAGAGTCCGTTCTGCCATGCAAACCATGAACGCGTATATTTTTCCGGGTCATCGACGTTGAACGACTCATGCATGAAGCCTGTCCCGGCATCTGTTTTCATGAGTGTCTCGATGCACCACTTGATTTCTTTGTCATCCTGGCTTGTGAAAGCCTTCATCATTATGGACATAGGCCAGGCCATGTCGTAACCGATGTGCGGACCGCCGATTCCTTCGGCAGCCTTGCCCCTGAAGAAGTATGGGTTGCTTTCGCTCCATACGAAGTTGCGGGTGTTCTGGTAAATCGGGTCGTTGATGTCTACGTCGCCGAGGTAAGGCATTGCCAGGAGGCTAGGTACGTTAGCATCGTCCATGAGCAGATGGTTGCCGAAGCCGTCTACCTCGAAAGCGTAGATGGTTCCGAACTCAGGATGCTCGTACGTCGCATATTTCTTAAGGGCGGCCTCTACCTCGTCTGCAAGTTCGAGGCACTGTGCAGCGAGGTCCTCCCTCTTGTTCACTTCAGTAAGAATCTCGGCAGCCTTCCTGAGCGAAGTGACCGCGAAGAAATTGGAAGGGATAAGGAACTGAAGTGTAGTGGCGTCGTCGGAAGGACGGAACGAAGACACTATAAGGCCTACCGGATTTACCGGAGCGCCTTTACCGTTGTTGTTCAGCGTATCGAAGGCTCTGGTGGTGTTGCGCATGAACGTATATGGGCCCACGCCGTCCTTTCTCTGCTGCTCATGGAAGGTCTTCAGCACGTTCTCGATCGTCCTGATCCAGAGGTCGGAGAAGATCGAAGAATCTCCGGACTCCTTCCAATATTTATACGCGAGGCGGATCGGATAGCAATGGGAATCGATTTCCCATTTTCTCTCATGAACTCCCGGCTTCATGTCCGTTACGTCCTTGGCCCATTCGCCCCTCTTGTCTTCCTCCTTGTAGAATGCATTTGCGTATGGGTCTATGCAGATGCATTTGAACTGGCGCAGAATCACGCCTGCGATGAGTTTCTTGAGCTCGGGATCATCGTTGATCAGGGTGATGTATGGCCATACCTGCGCGCCCGAATCCCTGAGCCACATCGCATGGATGTCTCCTGTATATACGAAGGTGTCATATTCTCCTACCGGATGGATCGTAGTGTCAAGCGTGTTCGGGAAACAGTTGGCAAACATCCATGCCAGCCTGTCATTCTTAAGCAGCTTTGTCACTTCCTGGATCTTGGCCTCGACGGCTGCTGAGACAAAGAGTCTTTCCTCTTCCGCAGGACGCTTCGACTCATATTTCTTTGCATCACATGCCAGGGTGGATGCGACGCATAAAAGTAGGATGATAGGAATCAGTCTTTTCATGATATTTAATTTGCAGTCATTGTAACGTTTTTACTTCCTCTATTTTTAACGTTGCAATAATAATATTTCGCATCCGTGTCGTTGTCTCATTTTGTGACAAAAATGCATTATTTAGGAAAGAATCATGCATTTTGTCGTAAAATGGCAATTATTGGCTATATTTGCGGCGGTATCGTCAAGACTGTGGCCTTCATGAAAACAAAAGCATTGAAATATACTGCGGCATTATGGGTGATGTTATTGTCAGTCAGCGCCTCAGGTGCGCGTGTCAAGACTATTTCGTCACAAGAGGGCATATCGAACAATGCCATCTGCGCCATACATCAGAACTCTCTCGGACACCTGTACATCGGTACTATGGATGGTCTGAACATATGGGACGGCAACACGCTGAAAACATTCGTCGCTTCCGACGGCAAGAATTACTTTTCCGGCAACCAGATCAGGCATATCATTCCGGGAACGGGGGAGTATCTGTATTTGCAGACAAACTACGGGACCGCTCGTCTGGACATGATCACCCAGGACGTGTCTTTCTACGACAATCTGGCTTTCAGCTCCGGACTGGCCGTGACTGAGGATGGAAATCTGTTCTCGATTAACGGAGAAGGCAAGCTCCAGTATTTCGACACTGAATCATCCGTGCTCACCACATACCCGGACATGACATATGCCGAAGGAGAGACGATCCGGCACATGGCCATTCTCGGCGATGGCCGGCTGTGTATATTTTCACGCCGTGACACCGATCTCATCACTTTCAGCGACGACCGTGTCCCTTCCATAAGAAAGGTTGAGAATACAGGCCTTAAGTGTCTTTTTGTGACTGCCAGACACGATGGATACCATTACGTCATCTCGCCGGAGGGCAAGCTGTACAAGGTTGACGGCAGCAATGGAAAGATGGAGATGATCTCGGAAATCGAGTCGGACATGCTCAGGTCCGATGATATTACCGGACTCATCGCAGG
>JAFZTP010000047.1 GCA_017618815.1 Bacteroidales bacterium | reverse complement strand
GTTGGGACAGCCTGAAGAGGCCGTCATAATCCCTCGCGGAAGCTTCTATCAGAAGACCGGAGGCAAATGGATATATGTGCTCGACGGAGAGAACAGAGCCGTGCGCAAGGAAATCCGCATCGGTCGTCAGAACCCTCAGTACTATGAGGTAATCGAAGGCCTCAACCCGGGCGACAAGGTGATCGTGTCCAACTACGAGAACTACGGAGACAACCAAATCCTGAACCTCAAATAGCTCTTGACCATGACAAAGAAGAATAACCGATTTGTAGCCACCCTGATCAACATAATAGGAATGGGCGTAGCCCTGACTGTCTTCATGACCCTTATGGTAAGGGTCCTCTGGGACTGGACATACGACAGGAACTTCCCAGAGCATGAGAAGGTGTTCAGGATCGAGCACAATCTCATTGACGGCGGGGACTTCTGGGCATACAGCAGCCGCCCCCTCATTGAAAGTGTCAGGACAGCCGGCCCGAACGTGCAGAGCGTCGCCACCTGCGGATTCCCGGAAGGAGTCCTGTGCAACCTCGAGGAGACTCCCGACGAAAAGGTATTTCTCCACAACATGGCCGTCGAAGGCACATTGTTCGACATGTTCGGGGTGGAGTTTCTGGAAGGAAGCCCGGAAGACTTCGACAAGAAAGACTGCATCGCACTTTCGGAGACCTCCGCAAAGAAGCTCTTTGGCAGCGAAAACCCGGTCGGCAAGCTCATGTTCCTGAACGGGTATTCAATTGAAGTCGCAGGTGTATTCAAGGACTTGCCAAAGAACTGCATAATCTGCAAGGATACATTTACCTCCCTGAAGGACAGGGATATAACAAACAAGTACGAATGGGCTTATTACGCATACGTCAAGCTTGAAGACCCGAAGCTTATCGACGAGACCACCCGTCTCGCTTTCGACAAGTTTGTAGAGTTATATTCCGAAGAGGCGGCTATCGGGGATGAGGTTGATGAGCTCAGAAAGAGCTTCAGGCTGGTCAACCTCCACGAAGCCTATTTCGAGAAGGACCTGACCGCGGAATTGCGCGGAGGAGACAAGATAATGACCTTGTCGTTCCTGTCGCTGGCACTGCTCATCATAATAATCGCGATCATCAACTTTATCAACTTCTCTTTCGCGAGAATCCCGTTCAGGATAAAGTCCATCAACACCCGGAAAGTACTCGGTTCATCAAGAGGGGCTCTCATCATGCAGGAGATACTGTCCGCAGTACTTACGGCTACCGTCTCCTTCATCCTGGCCCTGGTGCTCTTCCGTATGGTTTCAGGCACCCCTTTCGCCGGATATGTGCTCGGCAGCATGAAGATAATGGACAATCTGTGGCTGATTGCCGGCTCGTATGCACTGACAATACTTATAGCTTGCGTCGCCGGTCTTATTCCGGCAATGTATGCCACCTCGCAGCCGACAGCCATGGTGCTCAAGGGTTCGTATTCCTCCAGCGTCAAGGGGCGCTGGCTGAGGAGCGTCCTCATCGGACTGCAGTTTGTCCTCTCTTTCGCGTTCATAATCATGAGCCTGTTCATGGATGTCCAGATAAAGTATCTTATCAACAAGGACATGGGCTTCAAGACGGACAACATCCTGCAGGTTGCCTGCGGCTTCCGTGCCGGAGACAGGCGCGAGGCGTTCGAGGAAAAACTCAAGCAGAATGCTTGCATCAAGGATGTGACTTTCAGCGACGGTCCTTTGCTTGCGGACCTGAGGATGTCCTGGGGTTTTGACTATGAGGACGGAAGAGGGTTGACGAAGGTCTTTCCGGTAACCCCTGACTTCGCATCCTTCTTTGGAATAGACATCGTGGACGGAAGAGACTTCTCGGATGCCGACGACCTGAGCCCGCACGGTGCGGTTATCGCCAACGAGTCGTTCTGCAGGCTATATCCTAATCTGAAGACAGGCTCTCCGTTCCGCGGGGCCAATTCGACCACGTCCATCATAGGCATCTGCAAAGATTTCA
Organism: Bacteroidales bacterium; assembly: GCA_017618815.1. Classification (GTDB taxonomy): domain Bacteria; phylum Bacteroidota; class Bacteroidia; order Bacteroidales; family UBA932; genus Cryptobacteroides. The sequence goes on along the minus strand of JAFZTP010000047.1, from coordinate 1,087 downwards.
ACTTCCAGAGCGCTGCCCTCCAGATCACTCCGATCATCCTGTACAACTGGGGAATGGACGGCTGGAGATCATTCAACACGGCTTACGTAAAGCTGTCTTCCGACAATCCGGAAGAAGCCATCAGATACATCAAGAAGACAGTCTGTGAGTTTGACCAGACCTTCTCCGAGAACACCGTGGACGTAAGATTCATGGACAATAAGATCGAGGAACTGTACAAGGATACGACCCAGATCAGGAAACTGGTGACTGCCGCTTCCCTGATAGCCCTTCTGATCGCCATCATCGGCATCATCGGGCTTGTATATTTCGACACCCAGTTCCTGAGCAGGGAGATTGCCGTGAGGAGGGTGAACGGAGCGTCCGTGGCCGGCATCCTCGCCATGATCAACAAGAACTATATCCGTCTCTGTGCCATCAGCTTCCTGATCGCGTGTCCGATAGTATTTGCGGTCATCCGGTTCTGGCGTTCGAATTTCTACTGCCAGGCGGCCGTGCCGGCATGGATTTTCGCAGCTGCGCTGGTCGTTGTAGTCGTAGTCACCGTCGCCGTGGTGACCATCCAGAGCTGGAGCGCCGCCAACGCCAATCCGGCAAATTCACTTAAGAATGAGTAATGAATAATTGATAATGTTATGATTGAAGTTAAAAACCTTTCTAAAGTATTCACCACTGAAGAAATTGAGACTACCGCTCTCGACGGTGTGTCGTTCGAGATCAAGGATGGCGAATTCGTGGCCATCATGGGTCCTTCCGGATGCGGAAAATCGACTCTTCTCAACATCCTGGGCCTGCTGGACAACCCATCAAGCGGCAGCTACAAGCTGCTCGGGCTGGAGGTCGGTGGTCTCAAGGAGAAGGAGCGCACCAAGTTCCGCAAGGGCAACATCGGCTTCGTCGTCCAGAGTTTCAACCTTATCGACGAGCTGTCCGTCTATGAGAACATCGAGCTGCCGCTCCGCTACATGAATGTCCCGTCATCCGAGCGCAAGGCCAAGGTCGAGGATATCATGAAACGAATGAACATAAGCCACCGCGCGCAGCATTTCCCGCAGCAGCTCTCCGGCGGTCAGCAGCAGAGGGTTGC
>JAFZTP010000005.1 GCA_017618815.1 Bacteroidales bacterium | reverse complement strand
ACCAGTGAGATACATATCCGTAGAATGTGAATGCCATCGGAATGAAACTCAGCCTGGTCCCCTTCCTTGTGTCATAGCCATAGATTTTTCTCAAAACTTCGGAAATGACGGCCAGCACGATGAATATGACAGCCATTATCGCATCGGCTTCTCCGACAATCAGGAATACGGCAAGCAGGAATCCGTTCAGGATTGTCGCCACCCCGAAATTCTTCAGCTTTGATGCCGCATAAAGATAGATGAGTGCGAACACGAATGGAATGAATGTACCTGCGTATGCATAGCATGCGGGATGTATGCTGCCGGTAAATGCAAACAGACAGATTGCAGCAAGCCAGAGGATTGCGCATAAGAAAAGGGATAGTACACTTGACCGTTTCATATAATTTTGGTTTTAACACACACAAAATTACTGGGTATCAGCCTAGTATACAATCCCTATTTATGGGTATTTTACGCCCCTGCTACTACTCGAAGAAGTGCAGGTAAGCGATATTCACGCTTGATGCCATCAGATGGCTGACGGCTTCCGTGGCCGGATTATAAGCGAAGATGCCGGCCTTGTCTACTCCGAATGAAGAGAAAAGCACTTCTCCGCCATGATATTCGATGACCACGCTGTGGCCGTCGGTATATGGTACGCCTTCGATCTTCTTGATTGTCTTCTTGTTCAGGTCGATCATTACTGCCATGGAGTTCCTTGCTGTATAAGGGTTGTCTCCCATGAGTTCAATGACGCCCACATATGCCGCTACCTTTCCGTTTCCGATGTACTTGCAGTTATAGATCGTAGCCGGTTTGTAATCGCAGCCCTCGATCGGGGTGTCGCTTATATCCCAGGTCTTGCTCTCATCGAACTCTTTCTTTGAGGCGGAAATGCATGCGAAGCCGCTCTTTACATATTCAGGATTATATCCGAAATAGCCTGCGCAAGCGACATAGATATCACCCTGCTCGTTGACGAAGATCATGTCTTTGAGGAACGGACGTGTCGGGAAGCAAAGACCGCTGGCCTTTTCGCTTATCACCTTCACCACCTTGTCGGAAGATGCGTCTATTACTGCGACATCCACCTGTCTGTATTCGTCATATGGCATCCAGTTGGCACCGATCTGGTCGAATGGAAGATAATAGTATCCATCATGTAAGAGGCCCTGTGCCGGATCCGCACTGCTGTCGTTGAATGCATATTCAGTAAGGTCTATCTCGCCTGTCTTCTCTAAAGTCTTCGGGTTAATGACAAGCACCTTTCCAAGGTTGTACATAGGCACGTATGCCTTGTCTTCCGAAATCTTTGTAAGGTTGACAGGATACGAATTAGGGATAATCTGCATTTCACCGGCAAGTTTCAGTCCCTTTGGGGTATGCTCGTACTTGACGATGCTCTGTTTGCCTGCTGTTCCAAACTCAGGGAACACGAAGACGTCATTACCTACTGTCGAGATGGTTGCCGAGAATCCTATCTGAATACCCTGTGACATGTTTACAGAACTTGATATCTGCGGAATCTGCTGGAGATATGACTGTCCGCTTGCGCCGTCAGAATTCTTGACTGTAGTCTCAATGAGGACGTTTCCTTCTCCTCCGAAAAGTTTGTCCGGTGCAGGATCGTCTGAATCATCTTTTCCGCATGATGCGCTTGCAAGCATCATTGCACTCAAGGCGATAAGTCGCCAACTGTTCTTTACGTTCATTTTAATATATTTAAGTTGTGTGTTATTCTATCTGAAGATGTAGCGAAGCTTGATGCCAAAACTGCGTCCAGGCAACGGTTGGTTGAACTCCGAGAGAACCTTCGCATCGGTAACATTCTTGATTTTTCCGGATATGAACAGTCTCTGGTACAAGAAGCTGTGCTCGAATCCAAGATCTATTGTCGTGTTTCTCGGGATACGGCGCTTTACATCATCCGTAATCTCGAAATCATAGAGATATTCCTCGACGAAGGCCATGTCTGCGAAAAACCTGGTGTTCTGGTCTTTACCGCCGAAGAGATTCTCCTTATGGAATTCCAGTCCGGCATTGGCAATGAAATAAGGAATGTTCGGCATCCTCTTTCCTTTCGTAGGGTTAGGAAGGTTGCTTCCCTCCTCCTTTTCCCTGACATCGCGCAGGTCCTGATAAGTCACGTTTCCATATCCGTAGAGGAAAGGGAAAATGTCCGCCTTGACCTCCAGCTCGGCGCCGAGAGTCCTCATCTCGCCGAAATTCTGATACTGTGCCCCAAGGATTCCCTTGGCGAAACGGATCATGTCCTTGAGATACATGTAATAACCGCTCAGCTCAACCTGAAGGTTGCTTGGATGAGTTCCCGCGACATCATATAGAAGACCTGCATTTATGCTCATGTTACGTTCAGGCAGCAGCTTCTCTGAAGGTATGATCGTATATCCGTTTCCAAGCAATTCGTTTTCCGCAGGAATGCGGACGTCGTAACCTCCGGAAAGCTTTGCCATGAACGCCGGAGTAATACGGTAGCGCATTGCATCGCTGAAGCCCAGGCTAGACTTGTTAATTGAAATATCCTCGGCAGGAGTGTTCGTGTAAACGTTCTGATATTTGGTCTTGGTAGAATACCAGTAATACCTGGCTGTGAGGGAGTTAAGGAATTTGTCGCCTGCCGCGCGGAAATCATGAGTCAATCCTCCCACCCAGCTTCTCATCCTGGAATCGAAGTCTGTCTTCTTGCCCAGGCTCTTTTCCTTCATAGGGTCAGACGGAGAACCGTTAGCGAGGGTGACAACAGAGTTGATGCTGACGGAATTATGGCTGTTGATCAGATACTCGAGATTCAGCTTGTTTACAAAAGTCTTTTTGATGTTCTTGGAATCGGACGCAAACCTGTTACCGAGTTCCCCTCCATAAATTGACGATGTCGGATATGAGTTACCTACCCAGTCGTACCATACTTTGGCCGTATCTACCAGACAGGCCTCAGAGTACGCCACCGCACTGCTCATGTCAAGGTCTAGTCCTTCGATGAAGAAATCATCTTTTTCCAGTTTGTTCGAAATGACAAACATGCTGGACGTAGTATGAGCCTTTCGTATGTCAGTTTCAATTCCCTGAACCTCTTTATAAGTGTGCACGAATGCCGGTTCAAACTCGACCTTGTCAAACCACCATTTCCTCGCCTTCAGGCTTCCTCCGAACAGAGTTTTTCTGAAGCGGTCATGGTCCCTCCTGATCTTCAGGCCTTTGACATATGGGGATTCCATCGTATAGCTGTTCTCGGCATCAGTATAGCCACCGCCGATGCCGAATACTATTCCGGCCTCTCGGAGATTCCTCTTGAATACAGTCTGGGCCTGGTTCATGTTGAATGATTCACGCGAATAGCTGACATCCGCATAATGGTCCGGATATTCTTTCAGCACGATGTTGACCGCACCGCCCATCGAAGAACCGCCGAACTTGGCAGGAACGACGCCCTTGTAGATTTCGATCCTGTCGATCATGTCTACCGGGATGTCATTCAGGTCGATGAAGTCAGACTGGTCATTCATCGGCGCTTCGTCGATGAAGAATCCGATCCTTTTCCCTTCAAGGCCACGCACTGACAGCCTGGAGGCGCTGCCGACTCCTCCAGAGGAACGCACGGTCACCCCGACAGTCTTCGCCAGGATTCCCTGCACGTCGCTCACAGTTCCCTGGAGCTGTTTCATGCTGATTACGGATACGGGCATTGCCTGTTCGCGCACCTTTCTCGCCTCGCTTTTTCCGAGAACTACGGCCTGTGCCAGAGAAAGCGGCTCGGCCTTCATATAGAAATTTACCTGAGAGGTCTGGCCGGCCGTCACTGTGACTTTCTTAGACTGGGCAACATATCCCATGTAATCCACGCTTACAGTGTAGGTCGAGGCCTTCAGCCCTGAGAAAGAGAAGTCTCCGTCTTTTCCGGCAGTCTCCCCTATTTTAAGTTCTTCAATTATCAATGTGGCTCCGGTCAGGGCTTCATCTCCGGAGTCATCCATCACAACGCCCTTTATCTTTCCTGTCCCATTCTGCGCAAATGAGCAGATACTCAGGAACATCAGCGCGGGCAATAATCTCATTGTTAGTCTCATCTTTGTGTCGGTTGATTTTTTTGAAACACAAAGGTCGAGAGATTGTTGCTGTGTGGCAATCCCAATTATTGGGGATTAAACGATACAAATAATCGCAATCATATAGAAAAAAGCGTCCATGTGAACGTCACGACGACCGGATAATGGTCGGACACGTAACGATTACTTTCGACCATCTTTCAAGGCCTTGAAGAATTCCTTGATCTTGCGCTGGGTGCGGAATGGGATGTCTTTGAAGACTCTCATGTTAGGGAAGCTCTCAATCAACGGAGCGCAAACCTCCATGATGACAGGATACTCGTCAAACATTTCTGGCGCATGTATCTTCACTATCTGAGATGCGACACTCAGCAGCACAGGCTCTTCAATTCCCTTGAACGGCGAATTCTCGCTGCCGTGATAATGCATGAACACGCCCATGATGTTGTGAATCACCTCCGAGGTCTGCAAGTATCTCTTTCGCTTCGATGCGGAATGAGGGTTGACTTTATTGTAATAGACCAGCCTGTCCTTGATAAATGCGATTTCATCAGCCCTGTGTACGACCTGGGCCGTCATCACGAGATCCTCGCAGTGGCACTCTTGAGGGAAATAAAAGGCAGGATCGTCATAGAGATCCTGGTACAGCTCTCTCTTCACGAGTTTGTCCCAGAGGTATCCGCGGAAATGATGATGGCACATTAGGGCGCGCAGCGTCGATGACCTGTCATCATACTTCTTTTCCCTTCTCGGCACCACGATGTATCGGTAGGCATTGAAGTAATTGCATACGACGACGTCAGCATTCTTATTGACGGCCGCTTCGACCAACTTCTCCACCATGGTTGTCTTGCACCAGTCGTCCGGGTCAAGGAAAAGGACGTAATCCCCTTTTGCAGCCTTGAGACCGGCAAGCCTTGCTCCCGGCAATCCGGCATTAGGCTGTCTGACAATCGTGACTCTCTGTTTAAGATGGCTGAATTCCTTGTCAAGGATGTCTTCAAGGATTTCTATAGATTTGTCCGGACTTCCGTCATCTACGAAAATGAAGTCAATATTCGGATAGGTCTGTCCGAATACCGACCTTGCACAACGGCTGATGTAAGGCTCGACGTTGTACACGCATAGAATGACTGAAATTAGCGGTCCGTGTGATAACATAGGCTTCTTAGTGAATTGGACCGCAAAGTTAGCAATTTTTTTTAATGACAAGACTCAAATCCGTCGGGAAAAGAGCCTTGTCAATACTTTATGGATTTAAACGATACTATTTCTTCCTTACAGTCTTCTTGATGTCTTTCTTGTCGGCACGTACGCCTTTGTCATTCATGAACATCGGGCTGTATTTACCGCGAGGAATGTCTTGGAAGATGTAATTGTTAGTCATCCTTGCGGCCTCGATATGTTTCGTCGTAGCCGTGACGATGGCCGAAGCAGCCATGTCCACAAGGGCGCCGATCAGGCCAAACTGACTGCTGGAATTAGAATCTTGTGACAAATCCAGGTAAAGGTCACATGTCCTATTGATTGAGTAGTTGTTTTACAATGGTCGAGATCGTGCGCCCGTCAGAAAGACCGGCGAGAGCCTTGTTGGCCAGCCCCATGACCTTGCCCATATCTTTGATGGAAGAAGCACCTGTCTGGGCGATGATCTCCTGGATCTTTGCCTTGACCTCTTCAGCAGAAAGCTGTGCCGGCAAGTATTTCTCCATGACCGAAGCCTCGGCAATCTCATTGTCTGCGAGATCCTTGCGGCCGGCAGCCACATACTGTTCGGCAGCTTCTTTCCTCTGCTTAACCAGTTTCTGGATCATCTTGAGGATGTCTCCGTCAGAAACTTCCTTTGATCCTCCCTCGGCAGTCTTGAAAAGCAAGATCTCTCCCTTGATTGCGCGTGTTGCATTCATCGCCACAGCATCCTTGGCCTTCATCGCTTCCTTGATGGCCTCTTGGATTTGTTGTTCCAGATTCATGTTTCAGAGAAAATATTAAAAGTACAATCTGATGCCGGCCTGCAGAACATTTACTTTATTGGAAGTATCCTCATCAACCAGATTCAGAAGTCCCCAGTCGTAGCTGACATTGATGCCAAATCTATCATTGAATTCAATGCCGCAGCCAATTCCGGCCTTAACGTCAAAGCGTTCCAAGTTGCTGTCATATAAATCTTCTTTATATCCGTCGATGCCCAGCTTGCCGGAAATTCCATAAGAAGCCACCGGACCGGCGAAAAAAGAAAGACTAGCCGTCTCGCTAAGGTGGGCTTTCGTCTTCAACCTGAGAGGGAGATAGAGGGAATGTGCGTCAACTGAGAGACCACCTTCTTCAAAGTTGGCATACAGATAGTTGAGCTGGCCGTCGAGATACAAATTAGAAGCTAAATTGAACTCCATGCCTAAACCGGCGTGAAGGCCAAGTTTTGAATTAAAAGAGCCACTTATTCTTCCCTCACTGATAGCGTACGACACATGGTCATATCCAGCGGACAAATAAGTTTTGTTTTGTGAATAACCGTTGATTGAACACAAAGCAACTACTGCAGCTGCAGCAAATTTAAATAAAGGTTTCATATTACTTGGATATAAAAATGGTTAACTAGTCGGCCTTTTGATGCCCCACATAGCAAAAATCAAACCATAACGGCGGTCAAGACGCGCCAAATAACTTTTTTTAAGAAAAAATAGCTATCTTTACAAAAGATTGGAGATAAGACATGTCATTTCTAACTCGCAAATATCCGTATCCGATAAAAAACGACGGCTCGGGAATAAAAGAATGCCTGATATATGCGGCAATAGTCGTGTTCATCCTGTATTTCCTCCAGCCTTTCGGCATCAGCGAATTCCAGGGGAACAAGTTTCTGTTCTCCCTTCTCTTCGGACTGGTGACATTCGTCTGCACCCTGTTTTTCATTTATGTCGTCCTGTATCCGATGATGCGCAGGGCCAAGACCTGGAGGATCTGGCATCATGTGCTGGCCATCATAGCCCTGAACCTTTTCATCGGCACATGCAATTTCTTCACGATCATCATACTGTTCAAGCTGCCGATAATGCTGGACTACCTGCTCAGATTCCTGTACTGGACCCTGCTGATAGGAACTATTATCGCTGTTATTTCGACCGCGCGCAACTACCAGCACCACCTTCGCAACAGGCTGGAGATGCTGCTGGACAAGAATACCGACGAACAGGAAGACATCATGGTCACCATCCATGACTCCAGAGTCAGGGGCAATGATATCCATATCCGTATCAACGACCTTCTGTACGTCGAGGCGCAGAAAAACTACGTGAACGTCTTTCATGTCGAGGACGGACGCATGGCATGTTCAGAGATACAGGCGACCATGGCTGCCGTCCTGAAAGAGCTCGAAGACTATCCGAACGTGTTCCAGTGCCACCGTTCATTCGCAGTCAACGTCAACAACATTACCAACGCCAGAGGAAACTCCAACGGATACACCCTGACTCTCGGCGACAACCTCGCCACCGTGCCTGTATCAAGGGCATTCGTGCCGAAACTGAAGTCATTTATTGCCTAGTCATTCGTCCGCGGGATTTGTCATTCGGCATCCCGCTTAGTTTCTCGTCCTTCTTTCTAGCTGTCTGACCCCGTTTTTTGGAGGTCTGGAATGGGGATTTCATCTTTGCGACATGAAACATTTGATCGCAACAATCCTCATCGTGGCGCTCTCGGCTT
>JAFZTP010000046.1 GCA_017618815.1 Bacteroidales bacterium | reverse complement strand
GTTGGGACAGCCTGAAGAGGCCGTCATAATCCCTCGCGGAAGCTTCTATCAGAAGACCGGAGGCAAATGGATATATGTGCTCGACGGAGAGAACAGAGCCGTGCGCAAGGAAATCCGCATCGGTCGTCAGAACCCTCAGTATTACGAGGTGATCGAAGGCCTGAATCCAGGAGACAAAGTGATCGTCTCAAACTATGAGAACTTCGGAGACAACCAGACATTGAACCTCAAATAGCTAACTGATTGAAAATGAAAAAGAGAGATAATAGAGTTTTTGCGACGGCAATCAATATCGTCGGTATGGGTGTGGCATTTGCCGTCTTCATGACCCTTATGGTAAGAGTCCATTGGGACTGGACTTATGACAGGAACTTTCCTGAACATGAGAAAGTATTCAGGTTCGAACACAACCTCATCGGTGACGGAGGAGAATACTGGGCCGAATGCTGCCGTCCGCTCATCGAGCAGATAAAAGGGTCCAGCCCCAACGTCCTGAATGTCGGCACCTGCAGCATGTCATATAGCATTCTCTCCAGCACCCAGGATAATCCCGACAACAAGGTCTCCCTCTATTCGGTAAAAGCGGACATCAACCTTTTCGACATATTCGGGATAAAGCTCACGGAAGGATGCCTCGACGGTTTTGACGAAAAAGACTGCATAGTCATTTCCGAGAAAGCCGCAAAGACCATCTTCGGAAACGTCAGCCCGGTCGGCAAGACACTTCTCGTCAACAATCTCGCCCGAGAGGTCATCGGAGTGTTCAAAGACTTGCCAGAGAATTGCTCCATCCCTTATGAGGCCATTTCTTCAATCGGAGAAGAAAATCTGGCCCGCGATAGTGAATGGTCATATATTCCTTACATCAAGCTGGATAATCCGGAGCTGGTGGACGATACCTTCAGGCTGGCATGCGAAAAGATATCCGTAATCTTCGGCGGAGAAAAGGCTCTTGAAGAATTGACAAACGGTTCCAGAATGGTCAGGCTCCACGATGCCCACTACGAAAAGGACCTTCGGGCCAACTCACGCACCGGTGACAGAACCATGACGCTTTCTTTGTTGTCGCTGGCGCTGCTCATAATAATCATCGCCGTTATCAACTTCGTCAACTTCTCCTTCGCAAGGATTCCTTTCAGGATAAAGTCCATCAACACCCGCAAGGTACTTGGAGCTTCCAGGGGCTCCCTGATTTTGCAGGAGATACTCTCCGCGGCAATCACGGCTACCGTAGCCTTCCTCCTGGCACTGCTGCTCTTCCACTTGGTATCTGGCAGCCCGTTTGCTGGATATGTGCTCGGCAGCATGAAGATCATGGACAATATATGGCTGATTCTGGGTTCCTACGCCGTCACCATATTGATTGCATGTCTGGCAGGCCTGATTCCGGCCGTCTATGCAACTTCACAGCCTGCAGCCATAGTGCTCAAGGGCTCGTATTCATCCAGCGTCAGGGGACGCGGCCTGAGGAACATCCTCATCGGAATGCAGTTTGTATTATCCTTCATGTTCATAATCTTAAGCCTTTTTATGGACGTGCAGATAAAGCACATGATCAAAAAGGACATGGGCTTCGAATCCGAGAACATCCTGCAGGTCAACTGCGGATACGGGACATCCGGCCACAGCCATGACGCATTGGAAGAAAAACTGAAGCAGAATGCCGCGATAAAGGATGTCACCTTCGGAGACGGACCGCTGCTCTCCAACACCAGGATGACCTGGGGATATTACTATGACGATGTCAGGGCATTGACCGATGTCTATCCAGTCGCCCCGGATTTCGCTTCGTTCTTCGGAATCGAGATCATTGATGGAAGGGATTTCACCGAATCCGACAACCTGTCCCCGACAGGCACCGTGATCATCAACGAGGCCACAAGGCGAAAATATCCAAAGCTGGACGTGGGAGCTCCTTTCCGCGGAGCTGTTGATGGCACAACCATCGTCGGCATATGCAAGGACTTCAACTTCAGGACGGCAGCGCTGCCCGTCACCCCGATGATCCTCTACAACTGGGGTTCCGACGGCTGGAGAACATACAGCACCGCCTTCATCAAACTGATCACAGACGATCCGGAAGGAGTCATCGACTATATCAAGAAGACTGTATGCGAGTTTGACTCGACCTTCTCGGAAAGCACGGTGGAGGTGTCGTTCATGGATGACAATATCGAAAACCTCTATAAAGAGACGACCAACATCAAGAGGCTGATGACCACTGCATCCCTTGTGGCCCTGCTCATAGCCATTATCGGTATCATCGGACTTGTCTATTTCGACACGCAGTTCCTGAGCAAGGAAATCGCGGTCAGAAGGGTGAACGGCGCCAGTGTCGGCAGCATACTCTCCATGATCAACAAGAAGTATGTATTGCTCTGCGGCTGCAGTTTCATAATCGCTTGTCCGTTAGCGTATATGATCATAAGATTCTGGCGTTCGAATTTCAGCTACCAGGCGGCCGTGCCGGTATGGATTTTCGTCTTCGCGCTTGTCGCAGTGAGCGCAATCACTGTCGTCATGGTGACTCTCCAGAGTTGGAGCGCCGCTAATTCGAATCCGGTGGAATCGATCAAGAATGAATAATGTTTGAAATAGTTAATAATATGATTGAAGTAAAAAACCTTTCTAAAGTATTCACCACTGAAGAAATAGAGACAACCGCTCTCGACGGCGTGTCGTTCGAGATCAAAGACGGGGAGTTCGTGGCCATCATGGGGCCTTCCGGATGTGGAAAATCGACTCTTCTCAACATCCTGGGCCTGCTTGACAACCCTTCCGGAGGCAGCTACAAGTTGCTCGGCCTGGAGGTCGGAGGCCTCAAGGAGAAGGAGCGCACCAAGTTCCGCAAGGGCAACATCGGCTTCGTTTTCCAGAGTTTCAACCTTATCGATGAGCTTTCTGTCTATGAGAACATCGAGCTTCCGCTCCGCTACATGAATGTCCCGTCTTCGGAACGCAAGGCCAAGGTTGAGGATATCATGAAACGAATGAACATAAGCCACCGCGCGCAGCATTTCCCGCAGCAGCTCTCCGGCGGTCAGCAGCAGAGGGTTGCGATTGCCCGCGCCGTGGTCGCTGGTCCTAAGCTGATCCTGGCCGACGAGCCTACCGGTAACCTCGATTCCAAGAATGGCAAGGAGGTCATGGAGCTGCTCTGCGAGCTCAACCGCGAGGGCACTACCATAGTGATGGTTACCCACTCTCAGAAAGACGCGTCAATGGCCCAGCGAACCATCGATCTTTTCGACGGAAAAATCGTCTCCGACGTCAAGAACGAGCTGTAAGTCGCTTAGTCACAACAGATTAGTTACATACAATTTTTGTTATATGTTTAACGCGCTGATTTTCAGTGCGTTAAACATTTGTGTTAGATTGTTGTTTTTGATACATGTAATAACATATTAGTTATCAGGGTATTACGACTGAAAATCCGATAGGGTTTTTGGGGCCATTTTTTCGTCTCCGGGATTAGAATTTCCTAAATTTGCTACAGAACATTAATAACACAGACATTACACAAACCGCCTTTCTATGATTACCTATATTATAGTCATACAGGCGATTGGCGAATAAAGAGTTGCGCAGCTCGCGGGAATGCCGATGCCCGACAGCAAGTAGGCAAAAAAATAAAACTAATAACAACATGAAAAATCTTAGAAATGCTTGGAACATGGCTGAATCAGCTATGGAGAGCCCAGTCCTCAACGAAGAACTTATGAGCCAGATCGCTGGTGGAAAACCAGGAACCGGATATATAAAGACCATCAGCGGTGAATGCAACTCATCTGGCAAGAGCTGCGGAGAGATTGTTCGAGATCTCGCTGAGGATATAATCTCTATATTCTTTTAGCAACTAACAGGAGTTTCCCATAATGGGAAACTCCTTCAGTATTCACCCAAGCACAATTAAAACTAATAACATCATGAAGAACCTTAAAAAAGCCTGGAATATGGCAGAATCAGCTATGTCAGAGCAGAGTCCAGTCCTCAACGAAGAACTTATGAGTCACATCGCTGGCGGAGAGAAACCGGGAAGCGGATGGGTCCACTCTATCAGCGGCGAATGCAATGCGTCGGGCAAGAGTTGCGGAACATTAGCGGACTGGATTTTTGGCCCAATAAAAAGAGCATTTGATGAGCTAAATAAAAAAATAATGCCATAAAGTTTCCTTCTTTTTTAAAACTAATAACATCATGAATAATCTTAGAAAAGCGTGGAACATGGCTGAATCAGCTATGTCAGAGCAGAGCTCGGTCCTCAACGAAGAGCTTATGATTCACATCGCAGGTGGAGAGAGGGGTGAGAAACCAGGAAGCGGATTCATTAGAACCATCAGTGGTGAATGCAGTAAAAGTGGAAAAAGCTGCTGGGAAATCGTAAAAGAACTTCTCGAACCAACTATCATAGGTATATTTTAAATAAGTACCGGAGGAGATATTATTTAGACTGAACGACACTAAGCAGGACATTGGTCGAACAAGTAAAGAGATGTGCGATTTCATCAAGTTCTTAAAGGCACCCGTAGAAAACAAGAGAATTCCGGCAAACAAAATATTATCTGTATTATCGACATTTGCCCTGATATACATTCTCTCGATTCTGATCTTTGCCGCTTGTTTGATTATATTCAAAGGTGACGTACCGAAATCTTCCATAAACAAAATGACGGCACTCCCGTTCTGGTTCACAATAACCATCCCGCCATTAGTCGAGGAGTTATCTTTCAGGCTTTGTTTAAGGAGAAGTCCTGCAACCATTCTCATATCTTCTATATTTTTTTTCTGGTGCATAGTATCACTCCCGCTGACAGACGTGATGTATTCAACAGACAAGCTAGTGCTGAGATGCCTCATAGCTTTAGCGGGAGGATGTACTCTAACCATACTGTTTAAGAAACAATTAATAAACGCCAACTTCCGAGCAATATTCTATTTATCTGCGATTGTCTTCGGGCTTATGCATGCTGGTAATTGTTCGGATTTTGTAAACATCCGTGGCGCTATTTACGCTATCATATATCTGGTACTCCATGTTCTGATCGGGCTGTTTTACGGATACGTTCGAGTTGGCTGTGGCATCTTTGCCTCATATTTGTTCCACTTGGCAAATAATCTTTTGCCAATGATATGCATATACATGCTATAATTAAAGACTGAAAGACAATGGACAAGACATTGGACGTACAAGTTAAGGGATGTTTGTATACGAGATTCCTGAAAACACTCATAGCTAAAATCCGCGAACAGGTTCCGGATACTGGAAAGAACCTGATACAGGCGGCGATAAAAAGCTATACCCTGTTTGACAGGTTTGAGGGAATGATCGAAGCAGTCGTCCCGGTTATCTCTTCCGGGCTTATCAAATGCGGAGTCGAATCCGTCGATGATGACATTCAAGAAGAAATATTTGAATACATCCATCAGCAGTATCCTGTATATGAGGGATGGGAACGGAATGAAGTTGAAAATGTCTCCTCCCTCCTTACGGACATATACAGGGCGATTGTCGCTGATTCGACCGAATTGACCGCCATCTTCTCCATTGAAAACCCTCTGTTCCCGGCAAGCCTGGATCTCAAGGGAGACCGGCACAGAGGTGGTAAGACAGTCGCCCTGCTGGAATATGACCACAATAAAAAAGTCCTTTACAAGCCACGAAGCCTGAATGTGGACAAGCATTTTGGCGATTTGCTCGACTTCTTCCAGAAAGGGACAGGGGTACAATTCCGAAGTCCGAAAGTATTGACTCGCGCCCATTACGGATGGGAAGAATTCATCAGTCAGGCAAGCTGCTCTGAAGAAAGCGAAGTCGAACAGTATCATGTCCGGGTTGGAGGCCTGCTGGCTATCCTGTACATGCTCAATGCAAGCGACTTCCATTATGAGAACATAATATGTTGCGGCCCTTTCCCAGTCCTGATAGACATCGAGGCTGCATTAGCGCCGTATTTCTCACTGGACGGGACTGTCAGGAAGTGGCTGATGGAGGACAACGTGCTGAGCACGGGATTGTTGCCGACAAAATTTGTCATCAAGGGAGAAGGCGATGACAAAAACTTCGATGTAAGCGGACTGTCAGATGTCGAGGGGCAGGAAAGCATCCTGCCGCAAAAAAAGATCGAGTATCTCGAGAACGGAGATGTGGTAATCACGCATGAAAACGGGCATCTGCAGCATGCGAACAACGTCGTGATGCTAGGGGCGAAGAAGATAGACAGCGCCGATTATGCAAGCTTTATCGTAAAGGGATTCGAACTAGTGTACAGATATACCCTTGAGCACAAAGAGGATGTGGGCAAAGTCCTCGATTTATTCAGGGGCGACGACGTCAGGGTACTGTTCAGAGATACTGTGGCATACTCACACCTTCTCCGCGAGGCGAACAACGCATCTTTCCTTCACGATGAGAAAGAAATCCGGAAGTTCATCCATCATGGGCTGAATTTGGCAACAGAGGAGAGCGAGATTCTTGAGGCCGTGGCGGAACATGAGGAACAGGACTTGATGAACAGGGACTTCCCTCTGTTTTCAACAAAGACAGATTCCAAGAATCTATGGTATAGCGACAGCTCATATATGGCAGACTTCTTTTTGGAGACAGGCCTGGAACGGGTAGAGCAGAAACTCAGGTATATGAACGAAAAGGACTGCAATATCCAGTCCTGGCTGATACAGACATCTTTGTCGTTCAAGAAGAATGTAGCCAAACCGGGGAAAACCGGCATATCCCCGGACAGCTTTGAAAAAGACAGCACAGAAGACCTGCTGAAAAAGGTCGCATTAAAAGTATTCGATTTCGTAAAGGAGCATATAGTAACTCTCGACAATGGGGGCGCTAACTGGATCTGCCTCAACGCCGGCAATTATAGCAACACTGAGTTCTTCATAGGCGAGCCGGCTCTCGACCTGTTTTCCGGCATGCCGGGAGAAATCCTCTATCTGGCCTACTTAGGTGAACTGCTGGACAATCCCGAGGCGAAGCAGCTGTTCGCAAAAGCATATACGACCATACAAGAAAAGATAGAGGACGGGAAGAATACGCTTACAGGAACGGGACTTTACACCGGATGGGGAGGTGTCATTTATATGAACACCTGTCTGTATCGCCTCACGCGAGATGAGAGTTACCTGACGAGCAACCGGTCACTGTTGCGCGATATCGATTTCGACTCGATAACCGCCAAGGACACTGGTCTCGGAATGGTCAACGGATCTGCCGGGTTCATCTGCGCCCTTGTAGATTACTACAAGGCATCTTCCGACAAACTGGGCCTGGAGCGGGCCATAAAGGCCGCGGATTACCTCATGTCCTGCGACAACCTGGTCAAAGAAGGCGACGGAATAGGATGGAGGATAACGAGCAGCCGCCCTCTTGCAGGATTGAGCCACGGAGCCGCCGGCTTTGCACTGGCTTTCCTGAGATTATATGAAATCACAAAGGATGTCAAGTACAAGGAAATCATGCACAAGATTATTTCCTACGAGAACAGCCTTTATAGCGAGGAACATAATAACTGGAAGGATCTGAGGGAACACATCATCAGGGAAAAAGATGACGACATATATCCTGTGGGATGGGCCCATGGCGCAGGCGGCGTCGGATTGGTAAGACTTGAGATGCTGCGTGCCGGAATAGACGACCCAACCATCAGGAAAGACTATCACAGGGCATTGAAGAAGGTCGCAGAGCAAGGCTTTTCTTATTGCATGGGACTGAATGTCGGTTCGTTCGGAAACATTGAGCTGCTGCACCAGAGCTCGCTCTATTTCCAGTCCAACGAGTCGCTTAAAGAATCATACGAAAAGCTCGTTCGCAAACTTGCCGCACTTGTATTGACGGACAACTATACGTTGAGCTACCCGGTAAGGTCGCTGGGCCTGATGGCCGGCGTAACGGGCATCGGATACGAAAGCCTCCGTCTGCTAGCCCCAAAGGCCGTCCGCTCCGTCCTAGTCTTATAATGTTATGACATCTTTAGATTATTTTCGTCTTGTTTTTCTTTTGTTTCATGATTCCTTCGTACCTTTGCGTTACACAAAACAAACACTGCTAAAACCATCAATCATGAAAATAAAAAAAGAAACTATCGGCTGGACTGTTTCCGCGCTTCTTTTGATAGCAAATACGGTGGATAACATCTTGACAAAAGATGTTTCAAGAACCAGATATTCCGCTATAATAATCTCTGCCGTTTTCTGCTTTTACTGCATCTATCGGTTACTCTCTACCCTAAAGAGAAAGGATAATAAAGCCGAATGATTATGAGTTACCCGAGGGACTTCCAGTGGGTGATGCAGTCCGGGAAGTCCTCCTTGTAGTGGGAGACCATGATAAGAGTTTTTCCGGATCTTCGGCAGAAGGTCCGGATTATTTCTTTCACGCGGCACCTGTTGGAGAGGTCGAGACCATGGAGAGGCTCATCCAGGATGAGCAAGTCCGGATCCTTGACGAAAGCCCTGGCCAGCAGCACGAGCCTCTGCTCGCCGCTCGAAAGCTCCAGGAAAGTGCGGTCCTCAAGGGCTGCGATGCCGAAAACCTTCATCCAGAAACGGCTCACGGCGGCCTCCTCCCGGCTTATCGACGAAACCGGGCCGATAGTATCATGCAGGCCGCTGGCCACGATCATTATCGCAGGAATGTCATCCTGGAAAGCGCGGTGCATCTCAGGGCTGACATAGCCGATACGCTTCTTTATGTCCCAGATGCTGGCGCGACGGCCCAGCCCGAAAATCTTGATATCATTGGCATAGCGCTGCGGATGGTCAGCGCAGATCATCGACAGGAGGGTGCTCTTTCCGGAGCCGTTACGACCCTCCAGAGCCCACTTCTCGCCAGTGCGGATAGTCCAGTCCACCTTGTCCAGAATCTTCTTGTCCCCATACTTCACGGACGCAGACTTCATCACCAGCACATCCTCGCAGGCAGCCGCCTCCGAAGGGAGATTCAGGATGGCATCCTGAGTGGCCATGGTAAGCTGCTTCACCGAAGAAGAAGGGCGGAAATCCGCCACAGGGACCTTCTTGCCGGCAACCAGATCCTTGACCTCGACCACATGGGTTATGAACGACGGCATGGTCTGCTCGCAGTCCGGCATGACCAGAATCATCCTGGTCCATCCGGAAGCGGCCAGAGTATCCAGGATTCCGAGCAGATAGCCCCTTGCCTGGGCGTCCAGCCCGAGGAACGGATTGTCCATCACCAGGACTCTCGGCTCATAGAAAAGGATCTTGATTATCTGAAACTTGCGCAATTCTCCGCTGGAGAGCATCACGATCGGGAACTTTAGCAGCGGGGCTATTGAGAAAAGCTCATAGAGCCTGTCGCGCATGGCCCTTCTCTCGGCGGAGTCCGGTCCGCTGAGCTCGAACGCCTGATCCAGGAGAGCCCCGACAGTCGGCATCTCAGGATCGATGGTATCACTGTTCCAGCGCTGCTGCAGGAAGTATGTGCTGTCAGCAGTGCCATATGAATCCCGGAACGTCAGATACTTGATATTATCGCTGATCAGAGGCTTCTCGGACGGGCTGAAATCATAAGTCGAGACGGCCCCATACATCGGATGGGTCATGGTGATCATCTCCGCGAGAAAAGTCTTGCCGCCCCCGTTGGGACCGACTATCGCGATATGATCATCTTCATTCAACTCGAAGTCAGCTTTTTCCCGGAGTCTCCACTCCGGTCTTCCGGCCATTCCGCCCCGGATCGATATAATAGTTTTCATTTGCGCTAAATTTTCGGACTGATTCGCAAAAATATTAAATAGATTTTAAAAAATAAAAACATTTCTTAATAAATATCAATATTTTGCTTATCATTTATAAGCTTTAAACAGGACCCACCCGTCGAATCATTCATACAATTTCGGAATAATTAGTTAATTTTGGAATATGAAAGCTTCTGTTTTTGTCCTAATTTTTTCACTGACCTGCTTTTTCTGTCCGGCCCAGAGCGACGGACAGCTCCATCCCAAGGCCCCTGCAGTCCCCGAATACATCGAATTCGCCGGAAAGAAGATCCGCTTCGACAGAGACGACCTCTACGAAAGGATGGACAGGGAGATGATCGCATTCACATACATGCACTCGACCTCCATTCTGATGCTCAAGCGCTCGGAACGTATATTCGAGCAGATAGTCCCGATATTGAAGGCACAGGGAGTGCCTGAAGACCTCAAATACCTCATGGTCATAGAGAGCAACCTGGACCCGAAGGCGCTGTCGAGGGCAGGTGCGGCCGGCCTGTGGCAGATGATGAAGGCAACCGGACAGAAATATGGACTGGAAGTGAACACTGTGGTTGACGAGAGATACAATATCCGTAAGGAGACCGTCGCAGCCTGCAAATACCTCAAGGAGGCCTATGCGAAATATGGCGACTGGCTCACCGTGGCGGCCAGCTACAATGCCGGACAGGCCGGGATCTCCAGACAGCTGAAACTGCAGCGCCAGAAGAGCGCGATGGACCTGCTGCTGGTGGAGGAGACTTCCCGCTACATGTTCAGGATACTGGCGGCAAAATATTTCTTCGAGCATCCGGAGCAATTCGGATTCAATGTGCCGGAAAACGAGAGATATAGATACAGGAAGCCCCGCAAGGTCGTAGCCGTCGAGACTCCGGTAGAGTCGCTCATCGATTTCGCAGAGCAGAACGGCATCAGCTACGCCGCCCTGAAGAACGCCAACCCATGGCTCAGGGACACGCTTCTGACCAACAAGAGTGGAAAACGCTACGAGATCATAATCCCGTAGCGCCGTTTATACGCAAGGGCGGACTCGCCCTCGGCCACGGGGAGAGGGAGGGGCCCGCCGGATACGAGTTCTGCGGAGCAGGACGAAGTAGATGGTGGGAGGGTACGGAGTGAGCGTGAGCGAACGGAGCTCCCCGGCCCCCTGCGTCCGCTGGACCGCGACGGAAAGCCGCGGAGCGCCCGCTGGACCGCGAAGGCTGCCGATGCGCAAAAGGGCCCGCCGCCGACATCAGACCGGCCCGAAGCATGAAAAAGGTCGTCCAGGGAATCCGGGCGACCTTTAGGAAGAGGCTATCTGTAGTCGTCAGGCCTTTCGAGGCGGCCCGGGGCGTCCGGATGGCCGTCCATGGCGTGGCGGGTAGCCTTGCGGAGAGTACCCTTGGCATCGTCATGACGGTATTCCCAGATCATCGCGCCGAGCATCCCGCGGGACTTAAGGTACTCGACCTTGGCATTGACAGACTCGATGTCCTCGTAGCTTGCATACATCTTGCCCTTTGAGTCGGCAAGATAAGGAACCTTGGCCACATCGTCCCAGACACGGTAGTTCTTGCCGGACACGTCGTAACCGTCGCACTTGCCCTTGAAGAAGATATCCTCGAGCTTGCTGTAGTCCACGGTCGAAGGATAGACATTGCCGGAAGACTTGTCGTAGCCGTCGCCATGGCCATAGAAGGCCACTCCGAAGTTCATCATGTCGTAAGGGATGTTCTGGCCCTTGTGGAAGATGTCGTCGATGGCCTCCGCGCAGCTGCGGGACTTGGTGATGGAACTGCGGTAAAGCGAAGCGTTGTGGTACGGAGGATTACCGTTGGAATAGGTCATCACGTTGATGTAGTCGATATAAGGAAGCACGCCGAAGTTATCGGTATATTTGCCGCTGTCGGATGCCGCATAAGACAGGATCTTGTCAGGCATCGCCTCGCGGAGCTCCTTGAACAGAGTCACGAAATTCTCCCAGTCGTCAGGGCTTGCCCCGTTGACGTAGTCGCCGCTCTTGGCGGCATGGGTAGGATATTCCCAGTCAATGTCGAAGCCGTCCACGCCGTACTCACGGCAGATACGCACGCACTCGTCCACGAAAAGCTTGCGCTTCTTCTTGTCGCGGGCCATCTGCGAGAAACCGTCCGCAGCCTTGCCCCAGCCGCCGATCATGACCTTGACCTTTAGCTCAGGGTAGTCCTTCTTGATCGCAACCCAGCGGCGAAGGAGGTCCGTGTCAGCGATGGTAATGCCGCCGTCGCCGGTCTTCTTGTTGACGAAACGGGCATGGCCCACATTGACATGGGTAAACAGGCGGGCCTCCTCAACTGAAGGGAAAAGCTTGGAAGAAGTATATTCGGTGTAGTAGACCTCGACCACCGGAATCTGGCCGATACGGGCAAGCCTGCCCGGATCGAGATGAGGCTGCTCGCCGCCTCCCTCGCCTTCCTTGACCAGCTTGGAAGTGATGTCGCCGAGATTCCTGACCTTGCCGCGCTTCACCTCGATGGCCGAAGTCCTCTTGTAGGTAGCCACGACTTTGTCATTCTTGTAGAAATCGATGGACACGCCCTTGTCGAAACTGATGTTGTCAGGAATATGGACATAGTTCCTGGTGGCTCCGTCGCAGGTCAGATGGTCATTGTAGATCTTCTTGACAGCCTCGCCGGTGCCGCCGAGATCGTCGCCGGTGTACGGGAAGTCATTGACATAGCCGTCCTTGGTCTTGACGTACCTGGCCATGTAATGCTTGTAGCCGATCTTCTCGGAGTTGTTGCCGTAGAAGGCATAGCTGTCGAAGTCGCCGCTCACCTTGAACGAGACTGCGCCGCTGACATCGTAGAAAGTGAATTTCTTGTTGCCGTCGTCGCAGCCGGCCCTCATGATGCAATTAGTAGTGTTGAAGACTGAGAAGAAATAGAGATTGCCTTCAGGAGCCGCATCCGCAGGATACTGGGCGTAGTACTTGCTGACATAGCCCCTGTCGGAGCGGTCATAAGGCTTCAGGCTTGAAGGAACTTTCACAGTGGCCGTAAGGCCGTCAGAAGAGATGTTGGAAGAAGACAGTTCGACGACCTGCCTGTAACTTGAAGACGAGCCGGCGCCGTGGACCAGAATCTTGTCGCCGCTTTTCCATACGATCTTGTCGTCAGAGTTATACCCGGCCTTGGTGTCAGCCTCGTCCTGGGCAATAGTAAAAGTGAAGGTTTGTTCCTGGTTGTCGGAACAATAGGATCCAGCGTCTTCCCGCTGGCACGACAATGCCATCGCGAACATGCACGCCGACATTGCAAACAGTGAAAATCTGTGGTACATTTTTTAAGTTATTAGTTTAAGTTGAAAAGACTGCGCCGCACTCTGGCGGCGCAATCCATCTATTATGACGAAGTTGTACTAAAGTTTTTCGAAAGAAATCTTGTGGAGCCTTGAAGGGTAGTCATCGCCACAGTCATCTGCTACCCATACACAATTATGCTCATGATCGACGCACACGCTCTCCGGATTCCAGTCGGCGAAAGAGCTGACGTCAAAAGTAGTGATCAGCTTGGTCACAGCGCCGTCGAACACATAGATTGTGTACGGCAGCATGTTCGGAACGGACGACGACTTCTCATTCGAGTCGATCACCCAGAGGAGGTCTGATTCCGGATCATAGCACAGGTCAGCCACCTCCGAAATCGTCGGAACGACCGTCCTGAGGCTCATCTTCTTCTGGAGCTTGGTACCGTCGAGGGCATATTTCCAGAGAGTGGCGCCGGTCTGCGCTCCCAGATAGAGGTCACCCTTGTACCACGCGATGCCCTCGATTCCGGAATTGTCCATGTCGGCAGCCTCCTCGACCTCGATGATGGTCTTCTTGGCATTGTAATCAGGAGCTGCAACCTTGTAGACCTTCCTAGGCTCGATGCCCAGATAAAGGTCCCCGGTCGCAGGATCCATGGTTATGCCCTCCATGTCCGCGTCATATGACCAGTGCAGCTCATATGAGCCGTCAAAATTGATCTTGTAGAGATGGCCGTTGTCGCCCACTCCCCAGAGGAAATCCTTGTCCTTGCTCAGGCAGAGGCCGGAGAGCTCGATCACATAATCATCGCTGCTCTTCTTCAGTTCCTTCGACCATTCGAGCTTGCCTATCACCGGAGCGACATGCTCTGGCCTGTTCTCGTCAGGTCTCTCGAGGCGGCCCGGAGCGTCCGGATATCCGTCCATGGCGTGGCGGACAGCCTTGCGGAGAGTGCCCTCGTCGTTGTCATGGCGATACTCCCATATCATCGCTCCCAGCATGTTGCGGGACTTCAGATACTCGACCTTCGCATTGACAGACTCGATGTCCTCATAGCTGGCATACATCCTGCCGGTCGCGTCGGCGAGATAAGGCACCTTGGCAACGTCGTCCCAGACACGGTAATTCTTGCCGGACACGTCGTAACCGTCGCATTTCCCCCTGAAGAAAATATCCTCAAGCTTGCTGTAGTCCACAGACGAAGGATAGGAATTGCCCTCCTTCTTGTCATAGCCGTCGCCATGGCCATAGAAGGCCACTCCGAAGTTCATCATCTCGTAAGGGATGTCCTGCCCCTTGTGGAATATGTCGTCGATGGCCTCCGCGCAGCTGCGGGACTTGGTGATGGCGCTGCGGTAGAGCGAAGCGTTATGATAAGGCGGATTGCCGTCGGAATATGTCATCACGTTGATGTAGTCGACATACGGAAGCACGCCGTAGTTGTCGGTGTACTTGCCGCTGTCGGAAGCCGCATAAGACAGTATCTTGTCCGGCATGGCCTCGCGGAGCTCCTTGAACAGGGTCACGAAGTTCTGCCAGTCTTCAGGAATGGCGCCGTTGCGATGGTCGCCGTCCTTGGCGGCATGGGTAGGATACTCCCAGTCGATGTCGAAACCGTCCACGCCATACTCCCTGACGATACGTAGGCACTCCTCAACGAAGAGCTTGCGCTTCTGCGGGTCACGGGCCATCTGGGAGAAGCCGTCGGCATTCTTGCCCCAGCCACCGATCATGAACTTCACCTTGAGCTCAGGATAGCTCTTCTTGACGTTCACCCAGCGGCGGAGAAGGTCCGGGTCTGCGATGGAGATACCGCCGTCTCCCGTATCCTTGTTGACAAAGCGGCCGTGGCCCACGTTGACATGGGTGAAGCAGCGGGCCTCATCGCTGGAAGGGAAAAGCCTGGACGAAGTATATTCAGTGTAATAAACCTCGATTACAGGCCTCTGGCCGATTCGGGCGAGCCTCTCCGGGTTGTTTATCCACTTAGCCAGAGAATCCTCCTTAGAGCCCGGTTTTTCCTCGTCAGAAGGCTTGCCAGGGTCCTCTCCCGGAGTC
>JAFZTP010000045.1 GCA_017618815.1 Bacteroidales bacterium | reverse complement strand
TATGTTCGACTCCGAGGGCTTCTCCGTCTTTCCATGGGTGCGCCCTGTCGAAATGTGGGACATACTGGGGACGAACTGCTTCTGCGACGACGATGCGGAAGTGGAAATAGCCAGGAGACTCTCTGCTTTGCCTTTCGATGCAGTCCACTGGATCGACGCAGGGGACTATCATTATATCTCGAAGATAAGGGCCGGTCTGATTGACCGGCCTTTCGAGATTGTGATGCTTGACAACCATCCCGATACTCATGATTCCGAATTCAGTGACATGCTGAGCTGCGGTGGCTGGCTATATACTGCTTTGCAGACCAATCCTTATCTCGAGCATGCTATAATTGCGGGGATAGATCCTGACCTCGAATCTGACTGCGTGAGGTGCGGCTCCAAGGTGACCGTCCTTCCGGGCAATTTCAGCGAGGAGGAATTCTTCGATGTCATCTCCCAGAGCAATCTTCCGGTATTCCTTACGGTCGACCTGGACGTACTGGACAAGTTCTATTTTCATGCGGACTGGACACAGGGTACCATGGATTGGAACCACCTGAAATCGGCTCTGAAAGGCCTTCTGGACCGCAGGGCGATAATAGGGACGGACATCTGTGGAGGAGTGCCTCCGGGACAGGGCGGAAATAACGAAGATTTCAAGATAAATATGCATCTGCGCGCTATGTTGCATGAATTCTTTTATGTAAATTTGTAGTCTGAAAATTTGAAAGTCATGAACAGGTTCCTGACAATAGTTTCTATCGCGCTTGCAGCAGTTTCTTGCGGGCAGGCTCCCATATCTGAGAAATATGCTGAATTCAGCGACTCGTATGAGGTAGGAGGCGTTTCCTTCTCGATGGTGAAGGTTGAACCCGGCGCTGTCTCTGTGGGGACGCGCAAGGACGGCGTTCCTGTCGGGGAGAACAGGGACCACAGCATCGCCCTTCTTGACGGCTATGCCATCAGCGAGCAGGCGGTTTCTCCTGAGCTCTGGAAAGCAGTGACCGGAAAGGACATGGGCAAGCCTTCTTATGATGACTGCGAGAAGTTCGTTGCCAAGCTTTCCAAGAAGACGGGAGTTCCTTTCATGATACCTACCGAGGCTATGTGGGAATATGCATGCAAGTCCGGGAAGGGTGATTTCAAGAAGAATCGGTTTGAATGGTGCTCGGATAACTTTTCCGATTACTTCGATTATGATGTAGAACTCAATCCTACAGGGCCTTCCAAGGGTTCTCTTAAAGTAATACGTCAATACGACAAGAGACAAGGCCTTGCCGGCTATACCAAATCTCAGTCAACAGCTTTCAGGGTTGCCGTGCTTACCGGGGATACATGTCCGGAAGCCCTTGTGGCGGCAATGAAAGGCGAGCCTGTAGAAAAAGAGACCGGGACGGGAAGCGAGACTTTCAAAGTCGGTGATGTCAAGTTCGACATGGTAGCCGTACCTGGATCCGACTTCGCCATCGGCCGTACTGAAGTGACTGCCGGATTGTGGTATGCGGTCATGGGATATTTCCCGCTGGCCAATTATCCGGAAGATCCGGACAAGCCGGTGATCAATGTGACCTGGTACGATGCCCAGCTCTTCATCTGGAAGCTGAACGGGATCACCGGGAGGAAATTCAGGTTGCCTGAGGAACAGGAATGGGAACTGGCTGCAAAAGGCGGCGCGCGCTCCCGCGGATATAAGTATGCGGGAGCCGATGCGCTTGAACTGGTCGGATGGTTCTCTGCCAACAGCCCTAGGGAGAAGATAAGGGTGTGCAAGGTGAAAGGAATGGAACCTAATGAAATCGGGGTTTATGATATGAGCGGAAATGCTTCCGAATGGTGCGCGGGCCGCGTTCTGAAAGGAGGAAGCGCGGCGATGGCTGCCAAGTATTGCCTCATTGCCAGCAAGATAGAGATGGCGCCGGGGCACGGGAACAGCACCTTCGGTTTCAGACTTGCTTTATGATTTAAGATAAGGTTTATAATTGTAGCGGATTTTATTATAATTCGCTACTTTTTGTTATATTTGGAGACACTTTTTACAACAATAATTAAATTACACCATGGAAGATAACCTTCTTGTCACTCCGCTGTATGGAAGCCATGTCGCTCTGGGCGCCAAGATGAGCCCGTTCGCAGGTTTCAATATGCCAATCCAGTATTCAGGAATAGTCGAGGAGCACCTCGCAGTACGCAATAACGTCGGCATGTTCGACGTCTCCCACATGGGCGAGATTTTCGTCTGCGGAACGGATGCCGAGAAATACGTAAACCATATTTTCACGAATGACGTCAGGCCGATGGCTCCGGGACAGATTCTCTATGGAATGATGCTGTATCCTGACGGAGGCACCGTGGACGACCTCCTGGTCTACAAGGAGACAGCTCCGAACCATTATCTTCTCGTGGTGAATGCCGCCAATATCGACAAAGATTTCGAGTGGCTGCTCAAGAATACTGCCGGTTTCGACGTCTGTGTCGAGAACCGTTCAGAAGAGTGGGGACAGATTGCCGTCCAGGGACCGCAGGCCGAAGAAACCATCGTGAAGACTCTTGGTTTTGCCAGGGCTGCGGATCTTGTTTTCTATACATACACTGATTTCGAGGTCAACGGAAAGAGAGTCATCGTAAGCCGTACCGGATATACCGGTGAAGACGGTTTCGAGATATATGCCGATCCCGAGATGGCAGTAGCTTTCTGGAACAGGCTCCTTGAGGCTGGCGTGACTCCATGCGGCCTCGGCTGCCGTGACACCCTTCGCTTCGAGGCAGGCATGCCTCTGTACGGAGACGAGCTGAGCGCCGAAATATCGCCGGTGATGGCAGGTCTCGCAATGTTCTGCGCGCTTGACAAGGAAGAGTTCATCGGAAAGGACGCTCTCGTGGCCCAGAAGGCAGGCGCCGTTGCCCGCAAGATCGTTGGTATCGAAATTGAAGACAAGGCCATCCCTCGCGCGGGCTATCCAGTCGAGCTCGAGGACGGAACTGAAGTCGGAGTCGTCACTACCGGCTACCACTCCATCTCCCTTGACAAGAGCATTTGCTTCGCCCTCGTCGACAAGGCCTACACAGCCCTCGACACCCCTCTCTTCATCCATATCCGCAAGAAAGTATTCCCGGGCAAGGTCGTGAAGAAGAGATTCTATCAGACAAGGTATAAAAAGTAATTATAAACAATTAAAAATTAATCACAATGAGTAAAGTACTTGAAGGTTTGCTTTATAGCGAATCGCACGAATGGGTAAAGGTTGACGGCAAGATTGCCACTATCGGCGTATCCGATTTCGCGCAGTCCGAGATGGGGAACATTACCTATGTCGACCTTCCTGAGGTTGATGACGAGTTCGAGGCCGGAGAGGAGTTCGGAGCACTCGAGAGCGTAAAGGCTGCAAGCGACCTGTATTGCCCTGTAAGCGGTAAGGTAGTCGAGGTCAATGCCGAGATCGACGATGCCCCTGAACTTATCAATGAGGACGCATATGCAAACTGGATCATCAAAGTCGAGCTCAGTGATCCTTCAGAACTTGATGCTCTCCTTGATGCAGAAGCATATAAGAAACTGATAGAGAAATAATCATGGGGACATTTTCATATTTCCCGCATACCGAGGATGACATTCGTCAGATGCTGGACAGGATCGGGGTGGAACGCCTCGAAGACCTGTACGGCGACGTGCCTGCCGGATTCATCCATAAAGGGGACTACAACCTGCCTGACGCCATGTCGGAACAGCAGGTCCGCGACTTCTTCGAGGGCCTTGCTGCGAAGAACACAAGGCTGAAGGTATTTGCAGGCGCCGGTGCATATGACCATTATACCCCGGCCGTGATTCCTTACATCACATCCCGTTCCGAGTTCCTTACTGCCTATACTCCATATCAGGCAGAGATCTCCCAGGGAACCCTGCGCTACATCTTCGAGTACCAGAGCATGATCTGCGAGATGACCGGCATGGACATAAGCAACGCTTCCATGTACGACGGTCCTACCGCAGCTGCGGAGGCCGTGCGCATGGCTGTGGCATGTACCAAGAAGAAGACCCGCGTACTGCTCTCCGAGACTCTCCTGCCCAACGTGGTCAAGGTCATCGAGACATATTCGCGTTTCTCCGGCACCCCTCTTGGCTTCATCAAGGCCGAGAACGGCCAGACCAGCCTCGAGAGCCTCAAGGCAGAACTCGCTGCAGGAGACGTAGCCGGAATCATAGTCCCTGCCCTGAATCGCTACGGAATCATCGAGAACTTCGAAGGCTTTGCCGATGCCGTCCACGAGACAAAGGGCGTGGTCATCGAGTATTGCGACCCGTCAGCGCTGGCTGTCATCAAGACTCCTGGCGAATGGGGCTTCGACATAGCCGTTGGCGACGGCCAGCCGCTCGGAATTCCGCTCTGCTATGGTGGACCGTATGTCGGCTTCATGGCCTGCCGCGAGGACTATGTACGCAAGATGCCCGGACGCATCGTCGGCCAGACCACCGATGCGGAAGGAAGGCGCTGTTTCGTACTTACCCTCCAGGCCCGCGAGCAGCATATCCGCCGCGAGAAGGCGACCAGCAACATTTGTTCGAATGAAAGCCTCATGGCCCTCTATGTGACAGTATACATGTCCCTGATGGGCCCTAAGGGTCTTAAGAAGGTCAACTGCCTCAGCTATGGCGGTGCGCATTACCTTCATGACGAACTCCTCAAGACAGGCAAGTTCGAGGAAGTGTTTGACAGACCTTTCCTCAAGGAATTCGTGCTCAAGCCGCTTGTTCCGGCAGAGAAACTGCAGCAGAAGCTGCTTGACGCCGGTTTCTTCGGCGCCCTCTCCACTCCGGAAGGCTATGTAAGTTTCTGTGTGACCGAAAAGCGTTCGAAGGCTGAGATCGATGCCATCGTCGCAGTAGTAAAGGAGGTATAGCCATGAAGTATTACGACAAACTTATTTTCGAGCTTTCAAAGCCGGGAAGATGCGGTTATACCCTTCCTGAAAACGAATATGGCATCCACCTCAAGGAGTTGCCAGCAGAACTCAAGCGCAGCAAGGCTCCGGAGCTCCCCGAAGTGAGCGAAGTGGATGTGGTACGCCACTACACCAATCTCTCCCAGATGAACTTCGGTGTCGATACCGGATTCTATCCGCTGGGCAGCTGCACTATGAAATACAATCCGAAGATCAACGAAGAGGTGGCTGCCATGCCAGGTTTTACTGGCCTGCATCCTCTCCAGCCGGAGAAGACGGTACAGGGCGTGAAAGCCGTGTATGAGGCCATGGACAAGGCTCTTGCCGAGATCACCGGACTCTCTCATTTCACCTTCCTTCCATGCGCTGGAGCTCATGGCGAGCTTACCGGTCTCATGCTCATCCGCCAGTACCATATGGCACGCGGAGACGAGAAGAGGACCAAGATCATAGTTCCGGACAGCGCACATGGCACCAACCCTGCAAGCGCAGCCGTATGCGGACTGGAAATCGTCGAGGTGAAGTCAAAGGCCAACGGTCTTGTCGACGTGGAGGATCTCAAGCCTCTTCTCGGAGACGACATCGCCGGCATCATGATGACCAATCCAAACACTCTCGGCCTTTTCGAGAGGGAGATCGGCGAAATAGCCAAGCTCGTGCATGCATGCGGCGGACTCCTGTACTATGACGGAGCGAACATGAACCCGATGCTCGGAATGGTCCGTCCCGGTGACATGGGCTTCGACGTGATGCACATCAACCTGCACAAGACCTTCTCCACTCCTCACGGAGGCGGCGGTCCTGGCGCCGGTCCTGTCGGCGTTGCCGAGCATCTAGTCAAGTTCCTCCCGGAGACAGTGGTTTCCGGATTCCATGGCAACTTCGGCGTGATACTGAGAGCTTATGCATACATTCTCATGCTGGGCAGGCAGAACCTCAAATATGCAGGAATGTTCTCTGTGCTTTCTGCGAATTACATCAAGGAAAGCCTCAAGGACTGCTACAAGCTGCCGATCCAGTCAGTATGCAAGCATGAGTTCGTATTCGACGGTCTTGTCAACGATGGCTCAAAGGAGGGCGTGGAAGGCGCCACAACCCTTGACGTCGCAAAGAGGCTGCTGGATTTCGGCTATCATGCTCCTACGATCTATTTCCCTCTGCTCTTCCATCAGGCTCTCATGATAGAGCCTACCGAGACAGAGTCGAAGGAAACGATAGACGGATTCATCGAGGTCATGAGAAAGATTGCCGCAGAGGCTGCGGAGGATCCTTCATTCCTGAAGTCAGCCCCTCACTGCGCTCCGATTACTCGTCCTGACGAGACTACGGCCGCAAGACAGCCGATACTGAGGTATCACAAGGAAATCTGACGGTCGAGATAATCGATACACCATTGGTTCAGCCCGCATGAAGAACATTTCGGATTGCGGGCTGTACATGTATATCTGCCGTGAAGTATGAGCCAGTGATGGGCGAGAGGCCTTTTCTCGGCAGGGATGTGGCGCTCCAGGTCCAGCTCGACTGCGCGCGGAGTCTTTCCGCTTGAGAGCCCGATCCTGTGGGATACCCTGAACACATGGGTGTCGACGGCGATTACGGGCTTGTCGTAGATGATCGAGGCTATAACGTTGGCCGTCTTGCGCCCTACTCCCGGAAGGCTCATCAGGTCGTCTATGTCCGAAGGGACCTCGCCGCCGAAATCGGAGACGAGTTTCTGTGCCATCGCGATAAGATGGGCCGTCTTGTTGTTAGGGTAGGAGATGGACTTTACGAGGGGAAACAGCTCTTCGAACTCAGCCTTAGCCATCGTCTGAGGGTCGGGGAAACGCTCCATTATGGCCGGGGTGGTCATGTTGACCCTTCGGTCGGTGCATTGTGCCGACAGAATCACGGCGACAAGCAGCTGGAACGGGGTCTCATAGTGCAGCTCGGTCTCGGCGATCGGGACGTTTTCCTCGAACCAGCGCACTACATGGCCGAATCTTTCCTTGCGGTTCATGGCTAGATGGTAAGGGCGAGGTCTATGACGTCATCATCTTTCTGCTCGATGCAGGCTTCGTTCTTGCACATCATGATGCGTCCTCTGTATTTCTCGAAGATCATCCGGTTGTGCGTCACCATGACGACGGCGGTGCCTTCCTTGTTGATTCCGGTCAGGAGCTGCATGATTCCGTCAGCAGTCTCAACGTCGAGGTTTCCGGTAGGCTCATCGGCGATTATGACCTCAGGCTTGTTGAGAAGGGAACGTGCGATGGCGATACGCTGCTGTTCTCCGCCGGACAGCTGGTATGGCATCTTGTGGGCCTTGTTGACCATGCCGACGGCTTCGAGGACTTCATGGATGCGCTTCGAGATCGCCTCTTCGTCTTTCCAGCACGTCGCCCTTAGGACGAAGGCCAGATTGTCTTCGACAGACCTGTCCATCAGCAGCTGGAAGTCCTGGAACACAACTCCGAGCTTGCGGCGCAAAAACGGGATCTCGCGGTCCCTGATGCCGTTCAGGCTATATCCGCAGACAATTCCGATACCTTTTTTCAGAGGGTTCTCTGCAATCATGGTACGAATTATGGATGTCTTACCGGTACCGACCTTTCCGACAATGTAGACGAAGTCTCCGGGGTAGACTTCCATGTTGAGGTCGTAGATCACGGGAGCTTCACCGTTGATGATGTCGGCGTTTTGGAAAATGAT
>JAFZTP010000044.1 GCA_017618815.1 Bacteroidales bacterium | reverse complement strand
GACGGCATCCTCCCTGACTCCGAGCTTGCGGCAGATGGCAGAGGTGAATGTCGTCTTGCCTGCACCCATCGGCGCAAAAAACGCAATCAGGCGATTATCCCCTATCTCCCGGAGGAATTCTTCGGCGGCCCTGTCGATATCGGCTAGCCCCTTTATTGTAATCTCGTGTCTCATACTTTGTAAATAGCAAATAAAGCGGAGCCGCTTCCGGACATTGCGGCATATACGGCCCCGGACTCATACAACGAGTCCTTGATCGCAGCCAGCTCCGGATGCTTCGCAAACACGGTCTTTTCGAAATCATTGGACAACACGTCCTTCCACTCCCCGACAGGTCTGGCAAGAGCCTCCCTCAACGATACAGGGCGCTGTACATTCTCCATCGGAGCTATCCCCCGATAGGCATCAGCCGTCGAGACGGCCACATCCTCCGGGACTATTACCTTAAGCTCATACCCCTGAGGGACGGCCTCTCCTTCGTAAGGAGAAAGAATCTCCCCGCGGCCTTCTCCGAACATTGGACCGTCGAACACGAAAAACGCGCAGTCGCTGCCCAATTCGGCCGCATAACGAGCCAGGGCAGGCTTGTCCAGACCGAGAGAGAACATGTCATTTATCATCATGAGCGCAAAAGCGGCATCTGACGAGCCTCCGCCCAGCCCGGCTCCGACGGGAGAAAGCTTCTCCAGGAATATCTTGACCGGAGGCAGTGCGAAATCGGCCGCCAGCAGGAAATATGCGCGGGCGGTAAGGTCCTTGAGCGGATCCCAGTCCACACCCTCCTTGCGGGCGATTGTAATCATCAGCTTGCCGTCCTCCGAGATGGCCTGGGCTATCTCCCCTTCCCCGTAACGGGCAAATAGAGACGCCGAAGTATGGCTGTAGTCATCCCCGGCGACTATCTCCAGCACATCATGGATTTCCTTATACGGGACGAACAGGGTCTCAAGGTCATGATACCCGTCCGGACGTTTACGGAGAACGCTCAGACCGAGATTTACTTTGACATGAGGATTGGCGATCATAATATGCTGCGTATAGCTTCTTCAACCTTTGCGGACAGCTCCTCCTTGCGGGAAGCGTCCTCGATGTCATCAAGTACGGGGGCGAGGAACGAGATCATCTGGAGCACCTTGGCTTCGGCCTCAGGGATGCCCCTGGACCTCATGTAGAACTGCTCGTCCTCATTTAGGCTTCCTACCGTGGCTCCGTGAGAGCACTTGACATCGTCAGCGTAGATCTCCAGCTGAGGCTTCGTATCGACCTTGGCCGAAGCAGAAAGCACCACATTGTGGTTCGACTGGTAAGCCTGTGTCTTCTGGGCGCCATGGGCAACCACAATCTTTCCGTTGAATGTCACATGGGCATCCCCGGCGGCGATACCGTTGACCAGCTGGTCGGACACGCACCCGGGTACATTATGCCTGACATCCGTGCGGATGTTCACCTTCTCGCCGCCCTTGCAGACATAGATTCCGCGAAGGGAGACTTCCGCGCCTTCTCCGGTAAAATCCACGGCCACAGGAATATCCACGCTCACTCCAGGGAAGACCAGGAACGTGACAGACGCCTTCTCCCCCGCTCCGAGGACGATATGGTCCTCCGGCAGAGACTCAGGCGAGTCCACTACATAGATACGTCTATACTCCTTCATAGCCTAAAACTTGTCAAAGCCCTGAGACTCGATCACGTCTATGAGCTCCCTGCCGCCAGTCCGCACTATGCGGCCATCCTTGAGTACATGGACAACGTCAGGAGCCACATACTCGAGCAGCTTATGGTAGTGAGTTATGATGATCGAAGCCTTGTCAGGGGATTTCAGCGAGTTCACTCCGTCTGCGACAATCTTGAGAGCATCCACGTCAAGGCCGCTGTCCGTCTCGTCGAGTATGGACAAGGTCGGGTCCAGCATGGCCATCTGGAATATCTCGTTGCGCTTCTTCTCGCCTCCGGAGAAGCCTACGTTGACTTCTCTCTTTGCAAACTCCGGCTTCATCTTAACGAAGGCCATCTTTTCGCGGAGCAGTTTCAGGAACTCGGCGCCTTTCATCGGCTCCAGACCTTCAGCCTTGCGACGGGAATTGACCGCAGTCTTCATGAAATTGGTGATGGACACTCCAGGAATCTCCACCGGATACTGGAACGACATGAAAATGCCGGCCCATGACCGTTCCTCCGGACTCATGGCCAGAAGGTCGCGGCCATCGAACTCGATCGAACCGGCGGTCACCTCATACTGCGGCTTTCCCGTAAGGACGGAGCTGAGGGTACTCTTTCCGGCGCCGTTCGGGCCCATAACCGCATGGATCTCGCCCTTGCGGATCTCGAGATCGATGCCTTTCAATATTTCTTTGTCTCCGATAGAAGCATGGAGACCGTTTATCTTCAATAATATTTCGCTCATATCAACTGTTATTCCTGTAAAGTTTCAACCAGGTCCTAAGCGACCAGAGACCGTTAATAAGATACAGGCCACATACAATAGGCATGAATATATGGCCGACGGAGAGATGCAGTATTATCTGCGATACGTTTACGAGCAGCCATGCAATCCAGCAGTCCCATTTCTTCATTGCCGAAAGCAGCTGAGCCATGAGGATAAGCACAGTCACGCATGAATCCAGATATGGATGCGGATCCGCAGAGAACAGCGTGTCCAGGAGCCAGCCCCAGAGACCTGCGACTATGAACACGGAGGCTATGGCCAGTATCCTTTCCTGCCAGTCAAGCATGGAGACTTTCAGTTTCTTGGAATCGCTGGCGCTCTTCTCGTCCTCGCGGGGATGGGTCCAGCGGTAATGCCCGGCGATGTTGATCGCAAGCGAAACCGGCTGGAGAAGCAGGCTTGCATAGAGATTCTTGTTCCAGAACATCAGGAACAAGGCTGCAGTATAGAGATACCCGACCCAGAAGTTGTACTTCGAATTGCGGCCGGCGAGAAATACGCAGGCCAGACCGAGTATTGAAGTTACTATGTCAATTATGAAATACTTGTCCATTATCCTACAGATCCTTCAAGCGATACCTGGAGGAGTTTCTGGGCCTCGACCGCAAACTCCATAGGGAGACGGGAAAGGACCTCCTTTGCGTATCCGTTAACAATAAGTCCCACTGCATCCTCCGGGTCGATGCCCCTCTGGTTGCAATAGAAGAGCTGGTCCTCGCTGATCTTGGAGGTCGTAGCCTCATGCTCGACCACAGCGTCAGGATTTGCGCTCTGGATATCCGGGAAGGTATGGGCCCCGCAGTCGGAGCCTATCAGCAAGCTGTCGCACTGGGAGAAATTCCTGGCTCCGGTCGCTCCCGGAAGCATCTTGACCAGGCCTCGGTAACTGTTCTGGCTGTGGCCTGCGGAGATACCCTTGCTGACGATGCGGCTGCGTGTGCCGCGGCCTATATGAATCATCTTTGTACCCGTATCTGCCTGCTGGTAGTTGTTGGTGACAGCGACCGAATAGAATTCAGATGATGAATAATCTCCCTTAAGTATGGTCGAAGGATATTTCCATGTGATGGCCGATCCGGTCTCTACCTGAGTCCAGCTGAGATGGGCGCCTTCTCCCTTGCAGATGCCTCTCTTCGTTACGAGATTGAGGATACCGCCACGGCCCATGGCATCTCCCGGATACCAGTTCTGCACCGTGCTGTAGCGCACATCCGCGTCTTTCTCCACGACGATCTCCACCACGGCGGCATGGAGCTGGTTCTCGTCCCTCATAGGGGCGGTGCAGCCTTCCATGTAGCTGAGAGACGAGCCCTCTTCCGCAACGATCAGAGTCCTCTCGAACTGTCCGGTCCCGGAAGCATTGATCCTGAAGTAGCTGGAAAGGTCCATAGGGCATTTCACGCCTTTAGGTATATAGCAGAACGAACCGTCGCTGAACACGGCGGAGTTGAGCGCGGCATAGAAATTATCGCCTACAGGGACAACGGATGCGAGATACTTGCGCACAAGGTCCCCATGCTCACGCACGGCTTCGGAGAACGGACAGAAAATGATGCCTTTCTCTGCAAGGGTCTTGCGGAACGTCGTGGCGACTGACACCGAGTCAAAGACAGCATCCACGGCTACCACGCCGGCCAGAGCCTCCCTTTCCCTGATTGGTATTCCCAGCTTCTCGAAAGTCTTCTCGAGCTCCGGGTCTATCTCCTTCGGACGATCCTTGTCCTTCTTCGGAGCGGCATAGTAGATTATGTCCTGGAAGTCAATCTCGGGCATGTCCAGATGGCCCCAGGTCGGCATAGGCATCTTCTGCCAGCGCCGGAAGGCGTCCAGACGGAAGTCCAGCAGCCACTGCGGCTCCTCCTTCAGACGGGAGATCGTCCGGATTATGTCCTCGTTGAGTCCTTTCGGCACGAACACCTGCTCGACGTCGGTCACGAATCCTTCCTTATACTCCTGGGAGGTAAAATCCTTTATTATTTTGTTTTCTTCCTGTATGTCCATAAAAAATCAGCTTACACCAGACGGGTGAGGTCTGCCAGCACGATGGCTGTCATCGCCTCCACGATTACCGGTGTCCTTAATGCAAAGCAGACGTCATGTCTGCCGGGAATATGCAAGGTGTCCACTGCTCCCTTCGCAAAGTTGAAGGTCTGCTGGCCCTTGCCGATGCTTGAGGTAGGCTTGAAAGCTACCCTGAATACGACAGGATTTCCGTTGGAAATACCGCCGTTGACTCCGCCGGCCCCGTTCTTGGACGGACGGACGTTGATATGGAGGCGGAGATTGCCGTCTGACGGAGCGTCATACGGGTCATTGTGCTCCGAGCCTCTCATCCTGGCCGAAGCGAAACCGTCTCCGAACTCGATTCCCCTGACTCCCGGGATCGAGAAGATCGCATGAGACAGAAGAGCCTCGACAGAATCGAAGAACGGCTCTCCGAGACCTGCCGGCAGACCGGTCGCACGACATTCCACGATGCCTCCGACCGAATCCAGGTCAGCCATCGCAGCATCAAGGACATCCTTCCATATCTCCGAAGGGGTAAGCTCGTCCTTCTCTTCGATACCGCCGTCAGG
>JAFZTP010000043.1 GCA_017618815.1 Bacteroidales bacterium | reverse complement strand
TCCGCAAGAGGTTACATTGTTATTTGGGACTGCAAATGTAGGAATAATTTTAGATTCTGCCAACAAATTTTGACAAAACTTAGAAGTTTTCCTTCATTTTGTCGAAGATCGCCTTATCCTCGCGGGTAGGGTTCGGAGTGAAAGAATCGCTGCTACGCATGCTCTCAAGGGCATCTTTCTCGCTTTTCGAGAGCTTTTTCGGTATCCATACGAGGAATTTCACATAAAGGTCTCCGGTGCCATGTCCATAACCGCTTACTGCAGGGAGTCCGCGTCCGCGGAGCCTTACCACTGTCCCGGACTGAGTGCCCGGTTCTACCTTTATTTTATAAGAGCCGTCAAGGCATGGTATCGTTACCTCCGTTCCGAGGATGGCGTCAGTCACAGAGATCGTCTGGGTGTAGAAGAGGTTGGTGCCCTCTCTCATGAACCTGCTGTGCGGTTCCTCCTGGATAAGGATGAGAAGGTCGCCAGGTACGCCTCCGTTCTTGGCCCTGTGGCCCTCACCGCGGATTGTGAGCTGCATTCCGTCTTCTACTCCTGCAGGAATCTTGACTTTGATCTTGACCTTCCTTGAAACAAGTCCGGTTCCGCCGCATGTGCGGCATGGATTCTTGATTATCTGACCGGTACCGCCACAGTGAGAACATGTGGTCTGGGTGACTGTCTGGCCAAAGAAGCTGTTGACAACTCTCTGCTCCACTCCGGTGCCATGGCAGTGAGGACAAGTCTGGATGTCAGATGAATTCTTCGCGCCCTTGCCGCCGCAGTCCGGGCAGGTCTCGTTCCTGTCGATCTCGACTTCCTTCTCCACGCCTGTGGCGATCTCCTCGAGAGTCAGGTGGACCTTCTTGCGGATGTCGCGGCCCCTGTATGTCCTCTGCTGGGCGCCGCCCTGGCTGCCTCCGAAGCCGAAGCCTCCGAAACCGCCGAACCCGCCTCTGCCGAAGCCGCCTCCGAAGAGGTCGTTGAGTATGTCGTTGAGGTTGCCGAAGCCGCCGCTGAAGTCGAAGCCCTGCTGTCCGTCCACTCCGGCATGGCCGAACTGGTCGTATTTGGCCCTCTTGTCCTTGTCGCTAAGTACGGAATATGCCTCGGAGGCCTCCTTGAATTTCTCTTCGGCGGTCTTCTTCTCGGCTTCCGTGCCGTCAACCCATTTGTCCGGATGCCATTTCAGGGCGAGCTTCCTGTACGCTGACTTTATATCATTTTCGGAAGCGCCCTTCTGGATACCAAGTATTTCGTAATAATCTCTTTTCGTTGCCATAATTAAATTCCTACCACAACTTTAGCGAATCGCAGAACATTGCCGTTCAGGAGATATCCTGTCTGCACTACGTCATAAACAAGTCCTTTCTTGTCTTCCTCCGGAACGGGGATCTGGGCCACAGCCTCGTGGAAGTCAGTATCGAACTTGGCACCCTTGGCCTCGATGGCTTCCAGACCGCGAGTCTTGAGGTATGCCATAAGCTTGTTATAGATCAGGGTCGTACCTTCTTTTGCGGCTTCGTCGCTGGACTGGGCGAGCAACTCCATAGCGCGCTCGCAGTCGTCGAGGACTGGCAGAAGACCCTTGATGGTCTCTGCTGAAGCTGAGCCGACGAGGGCAAGCTTCTCTTCAGCTGTCCTGCGTCTGAATGTCTCGAACTCAGCCATGAGCTTGAGATAGCTGTTCTTCTCTTCTGCTATCTGCTCTCCAAGTTTGGCTACTTCGGCCTCAAGTGCGGCGATACGCTCTTTCTTCTCGTCCTTCTTCTCTTCTATCTTTTCTTCTTTGCTCTTTGCCATGTCTGTAATTCTTTTTGCGAAGCAAATCATCAAAATATCTGCCAATACGCCATTTCTGACATATTGGCAGATAGTATGTATCTAAACCTTAAATATTCTCGAATGTGAACTTGTCCCAAGGGATGTCTTTGTGCACCCCGTTCTCCAGGACTTCATCGATGTAAGCCAGCAGAGGGAACTCGTCCATGTTGATCAGGCCTCTCTCGGCGCGGCGTCTGAGAGCCTTTGTCAGTCTCCTGACTACTACCACTGACTCCAGGGTCATGCCTGTCAGCATGTTCTGGGCCTCTTCGAGAGTCTTGCCCTGGCCGAGCAATATGCCTATCTGTCTGGTCCTTGCTCCGGCAACGGTCACATAAAGGTCACCGATTCCGATAAGGGCGCTGTCTTTTTCCGAACCCTGGATCTCAAGGAATCTCATCATTTCCTTGGATGCCTGGTAGAATACGGCAGCCTGGGAGTTGTAATGCTCGTCTCCAGGAGTCGTAGTCTCGGCATATCCGATGGCGATGGCCACACCGAGGGCGAAGGCATTCTTGATAGCCACCGCACTCTCCAGACCTTTGTCGTCATGGGTGAGGGAAATGTGGAACCATTCATTCCGGAGAGCCTTCTTCATCATACGGAGAAGGTCGTTGTCCGGACCGCAGATTGCCACGTGAGTATGGTCATGCGCTATGATTTCTGCAGCCGTTCCCGGACCGCCGAGCGCGTAGATGTCCCTTTTGATGCCCATCTTTGCGAGCTCTTTCTTCCAGTGCTCAGGGTAGGAGATAAGCGTTCCGTCCTCAAGGTCAAGCAGACCCTTGGCCGCGGAGAGCACGGGTATGGAAGAATTCATCTTTGCCAGAATGTCATTGAGGAACCAGTCCACGCCATAAGAAGAGACACCGGCGATCACGAAGTCGGATCCTTCAGCCGCCTCTTCCCATTGCTCACTATAGTAGTATTCGGTATCGGCAGGGAATGGCTTGTCCAGTTTAGGATGTTTCCCGGAAACCTTGCACGCGTCAATTACCTCACGGTCCACTGGCGTGCCTGTAAGCCTGAGCTTGTTTCCGTTCGCGGCCGCAACGAATGCGAGCGCGGAACCCATCTGCCCGATTCCGATAATATTTATAATTGCCATTTTAACTATTATTCAAAATCGAATCCGCTGCAAAGATAGCCATTTTTTTTAACATTATTCATTTGAGACCATCATCCGGTTCCGGCGCACCTTGGTGGCGCACCTTGACGGATTGAATCTGCGGGCCTTGCGTGCCACCGACCTTGCTGCCGGAGCACTGTCGCTCTTGACAGAAGATGACAGCCACTCCATGGTGAGAGGGAACTGCGGCACGCTTTCGTTGAAGACGTAAGTGTCTCCGGCTGGATCTACAGGGACATACATCATCTGCATCGACCTGAATACGGTCTCGAAAGTCGTACCGTTGTCGAAGTTGACGTTGACTCCGCAGCCGGTCACAGTAGCCGTGCGTTCCGTATCAGAGCCGTCCAGGGTGCCTTCAGCAATGGCGATGTCCTCGTTGATGTAGAGGTACTCGCCGCCTTTCTTGATATTGCCGTTCAGGCATACTTCGTAGTCTTTGCCGTCGTCGAGCTTGACTGTCTCGAAGTAGAGGCTGTTGAATACTATCTGGCCGGTGACTCTGTCGAACTCGACCTCGAACTCGTAGTCGTAACCGTCAGGATCCTTGGCGCCCTCCCAGCCTCTCAGCCAGTATGCGCGGTTTGATTCAGAGCTTGAAAGCGCTATCGTATAGGATACGCCGTTGCCCTCAAGGTCTTTTCCTCCGATCTTCCATGTACCAAGCCATTTGTTGAACTCTTCGGTAGGCACTTCTTCCTTGATGTTGAAGTCCAGCCTGGCATAATAACCGGAGAGACGGCCGTTGGACTCGAATCCCACTGCATAGGCTCTCCATGCTCCGGCCCTCATTCGGTCGAAGTCCACGTAGGAGTTACCGCTTTCGAGAAGCGCGCTCCATGTCTTGTCGCCGTTCTTTACGTCGGAAGACAGGTTCTGCGCGAGGCTGTTGAAATAGTCAGCTTCGTTGCCTCCAAAAGAGGACTGCATCTCGTTTTCAGTGATTACGTCTATGTAGTAGAGCTCTTTGTCAGTACTCTTCATGGTAATTATGTCAACCTCGGCGAGCGATCCGTCATCGTAGCGCTTTGTCTCCCTTCCGTCATATGAGAGAGTCCAGTTACGGTTGACTTCAAATTTCTGGGTGGTAGGCTTGTCATCCCTGCCTCCACCATGTCCGCCCCAATCTCCACGTCTGTCGAAATTATCCTCAGACTCGCATCCTGCGAAGATGCACGCAGCTATAGTGAGAATTGTTGTCAGTCTTGCTTTCATGGTCTTGAATTTTTGGTTATACCGAATGCTTGCAAATAATAGTCCAAATATGAGGCTTTTTTCTTAAATTTGCACGCAATACGATTGACATGATGCATACTAAAGAAGAAAAACTGGCCGGAATAGGCCGGTTATTGGATATAATGGACAAGCTCAGGGCGGGCTGTCCATGGAACGGCGCGCAGACCATAGACACTCTGCGTCCGCTTACGCTGGAAGAAGTCTTCGAGCTTAGCGACGCGGTGCTGCAGAAGAATGACGCCGATCTGGAGAAAGAGCTCG
Organism: Bacteroidales bacterium; assembly: GCA_017618815.1. Lineage (GTDB taxonomy): Bacteria > Bacteroidota > Bacteroidia > Bacteroidales > UBA932 > Cryptobacteroides. Next base: position 1,296 of record JAFZTP010000043.1, on the reverse strand, counting down.
GAGACCTTCTGCTCCATGTAATCTTCTATGCTAAGATCGCCGAGGAGCAGGGGAAATACGATATCGCCGACATTGCGCTTAAAGAATGTGAGAAAATGATATTCAGGCATCCTCATGTGTTTTCTGACGGCCATGAGGTCGATGCGAAGTCGGTGTCTGAGAACTGGGAGCTCCGCAAGCGCAGGGAAAACGGGGGCCAGAGGCATATACTCGACGGCGTCCCTAAGTCTGCGCCAGGAGTGCTCAAGGCCATGCAGATGCAGCGCAAGGCCCGCGACGTTGGGTTTGACTGGGAGGAGAAAAGCCAGGTATGGGACAAGGTAAAAGAGGAGATGGGCGAGTACCAGGCGGAGCTGGAGGCCATGGATGCAGCGGCAGACGACAAGGAAAGGGCGGCCGCATTCGACAGGGCCGAGGAAGAGATGGGAGATTTCATGTTCGCCGTCATCAACGCCGCGAGACTCTACGGGATTGACCCGGAGGTGGCGCTCAGCAGGACATGCGAGAAATTCCGCCGCAGGTTTACATATCTGGAAGACCATACCATCAAGGAGGGCAGGAGGTTGTCAGACATGACCCTCGCAGAGATGGACGCCATCTGGGATGAAGGAAAAAGTAAGGGACTCTAAATCAGAGTCCCTTTTCTTTTATTCGTGAGTGGCGAGGCGCTGCTCGGCCAGTTTCTCCCATTTGGTGCCCGGACGGCCGTAATTGGCGTACGGGAAGATGGAGATTCCTCCCCTCGGGGTAAACAGGCCTGTCACTTCGATATACTTAGGATCCATGAGCTTGATCAGGTCCTTCATTATCTTGTTGACGCAGTCCTCGTGAAAGTCTCCGTGGTTGCGGAAGCTGAAAAGATAGAGCTTCAGGCTCTTGCTTTCCACCATCCGGACATCCGGAACATAGCTGATCCTGATTTCAGCGAAGTCAGGCTGGCCCGTGATAGGGCACAGGGATGTGAACTCCGGGCAGTTGAACCTTACCCAGTAATCATTGTCCTGGTGCTTGTTGATGAAGGTCTCGAGCACTTCCGGAGCATAATCCTGACGGTATTCCGTCTTTTTCCCGAGGGCGTGGAGCCCTTCCAGTTCTCTTCCTTCTGCCATGATTAATCTTCTCCTGCTTCTTTGAGTCGCTCGGCATTCTCGGCGATCGTCAGCTGGTCTATGCATTCCTGGATGTCTCCGTCCATGAATACAGGCAGGTTGTACATGGTCCAGTTGATACGGTGGTCGGTAACGCGGGACTGTGGATAATTATATGTACGGATCTTCGCAGAACGGTCTCCGGTGG
>JAFZTP010000042.1 GCA_017618815.1 Bacteroidales bacterium | reverse complement strand
TCGATCTTGCTTATCCGGGACTGCATCTGGCGGATGGTCCCCGGATCACACGTCTTCAGGTCATCCAGGCGGAGGGTAAGGAGATCCACCTGGTTCCGGAGCTGAGACAAATCCCGTCTGTCAACCTTGTTTCTCATTTTTCCAACCTTTGCTATGGGCAGTCTCATCTGCACGACGGTCCCTCTCCTCGGCTTGATCCACATCCGAGGGCTTTTCGACCCTGAAGGTCTCCATCCAGGCGTCCAGATCATCCTTCAGTAAGCAGTATCCTTTTCCCGGTGGGGTGTAATAGGGTATCTCACGTCTCTTGATGATCTCCCTCATGGTGTACACACTTAAGGAAAGGTACTTCGACGCGTCCTCCGTGGACATATATGTCTTGCAGATGTACAGCTGGTCTTCTAGCCACTTAAGATGGGTGATCAGTTCCTCCAATGACTGGAACCGCTCCAAATAGTCCTCTACTTCCTTGAACCGCTCCACAAGGTTTTCAATCTCATCCCTACGGCTTAGTAGCTCCGGGATGGCACTGGCCCTCTCAATGAGCCTCAAAATGTCCGTCTTGCTGAATTCCATAAGCATTGACCTTTGATAATCTTAATAGGAAAGCCCTCCGTAGCAGGAGGTGCATTCGGAGGGCAAAGGTATATGCTAAATGATTGATTATCAAACTTTTACGCTTGATACTGAGCTATATATCAAGTAGCCTATCAAGTTAAAAAGCTATAATGGATTGAAGGTCGTAGACTTAATGAGAACTACCCATTTCTCGATTTTTTTCATGATTGGATTGTCCGTGGAAGTGAGGTTGTACAGAGCAGAGGAAATGTCCGTCCGGGTAAGATAATGGCGCTCTGTCGAGCTCATCACAAGGTTGTTGCCAGCAAGGACCGATTGGTACTTGTTGCATATGATACCATGAAAGTTGAGTCTGCTGAAGAAATACGCGACAACCTCGTTTCTGTTAGCCACCAAAGGATTCTCATAGATCTGGACACTCTTGTTGAACAGGCGTCTCATTTCATACGAAGTGACATTACGCTTGAAAAGGGGAATGTCATTCGCAGCCTTTGTGATAGTCCGCAGTGTCGTTGTCGTGAGTTCGCACTCGAAAGATAGGCTCCGGGAATCAGTCTTTTCTCTCGTGAGCATGAATTCCCTCATGCATAAGAGGAACTGTTCATCCGTTAAGTCCTGGTCACTGTACTTCCATACGAGATCTTCCCGGGTAACAAGAAGAGAGCCGATGCGTCCCAGATTGACCTTGTGGTCGTTCCTGCTGTCGGCATCGGCTGCGTCGTGGAATGTGTGGGAGTTGACGAAGTCTTCACTGAAACGGTCGTATACGAAGCCGTGCTCCATAACTGCCGTCTTGAACATGGTCAGGGCTTCCGTCCAGAGCTGGAACAGGCCCTCATCGCCAACGTAGGCGTCTCTTTTAGTATGAGTATTTGTACCACATAAAAAGAGAGATGAAAAAGTCTTTGTTTTCCATTTCTATTTTTATTAATATGATGAATAATAGGCATTACCCTAGCACTATCTAAAGTGTTGCCGCAGTACATTATACTCTTATTTTTGCCTTGCTCTGGCAATGATTCTGTCTATCACCGGAACGAAATCGAACTTGGCCTTGTTCCGGTGGACATAGCTGCTTCTCGATTTGAGGGTGTTGTAACTGATCTCCTTTCCCTTACAGGTGAAACATTCGCAGATCTTGAGAAGAAGGTCGGGGTTATTCTCCCCGAACGCTTCTTTGGCAAAATAGATCAGGGAGTTTTGCCCACGGTCGATCCAGTTGATCGTAGTAAACGGGGCATTACCCATCCCGAAGATGGACATGAAACTCTGGACAGAAGTATGATGGGGCAGATACCCCTTCTTCATCAGGCCACTGAACAGGATCTTGACCTGTGCCTCGCTGAACTCAGTCTGGATGGTGCGCGCCTTTTCCTCCGGCACGACCTTCTCCCAAAGCGGAATCTCCGGATACAGGCGGACCACCTGGTTGATGGCCACTCCTTTCGTCAGCGGAATCAGACACCTGTTAACGTCCTCACCCCAGAGCTCATTGAAATGGCACCATTTGTCCCTATGGGGGAACTTCATGATGCTGTTGATGGCGATTGCAATTAGCTTCAACTGGAAACGGGTCGTAGTCGGAGCGGGCCTGTAGTCTTCCTGCAGGAGCTCCGCAGTTACGGCCCTGTCAAGCAATTCCTTCGCCTGAGGATTGGAGAAGAAGGGGACAAGGCTCTCGTATCCGTCAGAGCCCTTACGGAACATTTCGTTCCCGAACTCTATCAGTTTCTCGGTCGCATCAGCGATTTCCCGGACCTTGGACGCAAGGGTGCCCGACTTATGTGTCACCAAATACTCCCGTATCGGTTCGGTGTCCGCTAGATGCATCAGCTGCTCAAACAGAAACCGGTCCGGATCACCTTTGACATAATGGATGATGGCTGCGGAAATCTGCTTGAAGTCAGTCCCGTCGCCAATCGCATCCTTGATTAGGTTATCCTTGCCAAGCTTCACGGCGGCAGCCAGAAGCTTGGATGTCTTGTTCATGAGGGCGATGCTTATGGCCGCATCCTGCCTGTTAAACTTCGTGGCCATCTGTTGTCCAGTCCTACAAGTTGCTGAAAATGTCGGATATCTTGTTCACGGCCTCTTGCTTCCGGGCATCAACAAGATGGGCATAGATCTGCGTGGTGGCAATCTCCCTGTGGCCGAGGAGCTTAGATACAGTATAAATATCGGTACCGGAGTTCAGAAGCATCACGGCGAAGGTGTGGCGGCTGCAATGGAAGGTAAAGTCCTTCGTGATGCCGGCGGCCAGTGCCCACCTGCGCAGTTCGAGGGAAGTTTCCGAACTGTACTTGAACAACGGGAACACCAGATCGTCCGGTTTCGCATCGTCCTGCGTACCCAGATACTGCTCCGCAGCCTTAGGGATATCGAGGTATTCCTGGCCACCAGTCTTCTTCTGCTTGAAGACCAGGCGCGTATAATCTCCGAATTTTTGCACTTCGGACCAGGTGAGCTTCTGGATATCGCTCTTTCTCAATCCTGTGAAGCAGGCGAAGAGGAAAGCCCTCTTCAGATGCGGATACTTGCACTTGGTCGCGGCCATCTGCTTGACCTCCTCGATGGTGAGGTACTGACGCTCGGCCTCGTCAGCCTTGAACCCCTTGATGGGATCGGCAGGATTGGAAGCAATGATCCCTTCCTTGTACGCCTGGTTTAGACAAGCCCGCAGTTTGTTGAAGTACGAACACTTTGAGTTCTGGGAAAGCCCGTTGAATCCTTCTCTGCTCGGCCTAAGAGCCACTTTGAAGGAATCCTTCTCAACGGTGTCGAGATAGCTCTTGAACCCCTGGACCCATCGGGGAGTGATGTCGTCGAAGGTCGTTGTCTCGGAGCAGTACACTTGAAGATATTTGTAGCAGCTACGCCAGTTGCCGTAATTGCCAAGGTCATTCTTCCGGTCCTCCATCAGCGTCCTATAATATTGAAGGAAGAGAGTCTTGCCATCAGCATTTTCCTTCTGAGGTGTTGCAGCAAGCAGCTCTTTCTCCTTCTCAAGACGGAGCAACTCAGCTTTGGCCATGGTCTTCTGGTTCTTCTCCTTGACTTCCGGACTTTTTCCACTGAGAAGGAAGAGTCCCAGCGTATCACGCACGCGTTCGTTATATTGTACATAATCGAGATAGAGCGAGGCCCTACCGTTTGAAGTCTTCCTCGAACGTAACTTTACGAGGTCAGTCTTTGATGCTACATTGCTGTTACTCATGGCCTTATCCTTAAAGTTGTTAAAAATATGCGCTCAATGGAAAATATGTACTTTCCAATTGCGACACGTGACAAATCCACTGCAAATATAACATGTTCCGGTAAAAGAACAAAAGAATTTGATGTTTTTTTTAGTTAGTTGTATAGTTTATTAAACTTGTTTATTATCAGTTAATTAGCTAAATGCATTGAATATTAAACAAGTTCCATTTTTTGCAATTCTAAAACTATGCATTAGCGATGTGAATTTTCCGTAAAAATGTCATAAAACAGCCGTTTTAGTAACATTTTGCCGGAATTGCGACAAAACCCTGTCACAGTCTGTCACAATGTGACAAGGATTGTGACAAAACCCTGTCACAATCAACAAAATCGTAACTAACTGTGTTATAAGGAAACTAGCCGAAACTTCTCATGAACGAGTTAAGTTTCAGCTAGTTTGAACGAGCG
>JAFZTP010000041.1 GCA_017618815.1 Bacteroidales bacterium | reverse complement strand
TCCATGTCCTTATGCGCCCCGGAGCCATTCTTGTCGACAAGTCCCGGCTTCGGAGTAAGGTCGAGCTCCATCCGCAGAGCCCTGCTGGCGAGAGCGCCGACAAGCATCGGCATAGACTCAGGATGAGCGATGGCATCAGCGCGGCGGAACGAGCCTTCGACAAGGGCCTCGCGTACCTGGGATGCGCTCACCGGTTTCCCTTCGGATTCGAGACGAGGAATTACGACGACCTCGATCCCATGCTTCGGAAGCAGGGACTTCATGAGCTCGTTGTAACGGGCGGTCAGGACATCCGACGGCTCGCTGCCCACGAAACGTACTGTAACGCCGAGAGCCGGAGCTATATGTCTGGCGAAAATATCAATGTCAAGGGCCATCTGAGTCTCGGCCGCATCGTTGAGATCCTTCAGGAAATAGGTCGGGAACGTGGCCTTCGACACGGCATAAGGACTGCCGCTGCATACATCCACCTTAAGTTCCTCCAGCCAGGCGCTTGCGAGGGCCTGATAACGATCCCGATAGCTGAATCCCGAATTATCTTCCACTACCGGAATCACATAGAGGGCATCCACCGACTCGCATGCTTTCTCCACAAGATAGTCATGCCCCCAGGTCAGCGGAGCGGCATTCATGACAACGGCGCCGCAGCGACCCGGACGGCGATGCTTCTCCAGATCGGAGCAGTATCTCTTCAGTCCGTCGCCATTCTCCATGAGTATGGCTTTACCGGCCTCTGCCAGAAGGGTGAAACCGAGGCTCGCGAATATGTCCTTGTATTCAGGTTTGGTAAATACCTTCAGACATGTCTGGCCGGCTTCCTCGCCCAGCTGCATCAGTCTGGCGACCAGCTTTCCGGTGAGTCCGCCTGAGCGGGCTTCCTCGGAGACAGCGATGCACTTGAGCACATCCTTGCAGATGCCTCCTCCGGCGATCATCCTGTCGTCCCTGTCCACGATTCCTATGTAGCGGTCCACTTCTTCGAGACGCAGTCCATTCTCCGCAAGAAAGGCCTCAACCTTGCTGCGGACAACTCCTGCCGAAAGCGGCATATCAACTATCTGATACTCACCGTACATATTCATCTACCATTTCCCTTATCCGGGCAAGGAGTTCCTCGGTAGTATGCGTATGGTTACGCATGCAATACCGGGCCTCATTGTCGCACAAAAGGCATTTGCGAGGGGTCATGCCGTATCCCGTCCTGGTCACCGGCACACCGTCCTCCCCTATTACGTCAATATCGAAAAGCCTTCCCAGCGGATGAGTCTCCTCGATGAGGCTGACTATCCTCTTGGCCTCTTCCGGCGACGCCTTCACCAGCATGAAAGCTTCATATCCGGTCTCGAGGTCCCGCTGCACGAACCTGTTCACACCTCTATCGAAGGCGCTCAGCAGAGCTTCCACTGCAGCATCGGCTATCTTCAGACTATATTCGTCCCGCTTGACATTTCCAGGCATCACTATGGTCAGGCATATGAGAGTAGAGCCGAAACTGTATCTCTGCATCTCGGCCTGCTTGCGCTGCCGTTCCTCCCTCGAGGCGAGTATCATATCAAGCGTAACTTCCATTATTTCAAAACATTTCTGATCACATCCTGGACAGATCCGTCTCTGCCGAGGACGACACCTACGACCTTGTCCCCGAACGGAATCGGAGCAGGCTCCCCTATTATCTTGCGGGCACAGTCACGAAGGTACTGCATATCCACCAGCTTCATTCCGGCAGCCTTCAGCCTTTCGGCAATCTCGGGCCTGCGAGGATTGACTACGGTGCCATATTCGGTGATCACCACGTCCACGGACGCTCCCGGAGTGATGAGGGTGGTCACATGGTCAACGATACATGGGATCCTGCCCCTGAGCAGAGGGCAGACCACAATCGACAGGGCTGAATCAGCGGCAGTGTCAGGATGTCCGCCGATCGCGCCGCGGATTATGCCGTCGCTGCCGACTAGCACGTTGGCGTTGAAGTCCACGTCTACCTCCAGTGCCGAGAGGATCACTATATCCAGATAATGCACGGCTGAACCTGGTTCCATGCCGCTTGCATATTCATACGAGGCCACCTCCTTGTGGGCCGGATCATTCTTTACGGACTCGGCAGCCACCTTGTCGAAGGACTGCACGTCGATGAGCCTTTCGATGAGTCCCTCTTCATGGAGCCTGACCATGTGGGCGGTGATGCCGCCGAGGGCATAGCTTGCCTTGATGCCTTTCTCTATCATGCTCTCGCGAATGAACTTGACGGCAGCAAGGGCTGCGCCTCCGGTTCCGGTCTGGATGGAGAATCCGTCCTTGAAGTAGCCGCTGTTTATGATTGCCTTTGCAGCAAGCCTTGCGAGAAGGATGTCGCGAGGGTTCTTGGAGTCACGGATAGCTCCGGAAGATATCTTTGAGGAATCACCTACCGAATCTACTACTACCACATAATCCACGTCATGCTCCGAGATAGAGTTCGGAGTATTCGGATAAGGCACCAGGTCGTCGGTAAGGATCACGACCTTGTCAGCATAGCGCGCATCCGGCAGGGCATATCCCAGGGAGCCGCAGATTGACTTGGCGTTTTCGGAACGGCTGTATCCGCAGGCATTTCCGAGAGGGTCGCATGAAGGCGCGCCGAGGAAGGCGACGTCTATGTGAAGCTCTCCGCTGGCCACGGCAGCGCCTCTGGTACCATGGGACCGGAATATCACCGGTTCATCCATGAGTCCGCGGGAGATCTGTTCCGCGAGTTCTCCGCGCACGCCGGAGGTTGTGATCTTCGAGATCACGCCGTTCTTGATATGGCCGACAAGCGGAGCATGTACGTCAGAGAGACTGGATGCAGCCAATGTCAGGCCCTTGATGCCCATTTCCGCGATCTTGTCGACTACCATGTTGACGATCTTGTCGCCGCCGCGGAAATGATGATGGAAAGAAATCGTCATTCCGTCCTTGAGACCGCTCTTGCGGATCGCATCCTCAAGGGAGACGACCTTGCAGCTTTCCTTCTGCAGGTCCCTGCGGAATGTAGGTATCTTCTGGCCGGGGCCCTGGTAAACCTTCTTGCCAAGCTTTGCAGCGGCCTCTCTTATAAGCTGTTCATTTGTCATAGCGCATCCTCCTCTGGTATTACCCCGGCCGCAACGGCAAGGGCGATTATTCTTTCAGCTCTTATCACTACCGGACGGTCGACCATCTTGCCATTGACCGAAATCACTCCGCTACCCCTCTGACGGGCTTCCTTGATTGCGGCGATTATGGTCTGGGCCTTGGCGATCTCCTTCTCGGTAGGAGTGAAGACTTCGTTGACCACGTCGATCTGGCGAGGGTTGATGATGGATTTTCCGTCGAAGCCGAGAGTCTTGATGAACTCTACCTCCTTACGGAAGATTTCCATGTCCTCGAGATTGGAGAATACTGTATCGAAGCATGAGATCCCGGCGGCGCGGGCGGCGAC
>JAFZTP010000206.1 GCA_017618815.1 Bacteroidales bacterium | reverse complement strand
TGTCATAGGAGAGATAAGGCTTGAACACCTTGTCGTGAAGAATAATACTATCATTCATCTTTCTCAGAGATTTTAAGAAGCACAAATATACAAAAAATCATATTTAAATCAATGTGCAAAGTCCATGTGCAAATTATGATTGCATATATTGCGGGCAAAAAAAGATGTGGCGTACAGTTATGGTCCTGACCTGCCTGCTTGCAACGGCTTCTGCATCATATGGGCAGGACGGAGGGACGGCGCTCGCGGGAGTGGCCGATGCGGAAGAAATGAATGAAGAGACGGCCGAGAAGTTCAGCTATCTGGAGAGACATCCGCTCAGGGTGAACTATGCTTCGGAACAGAAACTTGCTGCGTCCGGCCTTATGTCCAGATATCAGGCCGCCTCTCTCGCGGATTACCGGAGGTTGCATGGAGACCTGCTTTCCGTGGCAGAGCTTGCGGCCGTGGACGGATTCGGGGCGACCTTTGCGGAGTCCATGAGACCTTTCCTGTCTTTCGAGTCGTCGAGACTGCCGGGACAGGCTGAGAAACAGAAGAAACTGGGACATGAACTGGAGCTGCGGACGGCCTATAAGTTCCCGGGATTCACCGCTGCAGGCCGCTACAAGGCCGAATACGGGGAGTCTATGGAGGCTGCCATCTCGTATCGCGACCGGTTGAACGGTTATCTTTCCGTCTGTGGAAAGAGGAGGCCATGGAGGATAATTGCCGGAAGCTACAACGCAAGGTTCGGCCAGGGGCTGACATTATGGAGCGGAATGTCGATAGGCGGAATCACCACTCCGGAAGCCGCTTACAAGAGGTCATCCGGCGTCAGTCCTACCTGGACATACTCCGGGGCTGGCCTGAAGGGGCTGGCTGCCAGCATGGGGATAGGGAAGATCCGTCTTGCAGCGTTCGGGGCCAAAGACATAGCCGGCGGAAACCTGACTTGGCTCCGGCGTGACGGCGAGGCCGGGCTTACGTTCAAGGCAAGTCCAGCCTCGCAACCAGGCAAGGTCGCCTGCAAACTGGCCGGAGATTTCAAGCTTTGCGTGCGCGGAATCGATGCCTTCGGAGAAGCATCATGGGATTTCATGGGCGGATGCTTTGCCGCTTTGGCCGGCTCCGCTTTCCCGGTTGGGGAGAAAGGACGCGGGGCCATGGTCATAAGACACTATCCGGCTACATTCGATCCATCCGGAGCCGGAGCAATGCGCAGTTCTACCAAAGTGACTGACGAGACTGGTATCCTTGCGACAGTCAGATATGGACCGCTGCTGTTCTCCGCGGATGCGGCAGTACGTCCCGAGTCCGGTAAACGCCAGCTGAAACTGCTCCTGCAGCATGAATGGAAAGTCTCCGGACGTATCACGCTAAAGACCAGGGCCACCGAGAGGCTGAGGGATTATGACCGCAGGACAAGGACTGATTTGCGGGCTGACCTTGCCGTGGCCGGGGAGCCTTTGTCGTTCAATGTCCGGATGAACGTGCTTCGGTGTAGGAAATTCGGGACGGCATGTTACGCGGAAGCAGGATACAGGAAAGAGAAAGGGGCATTGTGGCTACGAGCCACGGCCTTCCATGTGGATAACTGGGACGACAGGATATACGTATATGAAAGGGATGCCCCAGGGAATTTCTCGGTTCCGGCGTGCTACGGAAGGGGATTCGGGCTTAGCGCCTATGCTTCGGCAAAGTTCGGCCGGCTCCGGCTATACCTGAAGGGAGGGCTGACGACAAGAAAAGAAAAGCCCGGCAGAGCCGAGCTTAAGTTTCAGTTGGACCATGCCTTTTAGCGGCGGTGTATAACCAGCCTCTGACCTGGGCGGATGTTGTTGTTGCGAAGGTTGTTCCAGCGTTTTATCTGGGCAACCGTCACATGGTATCTGGCAGCAATCTTTCCAAGATAGTCTCCCTTGCGTACCTTGTACACTATCCTTCCTGATTCCTCGGTACGGGCCTTCTTTATATCCTCCAGAGTCTTGGGACTGAGGAACTTGTCCGCCTGGTAGTTGTATATCGAGTCCTCGTTGTCTATGAAGGCCGAGGTGTACTGGGAAGGAAGGGTAAGGAAGCTTACGCCCTCGTTGCCCGGCACTATGTCGTGCATATACTGCGGGTTGAGTTCCTTGAGCAGCTCCACAGGCACGTCTATCACTCCGTGGACCTGTCCGAAATGGAGGTTGCGCTTGATGGCGAAGGTGTCGAGATGGGCAGGGATGTCTATCTGCTCAGGCACGATCCCATGCTCCTTGTAATATGTAAAGGCGTACATGGCTCCGACGAATGCAGGAACATAACCCCTGGTCTCGCGCGGGAGGTACTCATAGATGGTCCAGAAGTCCTTGTTTCCACCGGCACGGCGGATCGCCTTGTTGACATTGCCGGCGCCGCAGTTATATGCGGAGATAGCGAGATTCCAGTCTCCGAAGATTCTGTAGGCATCTCTCAGATACCTGGCTGCAGCATCGGCGGCCTTGACCGGATCCAGACGCTCGTCCACATAGGAATTGATCTTGAGACCATAGTTCTTGGCAGTAGAATACATGAACTGCCACATTCCCTTGGCGTTGGCGCGAGAGACTGCGGTAGGATTCAGGGCGGACTCGATCACAGCCATGTACTTCAGTTCTTCAGGCATGTCATATTTGTTCAGGGTCTCCTCGAAGATAGGGAAGTAATGTCTGGCAAGTCCCAGCATGTGTCCCATGCCGGAAGGCATCTTCTCTGAATACAGGATGATGTAGTTGCGGACTGTCTCGTTATAAGGCAGGGTGATGTATGAGTTCATCTTCTTAAGCCTTTTGATGTAGACGCTGTCCGGAACGTTTGAGGTGAAATGGACCATGTCCATGTCGTAGGCGCTGCTTTCTTCGCAGATGGACCTGCGGGTCTTGTACCAGAGGTTGAGCAGGCTGTCCGTGACTTCCGGAGTGTAGTCTCCCTCTCTGAGACCGGCGCCGATCCTGTTCTCGTTCTCCTCGTAGATTTCGATTATCTCTTCGGCCAGGCTGTCGGAAGCCTCACGCTGCCTGATATAGTCGTCAAGCTGCTGCCTGAGAGAATCGATCTCTGCCTGGAGGCGTCGGTTCTCCTCTTTCAGGTCCTTGGACTTCTTCGGCTTAAGCTTCTTGAAGGGATTGGTGATCTTGTCCAGAGCGTTATTAGTCTGTGCGCATGTATCCACGGGTGTCACCGTGGAAATAATGGCAGCCGTTATCGCGGCTGTCGCAAATATTCTTTTAATGTCCATTTTCTAAAACCTTATTCCGATGCTCATGCCAAGGGCATTGCCGGTGGGACCGCTGAAAGCGAATGCCGTGTCCGGGGTAATCACCGCAGGGCTTATATCCACAGCAATCTCGTCTCCGATATCAAAGTCAAGCATATAGGAGAAGACGTTGGCATCGATCACCTGCAATATATAAACGCCTACGAGGGCGACTACCGAATAGTCCCTGTATCGTCTGTACATGTTTCTGAGATAGAGTGTCGATGATTCCGTCCATACACTGTTGGTGTATGTGCTGTTTTCTCTGGTGAGCTCGTTATGTATTCTCTTGAAACGCTTGTAGTTGGCGCTGTTTTCTATCAGGAGGCTCGTGGAGACCATGAGGCCGGTGTAATAGATAGGCAGCTTCCAGTATTCTCTGTTGTAGATCTGGCCGAGTCCCGGCACAAGCAGCGAATAGAGGGTCGCCCTTCCGGGTGAATGCTCCGATCCGGTGTCGAAACATACCACTCCGTCCATGAGGGTGCCCCAGTAAAGGGCTCCGGCTCCTATCAGCAGGCCTCTTCCGAGATCTTTCTTGTCGTCAGTCTTTATGTATTTGACGCCAAGGGCGGTGGTGGTGGCTAGTCCGCCATAGATTATGGGAAGTTTCCAATAATCTTTGTTGTATATCTGCTGGCCGCCGATGAAGATGGTGGATCCGGCGAACATCGTGCCTATCTTGCCCTGCTCTTTGTGCCGCATCATCCTGAAATACTGCTTGAAGGAGAACATCACGTCAGTGGTGTCCCTGCCAAGGCTGTCGGCGTCGTCGTTGTACGACTGTGTAAAGGCTTCGTTCCTGAAGCCCATTCCCTCCTGCGCCATCACTTCAAAGCCGCACACAGAGACTGCGGCGGCCATGAAGAATGATATGATTCTTTTTCTTACTGTCATAAATTGTTTTCCTCGAGCGCGCTGAGGAACTTCTGCATTTCCTCGTCCGAATCGAATCTGATTGTCATCGTTCCCTTGCCTGAGGCCGAGCGGCGAAGACTGATGTTGTTTCCGAAGTACCTGCCCATGTGCTCGAGGACCTTTACGTACTCGTCCGGGAGGGACTGCTCCTGCTGCGGCTTCTGCGGGGCTTCGCCCTTGAGAATCTTGCGTACCTTCTCTTCAAGCTGCCTTACGCTCATGCCTGTCTTGACAACGACGTCGCAAAGCTCTTCCTGGATGTTCTGGTCCTCGATTCCTAGCAGAACCTTCGCATGGCCCACGCTGAGCAGCCCGACCTTCAGGTCATGCTGCACTTTTGCAGGGAGTTTGAGGAGGCGGAGGTAGTTGGTCACGGAGGCGCGCTTCTTGCCGACTCTTTCGGCCATCTGCTCCTGAGTGAGACTGCACTCCTCGATAAGTCTCTGGTAGCTCATGGCTACCTCTATAGGGTCCAGGTTCTCTCTCTGGATGTTCTCCACGATGGCCATTTCCAGCATTCCCTGGTCATTGGCGTCGCGGATATATGCCGGAATCATGTCCATTCCGGCTATGCGGCATGCTCGGAAACGACGCTCGCCGCTAATGATCTGATATTTGCCTTCCGCTCTCTTCCTGACCGTGATAGGCTGGATGAGTCCGAAGGTCCGGATTGATTCGGCAAGCTCCTCGAGAGCGTCCTTGTCGAACGACATTCTCGGCTGGAACGGATTCGGCTCGATCATGCCCACAGGGATACGGAGTATGTCAGCCGTATCCTGCGGTTCTTTGGCGCCTACGACTTCTTTGTTTACGTAGCCAACGGGCTTGCGGAGCTTATCTACGTCGATAGAGCCTCCGAGTATTGCGTCAAGACCTCTTCCGGGTCCGCGTTGCGGTCTGCTTGCCATAGTCTTTTATTGATTTCTTTCGAGTACTTCCTTTGCGAGATTGAGGTAGTTGGATGTACCGTTGCACATCACGTCATACAGGATGATTGGCTTTCCGTGGGCCGGAGCCTCGCTGAGCCTGATGCTTCTCTGTATGATTGTCTTGAAGACAAGGTCCTTGAAGTGCTCCCTGAGGTCGTTGACAACCTGGGTGTGCACTTTGGTCCTGCCGTCGAACATGGTCACTACGAAACCTTCGATGGTGAGGTCAGGATTGACTCCGTTCTGCACGATCCTGATAGTCTGGAGCAGCTTTCCGAGACCTTCGAGGGCGAAGAACTCCGGCTGTACCGGGATTATCACAGAGTCGGCGGCCGTAAGCACGTTGACGGTGATCAGGCCGAGAGAAGGAGAGCAGTCGATGATTATGTAATCGTATTCGTTCCTGACCGGGGCGAGGGCCTTGCGGAGCACTGACTCCCTTTCCTGGAGGTCGCGCATCTCAATCTCCGCGCCCACGAGGTTGATGTGGGACGGAACCATGTGCAAGTTGTCCATTTCGGTCTGGATCAGGGCGTCGTGGATGTCGAGCTCTCCGCTTATAACCTCGTACAACGTACGTTTTTCTTCGGAGTTAGGATCTCCGAAGAGACCAGAAGTGGTATTGGCCTGAGGGTCGGCGTCAATAATGAGCACCTTCTTCTCAAGTACAGCCAGCGAGGCTGCGAGGTTGATAGCGGTAGTGGTCTTTCCGACTCCGCCTTTCTGATTTGCTATTGCGATTACTTTTCCCATCTCTAGATAAGGTTGGATTTTGCAAATTTAACAAAAATTATGCAAAAGTTAAACAGGATCGACGTCGACTGTGACATGTCCCTGGTATGTCATTGATTTCTCGAATTCTGCGATTGTCCTGCGCAGTTTCTCCTTCTTGTCCGAGAGCGTCCTGTCTTTCGGGAGCATTACCCTTATATGCCTTATGAACAGGTCTGAGACCTTGTCTATGGCCGGGGCGAACGGCCCCAGCGCCTCCATCTCTCCGGCAATCTTCTTGTACAAAATCCCCGCCATGTAGTCCAGACGCTTCTCGCTATGGTCTTTGATTATGACATTGATTATCCTGGAATATGGAGGATAGCCGAATTCTTTTCTTTCTGAAAGCTGTCCCGTAATGAAGCCGCTCTCCGAAGAGCCCTGCAACTGGCCATAAACCGGATGGGACGATTTCGCTGTCTGGATTACGAAAAGTCCTTTGCCGCCCCTGCGGGCGCATCTGCCGCGGAATTGCTCCAGAAGCTGCATGGCCTTCTCGTCAGCCCTGAAATCCTGCTGCCCCAGCAGCGAATCCGCCTGAAGCACCGCAACCAGTTTCAGCCCCTCGAAATCAAAGCCCTTGGTCACTATCTGGGTGCCGATCAGTATGTTTGTCTCTCCTTTTGCGAAAGCCTTGATAATTGACGGATCCTGACCCGTGTCGCTGTCCAGCCTTGCTATCCTTGCCTCCGGAAACAGCTTCTCCGCCTCTTCTTCGATGCGCTGAGTCCCGGCTCCGAGAGGCTGCAGGCTGCCTCCGCAGACATGGCATTTCCCTGTGAATGGTTCGGAATAACCGCAGTAATGACATACTAGCCTTTCCTTGGTCTTATGGTAGCTCATCGAGACATTGCAATGAGGACAGCGCGGTATGTCCCCGCAGGTATCGCATTGCACCACAGGGGAATATGCCCTCCGTCCCCGGAGCAGTATCACCTGTCCACCTTCGGACAGCGCTTTCCTGATACGGTCTATGAGTTTTATCGAGAAGCTGCCCCTCATTCCTTTCTTCTTGCGCTCGGCTATTGTGTCGATCACTTCGATCTCGGTCTCTCCGCCTCCGTAATATCGTACCGGCAGGGATATCAGCCTGTATCTGCCAGTCTCGCAGTTGTACAGGGATTCCAGCGAAGGCGTCGCAGATCCGAGAATCACGTCGCTGTGGCAGATATTGCCGAGCATGACCGCAGTGTCGCGGCCGTTGTATCTCGGCGCCGGATTGTCCTGCTTGTACGATGAATCATGTTCCTCGTCCACGATTATGAGCCCCAGGTCGTGATGTGGCAGGAACAGTGAAGATCTCGTCCCCAGAAGTACGTAAGAGCCGTTCCTCATCTTTGTGGCGACGTCTCTCCGGTGCACTGCAGTCTCGGCTGAATGGAAAGTCAGCAGCCTCTCTCCGAAGAAGATACGCAGCCGGTCTTCTAGCTGGCGACTGATGGCGATCTCCGGGACGAGATACAGCACATTGCGGCCGTTTCTGACCGTCTTCAGGGCCTCATGTATGTAGATCTCGGTCTTTCCGGAACCGGTCACCCCATGCAGCAGGGCAATCTTTCCTTCGGCGAAAGACTGGCTTATCTCCGCATCGGCGGCCTTCTGGGCATCCGTAAGCTCCGGGTCGGCTCCCGGTAGCCCTGAATCATGCTGTCCCTCCAGCTCCGCGACTGTCTTGCGTATTTCAGCCTCATAGCGGCTTCTCGTAGTGTCGTTCCTGGCCTTCTCAAACTTCTCCTTCAGCCTTTCCAGCCTTGTCTCCAGCCGGATGCGGGTCCTGGCCTGGATTTCTTCGGTAGCTGTCTTCAAGGCAGGGTAGGCCATCTTGTAGACTTCTCCTATCGTGCACATGTAATAGTCGGCCACGAACTGCCAGAGCCTGATCTCGGTCAGCGACACCGGCGGCAGGTCGGCAATCCCGTCGACGGGCAGGATGCGGGATTCCGGCACATCCGGCCTCGCTGTCTCTCCGGCGACTACTCCGACATATTGTTTATGGGCCATGGAGACATATACACGTGTTCCTGCAGGCAGATTGAGATCTGTCCGGTAGGTCGGTATCCAGTCCAGTTTCAGGGGCACGATTACCGATATGTATTTTGTCTGGCCCATAATGCAAATTTAATCATTTTGCATCGATTTTTTATTATATTTGTTGAAACACAACAGAAAGAATATGGTCATGAGATTTCTCTGCAGGGCAGTCCTTTTCGCCCTTGCTGCGCTCGCTGTCTGCTGTACTCCGCAGTACACTCTGGAAGAGCGTGGAATCACCGTCAGAATCCCCGAACCGGCCCCTGGCCAGCCTGCAAATGTCCGGCTTACTGTCTATGATGCCGGCATAATCAGGGTCGAGGCCACTCCGGCAGACACTTTCCCCGTCAGGAAGAGCCTCGCCGTGACGGGAGTGCCTGACGATGATACCTTCCTGGTAAGGGAAGAAGGCAATTCCGTCGTGCTTTCTACCAACTCGCTAAAGGTGAAGGTCGACAACAAGGGAAGGATATCATTCTACGATATTGAGGACAATCTTTATCTAAGGGAGGCTGCCTGCGGGAAGACTTTCGAACCTGTCGAAGTAGAAGGCCGGCAAGGATATAGCTGGAACGCCGTTTTTGACAGTCCCGATGACGAGGCGTTCTACGGGCTCGGCCAGCATCAGTCGATGGAATTCAACCACAAGGGCCTCAGCGAGGAACTGTTCCAGTACAATACCAAGATCTCGGTTCCGTTCGTGCTAAGCAGCAGGAACTATGGAATACTGTGGGACAGCTATTCCCTCAGCCGCTGGGGCAATCCCGCTCCATACCGCCAGCTCGGCGAAGTATTCACTCTCTACGACAAAGATGGCAGGGAAGGCTCTCTCACCGGCACATATGCTCCTGCCGAAGGAGATGTCCTGGTCCGCCAGGAGGATTCGCTCTATTTTGAGAATGAATGGGCTGTCGGAAACCTTCCGAAAATAGGACTGAAGGGCGCCAAGGTGGTCTATGAAGGCTATCTGGAGGCCCCGGAGACCATGGATTACCGCTTCATCCTCTACTATGCCGGATACCAGAAAGTGTTCATAGGCGGGAATGAAGTCGTCCCGGAGCGCTGGAGGGCGGCCTGGAATCCTAACTCATATAAATTTGACGTAAGGCTGAAGAAAGGCGAGAGGACTTCCCTGAGAGTGGAATGGCTTCCTGACGGGGATGTGTCCTACATGGGACTCCGGGTGGCTGAACCACAGACCGGGGAGGAGCGCTCAAAGCTCTCGATCTGGACGGAGATGTGCCCCGAGATGGATTATTATTTCATAGGAGGTCACAGTGCCGATGACGTAATCAGCGGTTACAGGACCCTTACCGGACGTGCCCAGGTCATGCCTAAATGGGTCCTCGGATTCTGGCAGAGCCGCGAGCATTATTCTACCGCGTCCGAGATTACCGGAGCCATGGCGGAACTCCGCCGCAGGCATATTCCGGTGGACAACATCGTCCAGGACTGGCAATACTGGGCCGATGACCAGTGGGGCAGCCATGAGTTCGAGAAAAAACGCTATCCTGATCCTGAGGGGATGCTGGACAAGATCCATGCCCTGCACGGCCGTTTCATGATAAGCGTATGGCCTAAATTCTACACCAATACCGCCCATTATCAGGAGCTGAAAGCTGCCGGATGGGTATATCCATATGCCGAGGAAGTCGGCCTCAAGGACTGGCTCGGTCATGAGGAGTCGTTTTATGATGCTTATTCCGAGGGCGGCCGCAAGCTGTTCTGGAAGCAGATGGACAAGTCCCTCTACAGCCGGTATGGACGCAAGGTCGATGCGTGGTGGATGGATGCCAGCGAACCAAACCTCAGGGACTGCCTGCCGATGGAATTCCAGAAAGCCCTGACCACGCCTACGGCTCTCGGCCCTTCTACTGAATACCTGAACGCATACGCCCTCGTCAATGCTGACGCAATCTACAACGGACAAAGGAGCGTAGATCCGGACAAGAGAGTCTTCCTGCTCACCAGGAGCGGTTTCGCCGGACTGCAGCGCTATTCTACGGCTTCATGGAGCGGCGACATTGCCGCTACCTGGCTGGACATGCGCGCCCAGATGAGCGCCGGTCTCGGCTATTCGATGAGCGGAATCCCGTTCTGGGGAATGGACATCGGCGGCTTCACCGTAGAGGACAGGTTCCATGGCGGCGACATTGACGAATGGCGCGAGCTGCAGACCAGATGGCACCAGTTCGGCGCTTTCGTTCCGATCTTCAGGGCCCATGGCCAGTGGCCGCACAGGGAACTCTGGAACATAGACCCGGACGAGGGCAAGGCCTATCAGAGCATTC
>JAFZTP010000205.1 GCA_017618815.1 Bacteroidales bacterium | reverse complement strand
AGGAGTATTTTTGTGACTTAAAATTTTGGACTATATGGTAAAAATCGGTACTCCGCTCACGAAGGTAGCCAAGAAGGCGCTGCTTTGTGGCTCTGGTGAATTAGGAAAAGAGGTTGCAATCGAATTGCAGCGTTATGGTGTAGAGGTTATCGCCCTCGATCGTTATGAGAATGCTCCTGCAATGCAGGTCGCACATCGTAGTTACGTGCTCTCCATGCTTGATGGAGCCAAGCTCCGCGAGATCATCGAAAAGGAGAAGCCGGACATGATCATTCCGGAGGTGGAAGCTATCGCTACTCCTACTCTCGTACAGCTGGAGAAGGAGGGATATAACGTGATTCCTACGGCCAACGCGACTTTCCTTACGATGAACAGGAAGGGCATCCGCCAGCTTGCACATGAGAAGCTCGGCCTGCCTACATCCAACTATCGTTTTGCCGCTACCCGGGAGGAGTTTGACGCTGCAATAAAGGAAGTCGGCACTCCATGCGTCGTAAAGCCTATCATGAGCTCTTCCGGCCACGGCCAGAGCGTATGCAAGACGCCTGCCGATGCCGATGCTTCGTGGAAAATCGCCCAGGAAGGGGGACGTGCCGGAGGCGGCGAGGTCATCGTCGAGGGCTTCGTGAAGTTTGACTATGAAATCACTCTCCTGACCGTGCGTCACAGCGGAGGAACCACTTTCCTTAATCCTATAGGCCATCATCAGGTGGACGGAGATTACCGCGAGTCTTGGCAGGCCCAGCCTATGAGCGAGAAGGCTCTTGCCCAGGCTCAGGACATTGCCAAGAAGATTACCGATGCCCTTGGCGGATATGGCATCTTCGGCGTGGAGATGTTTATCTGTGGCGATGAGGTGCTGTTCAGCGAGGTTTCTCCTCGTCCGCATGATACCGGCATGGTTACCATGATTTCGCAGGACCTCAGCGAGTTCGCCCTGCATGCACGTGCCGTGCTCGGCCTGCCTATACCTAAGGTCAATTTCTATGGCCCTAGCGCATCCAAGGCAATCGTCGTTGAAGGCGATACCACCATGGTGGAATTTGAAAATCTGGAAGAGGTACTTTCCGAGCCCGATGTCCAGATACGTCTCTTCGGCAAGCCGTTCATCAAAGGCCATCGCCGCATGGGTGTAATCCTTGCACGGGCTGAAAGCATTGAAAAAGCGCTCGAGAAAGTCGAGCGCGCATATTCAAAACTTAAGGTTCGAGTTCTTTAAACATTCCCTTTACATCTTCCCACGGGTAATATGGCCCGTCGGGAAGACCGATCAGGGTCGTCTCCCGCTCGTTTATGAAGCACTTGACGATGACGTCTCCTGACTTGTTTTTGTAGAATATCATCTGGAGGTTGCCGGCAAACGGGGTGTAGAGCCATCCCGGCCAGTTGGCAGCCTCTTCTTTTGTCATGCGTTCACCGATTCCTTTCACGCCCAGCCTTGAGCTGAAAGCGAGCAGCTGGTAGTCGTGGCCGAAACGGAGGTCAGCGGCGCGGTTACCCTTGCTGATGGCTTCGTCTGCCTTTTCAATGAAATCCTTTACAAGGTTATCTACTTCAGGTACGGCCATCCTGATGTCTCCGAACTCCACGCTGTTGCACTGGGTGAGATATAACTGAAGGGAAGATGTCCGCATGAAATGCTCCAGGTCGCTTGTGCTGAATAAGTCGATCAGGGTGCGGTCCAGTTCGAACGCTCCGCTTACGCGGGCCATGTAGATGACTCCATACATAAGATCCTCCATAGGGACTTCGATTGCAGCCCTTGCCGCAGCCTCGTCAGTGAAAAGATGTCTGGCGAAGGCCACCGTGTCCATTGAGTGCTTGCCTGCATACTCCCTGACTATTGCGCGGGCCTTGTCATGGATTTCGTCCGGATCCTCGCTGCTGCAATAGTTCATGAATGCCTCGCCCGTGTCCCAGGAGATGTCAAGTCCCGGCTCTCTGGAGAGAAGCTCTCCGGTGAAGGCGGCCATGCTGACAAGGCAGCGCGGCACGTAGCTGGAAACGGCGCGTACGCTTCCTCCGTTGCGGAAGACTCTCTTGTATTTCTCATACATGCGGCCGGCTATCTGCCTGTGCTCCCTGGCTCCCAGCGGAGTGAGTCGTCCGTTCATGCCGTTGTGAAGCTTGTATGTGGTGTCAAGAGCATGCAATGCCGATTTTCCTTCGTCCGTGAGGACTCCTGCTTCCTTTGCTTTTTCCATGACCTTCACGACTTCGCCGTAGTCGTCTCCCCAGTCGCTTCGTGAGCCGTGACGGCCGTAGTGGCTTATGTAGAACGGCTCGTATCCGGCAGGAACAGGGGTCTCGCCGGTATTGAAATACTCATAAGGGCTGGTGTTTACGCCGAAGCGGTATAGGTTGTCATCAATGCTTTCGGGCAATGTGTCCTGAGCCTTATGTGCGCAGGAAATGGTCAGCGCAGTCAGGGATAGTAATAGTAGTAATCGTTTCATCTTTTTTTCTATTTATGCAAAAATAGCAATTATTTCCAGATTCGCTTTGGTAGCCGGAGAGCTTTTTTTGTTATATTTGTATGAGTTTCCGGCTGCATCCAAAATATTTAAATATGAGTAATCTGAACCTTACGAGTGAGTGGGACAAGACTTTTCCGAAATCGGATATGGTTGACCATAGGAAGGTCACCTTCCATAACCGTTACGGCATCGAGCTGGCCGCGGACATGTATGTGCCTAAGTCTGCTGAAGGGAAACTCCCTGCCATCGCCGTCTCTGGGCCGTTCGGCGCAGTGAAGGAACAGTCTTCCGGCCTTTATGCCCAGCATATGGCCGAACGCGGTTTCCTTACGGTAGCCTTCGATCCTTCCTATACCGGGGAATCCGGCGGTGAACCGCGCCGGATGGCATCTCCTGACATCAATACCGAAGATTTCCTGGCGGCGGTAGACTTCCTCTCTACATGCGACCTGGCAGATCCCCGTCGCATCGGTATCATCGGCATCTGCGGTTTCGGCGGCATGGCCATAAATGCGGCCGCTCTCGATCCTCGCATCAAGGCTACCGTGGCATCGACCATGTATGACATGAGCAAAGTCAATGTCGAGGGTTATTTCGCCAGCGAAGACACGCCTGCCCAGCGGATGGAAAAACGCAGGGCCTTGGCTGCCCAGCGCACTAAGGACTATGTTTCCGGAACATATGAGCGAGCCGGAGGCGTCGTCGACCCGTTGCCGGAGGATGCTCCATGGTTCGTCAAGGATTATCATTCATATTACAAGACTCCGCGGGGCTATCATGTGCGTAGCGGCAACTCCAATGACGGATGGAACGTCATCGGCTGTCAGAGCTTCCTGAACCAGCCATTGCTTGCCTGGGCCGGGGAGATCGACACTCCAGTGCTGCTGATCCATGGCGAGAAGGCCCACAGCCGCTATTTCAGCGAATATGCATTCGGTCTGATGAAAGGCGGCAACAAGGAACTGATGATTATTCCGGAGGCTTCCCATGTGGATTTGTATGATGATGTCGCAGGAGTGATTCCTTACGACAAAATGGAGGCTTTCTTCAAGGAGAATCTTACCCGTATCGCTCGTGTGGAAGAGATGGAGGAGCTCTTTGACAGAGTCAGTGCCCATGCGGACCACGGCGGCGAGATTGAAGTTCTGCGCGAGTATTATGAGTCCGGACTGTGGAGGGAAGATTTCGAAGCTGACGAGCAGGGAAAGCTGCCTCGGCTGATGAAGAGGGGAGTCCTCAGCGAAGACGGGTTGTGGAATCTTCTTGAGTCAGATTCCAAATAAGGGCTGTCAGTCGAGCTCGATGCTTTCGATTCTCAGGCGCAGGGTTCCTGATGGCACCCGTGCCTCGGCGATTTCTCCGACTTTCTTGCCCATCAGCGCAGCGCCGATAGGGGATTTCAGCGAAATCTTGCCGGCCTCCAGGTCCATTTCGTGGGGGCTGACTATCTCGAACTTCATGCGTGTGTTGTTGGAGAGGTTCGTGAATTCGACACGGCTCAGAAGGCAGACCCTGTCTTTGGGAAGGGCATCAGGGTCGATTACGCGGGAATGCTCCAGTACCTTCTGAAGAAAACGGATCCGGCTGATGGTCTTTCCTTGGGTACGTCTTGCCTCGCGGTATCCGGCATTATCGCTCCGGTCTCCCTGGGCGCTTGCTTCCGCAAGTTCTTCCGTTACCTTGGGGTAAACATCTTCGATAAGATGCTTCAATTCGGCTGCTATCTCGTCGTATTTTTGTTTTGACAGGTATTCCATGGTTCAAATTTACATGCAAACCTAGAGAAAAGCAAAAAAGTGTTATCTTTGATAATCAGTTAAATCAAAAATACTGGAGGACACGACTATGGCAAAGTTTATACTGAACAGACCGGATGATTATCTGGCGCTGTCTCGCGGCAGGATAATCGCCACGGCTTTGAAGTGGCT
>JAFZTP010000204.1 GCA_017618815.1 Bacteroidales bacterium | reverse complement strand
GATGAAGTCGATGACCTCGTCGAAAGGAGTCTTTTCGATAGAGTTGGCCTCCTCTGCAGAAAGCATCTTGAGAGGCATAGGAATGTCCCCATAGCGGCGGGCCAGCTCGAAGAAGTAGTAGGCGCGGAGCACCCTGGCCTCGAACGGATAATACTTGAGATGTTCCATCCAGCGCTCATACTTGCCGTCATAGTGGAACATCGAGAGATCCACCGTCTCGATGGACTCAAGGAACTCGTTGGCGGAACGGATGGCCTTGTAGAGGTCTTCCCATTTCTCGTCCAACGTGGAGATAGGAGTCCAGTTGCCGTTGGTGAAACGCTGTACGCTTGCATCCAGGTCAGGATATTCGAAATCGTCGCATCCAGCCTCTCGCTTGAAGTCGCTGAAGCTACGGTTAGGCATATAACCATAGACGTTGGTAAGCATCTTCTGGACGTTGCTATATGTCTTGTACATATCTTCCCTCGAGTAGCGGCTTGAAGACTCGTCAAAGTCGAGGAAGTTGCAGCTTACTGCAAGAAGCAGGGCCGGAATGATATAGAGTATCTTTTTCATATCGTTTCCCATTTTAGAAGTTGAACTTTACGCCGGCCCAGAATGTCCTCATTGAAGGATAATATGCACCCATCTGCTCAGGATCGGCAAAACCGATGTTGTCAATGCTGAAGAGGTTGGTTCCGGTGAGGGAAATGGTCGCATCGCAGATGTTCAGCGCTTTTCTAGGGATCTTGTAAGAGATTCCTATGTTGCGAAGCTTGAGGAACGATCCGTCGCGGAGCCACAGGGAGTTGGTCTTGTAGTTATTGGAGTTGTCCCCGAGGGAAGTAAGGCGAGGCATGGTAGCCTTGTCCTCGCGTCCCGGAGCCCATGTCACCTCGCGGCTGAGGAAAGTCTTGGAGATTGTTCCGTTGTTTACAAGCGGAAGATAGAGAGGAGATTCCATCAGGTTGGCCGTTACGCCGCTCATTCCCTGGAAATCGGCATACACCGTAATTCCCTTCCAGGATGCATGCAGGCCGAAGCCGAACTGCATCATAGGGGTAGATGAGTGGAACATCTTGACCCTGTCCTGGCTGTCAACCACGCCGTCCTCATTCACGTCGCGATACTTGATGTCACCAGGACGCACGTCGCCGAAGGTCTGCCTTGGGCTGGCATCGATCTCGGCCTGGTCACGGAAGAAACCGAGGACTTCGAGACCATAGTTCTGGCCTACAGGATTGCCTTTGTGGTAGAGATAGTCATAGAGCTGGTAAGCCTGGCCGTCGTTTACGATCTTGGAATAGAGCCATCCGTTGTTGGCATATACACCATATTCAACGTCGCCGACCTTGTCGTTCCATGCGATTGATAGGTCTGCTCCCTTGAAGTTCACTTCTCCGAGGCTCTGCGCGGTAAGACCGATACCGATTACTTCGGAAATGTTTTCCGGGCTGATAAGTATGCGGTCACGCTTCTCGTAGAAGGCCTCAGCGGTAACCTCGAGACGCTTTCCGAAGAACTTTGCCTCTGAGCCGAGGGTAACCTTGGAAGAACGCTCTGGAGAAAGGGTCAGGGCTGCAAGGTCTCCTTCGGTACGGCCACTGTAGCCGCTACCGCCGTTAGGACCGAAATAATAGTCGTTTCCGCTTGAGTAATTCTGGAACCAGAGCTCATGCACCAAGTCAGAATCAGAACCGGAGATACCTGCAGAAGCATAAGCCTTGAGGTAAGGCTCTTCCGGAAGGATCACGGCTGCAACGCTGAGGGCCGGGTAAAGGTTGAACCTGTCGCCCTTAGGCAAGTATGCGGAACCTGAATAGTTGAGCACTGCATCGGCGAAGATGCGCTCGTTCCAGTTGTAGCTTACGGAGCCGAGGATTTCCTGAGTCTTTGAAGAATTGTTCTGGCCGCTGTACACCCATGAACGCTGACGATAGGCAGCATGTGCGGAGACATGGTGCTTGTCAAAATCGCGCATCCAGTTGAGACGGCCCTGAACTTCAAACTTCATCTGGAGGCTGCTGAACCAATGGCTGAAATCCAATATCTTGGAATCCACTCCGTAGTATGCCTGCTCGGCGGCGGAAGGATTGGCAAGGGCTGCAGCAGGATTAGTGATCTCCGAATAGCGGTAAGTCCTCGTGGCATCCTCGGAAAGGCGACCTACATAATCGAAGGATACGCTGGCATCAGCCCACATTCCAGGGACAACCATTCCGAGATCCTGCCTGATGTTGGCATCGGCAAGCACCTTGGTCTGGGAATACTGCTTCTGGCCGGTAGCCTCCATCATGGCTACAGGGTTGACGTTGCCAAAAATGGAAGAACCACCATATACGCCGTCAGCCTGCCTGATAGGGAAAGCGGCTGAAGGAAGAGTGTAAAGGACACCCTCAAGACTGCCATCGTAGTTGCCCTTGTTGAACTCAGAGAGACGTGCGACTACGCCGAACTTCATGCCAGTGGTAGGAGTCAGGTTGACATCCACGTTGGCCCTGATGTTGAGCCGGTTGTCATAATGCTTGGAGTTGTACCTGTCGTCCGCCTTGGTATTCCTGTAGAGGAAATCCTCCTTGTAGTAGTCGATGGCGGAGAAATAACGGAAATTCTTGTTACCTCCGGTGAAGGTCAGCTCTGCGTGATGGACGTCGCCATGGTTGCGGTAGATCTCATTCCACCAGTCCACGCTAGGATAAGCGTATGGATTCGTACCGTCATAGAGAGCCCTGAGCTCGGCATCGCTGTACTTTGCAGGAAGGCCGTCCAGAGAACGGGCCTCGTTCAGCATGAAACCATAAGTATAGCCGTCGGCAAACTCCGGAGCACGGAACATCTGCTGGAAACCATACTGATAGCTGGCAGTCACCTTGAGGGCGCTGGACTGGCCTCTCTTGGTTGTGATCATGATCACGCCGTCGCCACCCTTGACTCCATACAGAGCCGCAGCGGCAGCATCCTTGAGCACGGTCACGGACTCGATCTCGATGCCGGTAAGGTCATCGACGCTGCGAGGAAAACCATCCACCAGCACGAGAGGGCTGTGGCCATGCAGACGCAGGGCAAGCTTCAGCCTAGCCTGGTTGGAGGTATATGTACTTGAGCCAGTCTTGACAAGCAGTCCGGAGAACTGGCCATACAAGGCATTCGAAACATCCACCTCATAGCTCTTTTCAAAGATGTCCGAGCCAGCTCCCTGGTTGACATTGGCCTGCAGTTCGAACGGGTTGCCGAGCGAGATCTGGTCAAGTACGGACAATTCCTGGGCTGCAGCCGAAGAACCGGCGAGCAGAAGAGGCAAAACAATATAAGTATATAATCTTTTCATCTTCGGTTACATTTAGTCGTTTACCAACCAGGATTCTGGGTCATGCCGTAACCCTTGTTGATTTCATTCGCCGGAATAGGGGCGAGATACCACTTGGTGTCCCAGGTAGTGTACCATACGCGTGGAGGATAGGCATCCTTGACCTCGAAGTCAAATACGGTAGCCTCTCTCTGCTTGTCACCGATGGAGGTAAGACCCTTCAGCGGAGTAGTGAACGCCTCGGTAAGGCCGTAGCGTACCATGTCGAACCAGCGGAATTCCTCGAAACCGAACTCAAGCTCACGCTCCAGAAGGAGGGCTTTCCTGAATTCATCCTGGGTCATTCCTTCCTTGAGACCAGGGAGGCCGACACGCTCGCGGACTGCATTCACCCATGCATAGGCCTTCACGGACGGACCGCCGTCAGCCTCGTTGTAAGCCTCGGCAGCATTCATGAGCACCTCGGCGAAACGCATCATGCACCAGTGAGGAGGCATGTTCCTGTCGGAGTTCTGCTGGAGCACATACTTCATCATGAGGAAGCCAGGGCAACCGTCCTGATGGTTTGCATGGTTGTCGTAGGCCCTGCCCACGGTACCGTCACGCCATACGTCGCCAGGCACGCAGATGTTCTCGTAGAGACGAGGGTCGCGAGTCTCGATTCCAGGGATCTTGATGGCTCCGGTAGGATCCGGCTTGAAGAAAGGATAGTTGGTCCAGTTAGCCTTATGGGACCAGTCGAAGTCCTCAGGGAAAGGAGTACCGTCAGCCCATGGGAACTTGTTGACCCAGTTGAGGGTAGCGCCGCAACCATAGTCGTCCTGCACGTCGATGTGCCTGTCATGGTAGCCGGGATCGTTGGACTTGCGGATAGAGATTATCACCTCTGAAGAACCGCGCTCGAAATAACCCTTGCGGTAAGCCAGACGATAGGCGCGAGGAGTAATCTCGCCGTTAGCGTCAGGAACTGCCTGCACGAGGGCATAGTAACCGTTGGACATCTGCTGGGTCATGAACTCGTCAGCGGCAGCCTTGGCGCGCTCCCAGCGCTTCTTGTCGTAGTTGGTGTAGCAAGTATACTCGTCAGCCTGCGGATGCCAGAGCTTGTCGGAGTTGAAAGTCGGGCTGGCAGCGAAGCAGAGAATACGGAGCTTGAGTCCGAGAGCCGCAGCCCTGGTCATACGTCCGCTTTCCTCTGTGGAAACATACCAAGGAAGGGCCGGAGCGGCCTCGTCGCAAAGATTGACGATATAGTCCACAGTCTCGGCAAACGTGTTGCGAGGATACTTCATCTCCTCGTCAGCCTGCACGGCATGGTCGAGGATAGGAACGCCTCCGACGTAGCGGAGCATGTGGGCATAGGCGATGGCCATGCAGACCTTTGCCTCAGCCTTCTTGCGGGCAACCTGGGCCGGGTCGGCATTCGGAATGCGGTCAGCATTCTCAAGATACAGCCATGCGTAGCGGATGACATGATAGTCTTTCTCGCTTCCGAAACGATAGGTCTCGCCGCCCTTGCCGGTAGTCATGCTGGCATTGAGGGCGCCCGTGTAATAGAGGTTGTTCGGACCATCGTCGTCGGAGTGCTTGTTGCTTATGAAATGGTCGGTGATAGCCTCGAGGAAATCGCCTCCCATCTTGGAATCGAATTTAGAAACCAGGCCGTAAGGCAGATAGTAATATGCCTCGGCAAGCACCTTGTCGGAATCCTTGAGGGTAGCGAACAAGGTATCCAGGGTCGCTCCGGATGTCTCAGGAGCCTTGCTCAAGCCGGCATCTCCCAGCTCAAGGCTTTCGCAGGCAATCATGCCCGCACCCAGAAGGGCTATTGAAAATATTTTTACAAATTTTTTCATGGCTTACCTGATTTAGAATGTGATGTTAAGAGCGAAGTTGTAAGTCTTTACGAGAGGATACTCACCCTTCGAACTTTCTGACTTAGCCTCAGGATCCTGGAGAGTCATCTTGGAGAATGTCAGGAGGTTGTAGCCAGTGAACATAAGGCCGAGGGAGCTGATGCCCACCTTCTTGAGAAGCTTGTTCTGGGAGAAGGTATAGCCGAAGCTTGCGCTCTTGAGTCGGAGGTAAGAAGAATCCACCGTCCAGAGGGTAGAAGCCATGGAGTTCCAAGGATAGTTGGTCTTGGTGAAACGAGGAAGGGTACCATCCTCGCGGCCAGGAGCCCAGCCATTGTCGTTCGGAATCCAGCAGTTTTCAGCGAAGTAGCTGAGAAGGCCACGGTGGCCGGAGTTAGTGAACGGAATACGGTAGTCATCGTTCCATACACGGTTAACGTGCGTGGCGGCTATCCAGTTGAGGGTAAGGTTGAAGCCCTTCCATCCGAATTTCCAGTTGGAACCGAACACATATTCAGGCCTGTCCGGATAACCGTCCATCTTGGCATCCCTTCCGTCGATCACGTTATCCCCGTTGAGGTCTTTGTACATACAGTCGCCAGGATAAACGGTGGTGGTAGGCTGAGGAAGGTCAGGATTCAGGCGCTGCACTCCGTTGGCATCGGTATAGAAGTCGCTTCTCTGGTAGAGGCGGTCGAACTGATAGAGGAGGTGGCGATGAGTAGAACCGCCAGTCTGTGCCTGATATGCATATTCCGGCTCAACCTCATCCATGAAGATGATCTTGTTGCGGGCGAAGGTTACGTTGCCGCTGATGTCATAGGTGAAGTTTCCGATATGGTCTTTCCATCCGAGCTCGACCTCATAACCATGGTTATCCACGATACCCAGGTTGCTGTCAGGAAGCGAAGTCGCTATGATAGACGGAGG
>JAFZTP010000203.1 GCA_017618815.1 Bacteroidales bacterium | reverse complement strand
CTAAATTTGCAGGCTCAAAAGAGAAACTATATAGTAAAACTTAAATATTTAAGAAAATGAAAAAAGGAATTCATCCCGAAACCTACCGCCTTGTAGCTTTCAAGGATATGTCCAACGACACCGTATTCATCACCCGCTCCTGCGCTACCACAAAGGAGACCATCGATGTTGACGGAGTTGAGTACCCAGTAGTAAAGGTCGAGATCTCCAGCACTTCTCACCCATTCTACACCGGTAAAGTTAAGCTCGTCGATACAGCCGGCCGCGTGGACAAGTTCTACCAGAGATACAAGAGCCGTCAGAAGTAATTTACTTCCGAAGCAATACAAAGGTGACCTTTCACGGTCACCTTTTTTCGTTTCTTCCTCCGCCGAATCCGGTCCTCGCGTCCAGCTGACGGGCCGCGAAGGTCTGGCTGATGCCAGTGCCGGGGGCTTGTCCATCCGCGGACAAGAGTAGCGGAAGGGGCCCGCAAGATACGAGTTCTGCGAAGCAGGACGAAGTAGATTGTGGGAAGGCCGGAGACGCGAAGCGTCGGAGTCCCTCGGCACTGGCGTCAGCCAGACCGAAGAGGCTTTGCCGAGAAGGTGGCGTCAGCCAGACCGAAACGACAGGGCCGCGACTGACGGAGCAGTCCTTATTTCATGCGGAGAGGCTGGTCATCGTAAAGAGAGAAACGCTTAGCCTTGCGGATCCACTTCTGCTCCTCAACCTTGACATGCTCCTTCGCCTCCTGGAAAGAAATCTGCCCCTTCAGATAATCCTCAAGCACAGGATCAGCAAGCTTACGGCTAAACCCATCCTCAAGCTCAAACTGCGAATACCGTCCGAGGAAATACCTCATAAGCTGCAGAGTATGCAGAAGGCTGTGATATTCAGCACCCGGCAGAAGCATTATCTGATATCCATAGCAACGCTCCCCCTCATATTTTCCAGCCGCAGGAGTAAAAGAGCATGTCCTCATCAAGACACCTTCAGGAACAGGAAGAGTATCCATCTGCGGCTTGATAAAAGGAGCTCCGAAATATTCATATGGACGAGCAGTACCGATAGCCGGCGTTATGGACGTATTGTTCCACAGACCGCCGCCGCTATACATATAGCACGTAAACATTCCCGGAATGTCAGAAGCCGGAGCGATAGTCCACGGCAAAAGCTGGATATTCGACTCGGTAGCGCGCGCAGAGATTATGTGCAGAGGGAATTTCGCACCAATCTCAGAATAATAGAGGTTGCACAGTTCCCCGAGGGTAAGGCCATGACGATGCGCAACCTTCGGAACGAACTCTTCTCCCGGCACAGAAGGAATGGTCCCCTCGACCACCCTGCCGGCAGGATTCATATGGTCCACGACATACAAGGCCGGAGACTCATCCCCGAGACTCTCCATCATGGACATGAGACGAAAAACGTCCCTTGTATAGTTGAAATACCTTGATCCAACGTCCTGGATCTCGACCACGACAGCGCTGAGCGGTCGGATCGAGTCCAAGTCGAAGGCTATATGGTTTGTCCCCGGAGTAAGCTCAGCCTCGCGAGGATTGAAGATAATCTCAAGATTACCCCTGTCTTTGAACAGCTGGTACATATAGCGATCATGGGCCGTATCCCAGCAATTCTGGGTGCAGAAGCAGCCCACCTTACCGTCAAGCAAGGCCTTGTCGAGCTGGTCTTCGAGAGGAGTAGTCCTGAAACTGAACATTATTTTCCGATAATCTTGTTTGCTACAGAAATGACTTCGTTTCCGAGAGCCTCTGCCTCAGCCATAGACTGCGCCTCAGAATAGATTCGGATGATAGGCTCAGTGTTTGACTTGCGGAGATGAACCCACTGCTTCTTGCTCTCGAAACTGATCTTGACTCCATCGATGTCATTGACGTTCTCGTTGGCGTAGATCTTCTTAAGTTCGCTGAGAATCTTGTCGATAAGGCTCTTGTCTGAAAGCTCGATACGGTTCTTGGCGATGAAATACTCAGGATAGGTCTTCTTCAGCTCAGAAACGCTCATGTTCTTGTGGGCAAGGTTGCTCAGGAACAGAGCGACGCCTACCATGGCGTCACGGCCGGAATGGATGGCAGGATAGATAACTCCACCGTTGCCCTCACCACCGATAAGGGCCTTCTTTGCATGCATGAGAGTAGTCACGTTGACCTCACCTACAGCAGAGGCGAAATAAGTGCCGCCCCATTTTTCGGTCACATCGCGAAGGGCGCGTGAAGAAGAAAGGTTGGAACATGATACAGGAGCATAAGGAGCTGTAGCCTCTTCGAGAGAGCAGCCCTTCTCCTTTGCGATCTTCGCAGCCCTTGAGAAGAGATAGTCAGCGACGCTCACGAGGGTGTACTCCTCAACGAACGGCTCTCCGTTCTCGCAGATGAATGCAAGCCTGTCCACATCAGGATCGACAGAGACACCGAGAGCAGCCTTCTCGCGGACTACAGTCTCAGAGAGCTCAACGAGATTCTGAGGGAGCGGTTCAGGGTTGTGGGCGAAGTTGCCGGTAGGCTCACCGTTGATACAGATGCACTTGACGCCCAATTTCTCGAGGAGTCTCGGCATGATGATGCCGCCGACTGAATTCACTGCGTCAACAACGACCTTGAAGTTAGCCTTGCGCACTGCCTCGACATCAACTGACTCGAGGTCAAGTACGGCCTGGATATGCTCATCTGTATAATCATGCTCGGTGATATGTCCGAGTTCGTCAACCTGTGCGAAATCAAATGTTCCCTCCTCGGCGCAGTCAAGGATAGCCTGGCCTTCAGCAGCATTGAGGAACTCACCCTTCTCGTTGAGAAGCTTGAGGGCATTCCACTGCTTAGGATTATGGGAAGCGGTAAGGATGATGCCGCCGTCAGCCTTGGCGAATACGACAGCCATTTCAGTTGTTGGGGTAGAGGCAAAGCCTGCCTTTACCACATCGACACCACAAGCCACGAGGGTACCGCATACGAGCTGCTCAACCATCTCGCCTGACATTCGGGCGTCCTTGCCTACAACAACTTTATACCTCTGTCCTGCCGGCTTCGACCTGCGCTCACGAAGTTTTGCGCAATAAGCATAAGTGAATTTAACGATGTCAACCGGTGTAAGTGCTGAGCCCGGATTACCGCCTATTGTGCCGCGGA
This sequence comes from Bacteroidales bacterium, assembly GCA_017618815.1. Classification (GTDB taxonomy): domain Bacteria; phylum Bacteroidota; class Bacteroidia; order Bacteroidales; family UBA932; genus Cryptobacteroides. The sequence goes on along the minus strand of JAFZTP010000203.1, from coordinate 404 downwards.
TACCGGAAATGGATTTGATTAGTGTCATAGTTCTGAAAATATTTCGACAAAATTAATCAAAAAAAATTTGCAGCAAAAAGAATTTTGCCTATCTTTGCAATCCCGTTTGAAAAACATGCTGGGTTCGTATAACGGTTAGTACTCGAGATTCTCAATCTCGCAATAGGAGTTCGATTCTCCTACCCAGTACAAGGGTTGCCGCAAGGCGCCCAGCGAAGACAAGGAACTGCAATCGCAGTTCCTTTTTTTTGTCCCTTTAATATGTTAAATTTGCCGTCAGTATAACCAATGCCGATCGACATGAGTACAAAAAGCAAAATCATCTCTTTCCTGACGGTAATCCTGTTGCTGGTACTGGGAGTGTTCTGCTATATACGATTCTTCTATGTATTCGGAGACGGAGT
>JAFZTP010000040.1 GCA_017618815.1 Bacteroidales bacterium | reverse complement strand
TTGTTTAGTTGTTTGTTATACGTGTACTAATGTCCCCACTTTCTCTCCTTTGAGGAGCTTGGTGAGGTTGCCGCGGCTGTTCATGTCGAACACGATTATAGGCATGTTCCCCTCGCGGCAGAGGGAGTATGCAGTCTGGTCCATGACCTTGAGCGACTTTGCGATCGCTTCGTCGAAGGTGAGCTCGTCATACTTGACTGCCGTCGGGTCTTTCTCCGGGTCGGCCGTGTAGACTCCGTCGACTCTGGTGCCTTTCAGCAGAGCGTCAGCCTTGAGCTCGAGGGCCCTGAGCGCGGCTCCGGAATCAGTCGTGAAGAACGGATTTCCGGTACCTCCGGCAATCAGCGCCACACCGCCTCTCTCGAGGACTTCGACAGCCTTGTCTCTCATGTAATAGTTTGCAACCGGTTCCATAGGGGTGGCCGTGAATACCACGGCTTCGACTCCTTGTTCGCGGATGAACATCGACAGGGCGAGGGAGTTGATCACGGTCGCAAGCATGCCCATCTTGTCTCCGTCGACGCGGTCGAAACCCTTGCCGACTCCCTGGAGTCCGCGGAATATGTTGCCGCCGCCGTTGACGATGGCTACCTGCAATCCGGCCTTTGCGGCCGCAGCGATCTCCTGGGCATATGCGGTGAGGCTTTCGGTATCAAGACCTTTGCCTTCATGTCCGCCCAGACTTTCGCCGCTGAGTTTTAATAATACCCTTTTGTACATACCTGTCTATACCATTATAAGAGGTAACAAAATTATCGAAATATTATGAAACTTGCAAGAAACGCGTTATATTTGCCCCCATAATGCATCTTAACGGATAAAAATTTAAAACTATATGGCAAACGCATTCCACTATTCAATCGGTAAAAAGTTCATCCAGGCAGTCAGCGGAGCCTTTCTTATTTTCTTCTTCCTGCTGCATATGACGATCAACTTTTTCTCTGTAATCGATACCTTTACTGGCAAATACGGTGCTGATGACGGCTTGTTCAAGTTGGGTTGCGAGTTCATGGCTCTCCCTATCGTGAAGCTCATGGTTCCTGTCCTCGCCCTCGGTTTCCTTGTTCATATCGCCTATGGTATCTACCTTACAATCTATAACTTCAGAGCTCGCGGCGGTGTCAAGAGATATGAGGTTGCAAGCAAGGCTGCTGCCGATTCATGGTCAGCTACCAACATGTTTGTCCTCGGTATCGTGATCCTCGGTATCCTCTTCTTCCACCTTTCTCATTTCTGGGCTAAGATGCAGCTTCTGGAGTTCATGGGCCAGGAGGCAGAGAACCCGTACATGTTGCTTAACACAACATTCCATAGCTGGATCATACTTGCTGTATACATCATCTGGTTCATAGCTATATTCCTGCATCTTTCACACGGTTTCTGGAGCATGTTCCAGACCGTCGGCTGGAACAACCAGATCTGGATGAAGCGTCTCAAAGTCATCGGCATCATCGTGGCAGCTTTCATCTGCCTCGGCTTCGTCACCGTTGCAGTCAACGCTTTCCTCCAGTCCAACGCGCTTATCTAACAACAATTAAGGACTAGAATAACCAAGGGGGCCAAATAATTTGGTCCCCTTTCTTTTTCGGCGGAGGGCGGCTCGTCAGCCGGTCGCAGCAGAAGGCAACAGCAGGACAGCGGAAGGGGAAGGGCTAGTTCTCCGGCGGGGTCATGGACTTGAGGATGTCGTCCTTGATGCCGTCGCGGTACTCCTTAGGAGTCATGCCCTTCGCCTCCTTGAAATTCCTGTAGAACGTGCTGCGGTTGTCGTATCCGACACGATACATGATCTCGTCAATCGTAAGCCTCGAAGAATACAGCAGCTTCGTAGCCATCTCGATACGAGACTCCTTGAGCATCTGATGCAGAGTCTTGTCCGTAATCTCCGCAAGCTTCCTGTACATGACACGCAGACTGAGACCCAGTTTCGCAGCAATCATCGAAGCACTCAACTCAGGACTGGACAGATTCTCATCAATAATCTTGAAAACACTGTTCATGAACTCCTTGTCATCGCGATGGATGATCTTGCCATCGTTCACCACATACGTACTGATAGGCGACTTGTAATACTCAGCCATGCTCTCACGCTTGTTCAGCATCTTCTCCAGAGCAGCATTCAGATAATCCATGTTGAACGGGAAAGTGATGCAGAGGTCCGCGCCCAGCTTCATGCACTCCTCCTTCTCCGTCACCTGAAGCGAAGAAGTCAGGGCAATCACAGGAATCTGCCCGGTACGCTTGCCCTCCTTCATCTTCTCCATGAACCCGGCAAAACTGTTTATCATCGAAGTCGCATCATAAACGATAGCGACAGGCATCTGGTTCAGAATGTCCGCAAGAGCAGCCTCGGTGCCGTTGTACTCCTGCACATTGTACTTCTCCGACATGAAATAATTCATGAACGAAGAAATCTCCTTGTTGGAACTGATCAGGCAGAGATTCTCCAGGTGGCGGTCAGTCCTCATCTTCGCCGGGAACTGATTCTCCACGAGAGTATTCAGCATATTGATGTTCTCGGAAATCGACGAATCCTCATATCGGATATGATTCTCCCCGATGTTCTGCTGAGGAATCTCGATGACCATCTTCAATTTCTCGGACGCCCTGTCATAATCATGAGTGATGACACCCTTCATCTCCTTGACAAGCTTGCTGACCAATATCAAATCAAAGTTCCTGACATTCTCATCCTTGTCGTCCGTATCCGACAAAGCCAGAGAGTCATCGGTGGTCACACTCATGTCCATGACGATTCCCCCCTTGTCGCCCCTCCTCAAGCCCAGATAGATTTCCTTCTTGCCGGAAGCGATTGCAAGGAATTTGTACAGCAGCGTATTGAACATGGTAAGGAACGCCTCCTTGTTGATAGGGATTATGATATCCTTCTCCACTTCATGTAGCATGGTCACCTCCCGGATCTTCGCGCTGGACTTCATCAGGTCCAGCATCTCATTGGCAATCTGGCTTACATGTATGAGCGAGACCTTGCCGGAAGAAGTCTCCGAGATGCCCTTGTACTCGTTCAGTATCTGCAGCGTCTTGTTGATTCTGGCGATGTTATACTCGACGAGGTTCACCTTGCCGGCGACGTAAGGGTTGTTGCTGGTCTGCTGACGGATCTGCTGGCAGAGTCCGAGCATGAACGTTATCTGCAGGGAAAGTTCCTCGGTAATAGTGCTGGTCGTCTCGGACTTGACCTTCATGATCTCCTTCTCATATCTCTTCCTCAGCCTTTCCTTCATGGAGGCATACTTGTTCTGGACATACCTGAAAGTCTGGAAAATCATGGCCAGGAAAATCAGGACATAGATCATCTTGGCCCACCAGCGCTTGTAGACAGGAGGAATGATATAGATGTCAAGGCAGTAATCCCTGCTTTCGTAGAGCGTCGCCCGGTTGAGATACTTTATCCTGAGCGTATAGTTCCCGGGGTCCAGGGAAGGGAAATAGATCACATTGCTGTTGTTAGTGATCCATTCGTCATCATACCCGTCAATCTTATAGCTGAACTGGTAATCCGGGTAATTTAGGTTGTCCACGAGCGAGAACTCGATGGCAAAGATAGACTTCGAATATGGTATCCTCAGCTTGCCCTTGTCCATCTTCAGGCTTATGTGAGAATACTTGTTGTTCTGGATGAAATTCGTGATGTTGATGTCAGGAGTGTAGTCCGTCTTAGGGTCATCAAACGATGACGCCTCGTCAATGACAGTGAAGCCATTGATGCCGCCGAAGAACAGGGTGCCGCTCCTCGGATCGCGATAGCATGCGCCGTCAGAATACTCCAGAACATCGATGCCGGAGAAGCGGTCGAAGGATGAACGATATCGGAAATTCTCGTCAAGGGAGATGATGCCCGAGTTGGTCGTTATCCAGATGTTGCCGTTCCCGTCGGGCAGGATTGCGTGTATCGCTCTTTTCGGGACGCTGTCGGGGAACTTGGCCGAGTCGGCGGCCGAAGAATATGCCACGATTCCGTTTCCTGTCGCGAAAAGCATGTCCCTGGTCTTAGTCGCGAAGACCGTCTCATTTATGGCCAGTCCGTTGTTCGTCGGGAACTGCACCACGCGCGACTGCCCGGTGGTCATATTGTATGAAAGCACGCCATTTCCCCTGCTGGCGAACCATAGGGTGGAGTCATTCTCAATCGCTATCGAGAAGACGGACGAACTGGAGTTGAACGGCTCCACGAACCGCAGTTCTTCGGTCTCGGTGATGACAGGCACGCCGTTGACCGTCTTGAACTTACATCTGTGGCACCCCTGTTTATGGGTCGCCACCCAGAGCACCGACCCGTCAGTCTCCAGTAGGGCATGGACCTTCCCCAGGCCTTCGCTGCCCCTCACATGCTCGATGCGCCCTGTCTTGTATGAATAGCAGTTCAGTCCGCTACCTTCGCTGCTGATCCATAAAAAGCCATTTTTGCTTTCTATGATTGAATACACGGCGTTATTGCTCAATGCGCTGTTCTCAGCCGTGAACCTGTCTATATTGTTCCGCTCAAACGGGCCTTTTGGCGAGAAATGGCGCATCCTGTATAGTCCGTCGCCTTTCGTACCTATCCAGAGATCTTCATTCCCGTCCACGTAGATGCTTCTTATCGGCATCTCGATATTGTAAGGAAGGTCGTCAAAGGTTATGCAGGAAATATCCGTAGCCTTGTCACTCCATTGCATAAGCCCGTTACAGTCCGTTCCGACCCAAACTATAGGCTGGTTGTTGTCCGGAATCATCGAGAAGACTCCGCAGTGGATATCCGTCTTCTCCAGAGTCTTCTTTCCGTAGGTGTGGCGCATCACGCCGTGCTGCATGAAACTTATCAAGCATTCTTTCTCGCCGGCAATGATTCCCGTGACTTCGTCAGTCTTGAGAAGGTCTGACTCTATTTCCGAGATCATCTCCATCTTTCCATTGCTGCCGTCAACCTTGTACAGCTTGCCCTCCGGCGAGATGACGTAATGGTATCCATCATGTCTGGCTGTCACAAAAAGACACTTCAGGCCTATATTCTCAACCTTTCTTATGGAAGGGACAGGGTCGTCGCTGAAAGTGAGGAGATCAATGTCGCGGCGTGAAAATATACACAGCCGGCCGTCTCCGAGAATGGCCATGTGGCGTATCGTCTCTCCTTCGGCATATGTCATGTCCGGATATGTGGTGAGCACGGATGACTCAGTATCGAGATACTGGAGCTTGCCTTCGCCGTTTATCGAGAACAGATTTCCCTCCTCAGTCACGGCCAGTCCGGAACTGAAAGCCAGATTGTCGTAGAAATACACATCCTGGGTGATCATGTCCAGGCGGGCGGTCCCGTAGTTTGTCTGCAAATACAGATACTCCCCCGTTCCCGGAATGATATGCCTGATCTGGTTGCCGGAAAAGTAATTCTTGCCGTCGGATGCGACAAATGTTTTCAGCGTGTTGCCGTCCCATATGTTCAGACCGTCCATCGTACCGATGTACAGGTGTCCGAGAGAGTTCTGATGTATGGCGCAGATGGCATTGTTCGATATGCCCTCTTGTGACGAAATAGTCTTGACACGCGCACCTGAGGCGCTGACTGACAATAACATCAC
>JAFZTP010000202.1 GCA_017618815.1 Bacteroidales bacterium | reverse complement strand
GTGTCTGCAGCAACGCCTCAATCGTATATCGCTGCTCCCTTGTTAAATGCTTGTATCCCATCTTCTGTCGCTTTTTCTGTTTATGACAGTAAAGTTATACTGTCAGACTTCAAAGCGTTGCACTTCAGAGTAGAATCCAGCTGGAATTTACCAAATGAACGGAATCAGCCTGTACTTCACACTGGTTTTGTACTCTTTGTACATGATTGATCAGACATTCATGATATGGCACATAAAGGGACGAAGAAAGGATGGAAATCCTATATGAAATGGCTGCTGGGGATAGTCCTGGCGTTGCTTGGATTCATTCTCTACTGCAACATCAGGATTGACAGGTATGCCGGGGAAAGACTGTACGACAAAGCAGAAGACTTGCCCCACTACCACACGGCATTAGTACTGGGTACATCTCCAATAGGCAGGAACGGAATGCCTAACGTCTATTTCATCTCAAGGATAGACGCAACCGCCAGATTGTATAAGGCAGGAAAGATAGACCGCATAATAGTGAGCGGCGACAACAGAAGGAAGGATTACAATGAGCCGGAAGAAATGAAGCAGGCCCTCGTCGCCAAAGGCATCCCAGAAGAAATTATTTTCCCGGATTATGCCGGATTCAGGACTTTCGACTCAGTCGTGAGAGCCAAGGAGATATTCGGACAGACAGAATTCATAGTCGTCAGCCAGAAATTCCATAACGAAAGAGCCATATTCATTGCCGGAAAGAAAGGAATTGACGCCGTAGGATACAACGCCTCCGACGTGAACGCCTACTATGGCTTCCTTACGAATGTAAGAGAATGGGGCGCAAGATGCAAAGTCTTCCTTGACCTGATGTTCGGAAAGAAGCCGCATTTCCTTGGCGAGCCCGTAGATATAGAAAATGTAAAATAAACTTGACATATTGGAAAATTATCTTTACATTCGCTTCGTAAACGCATAATTAATCAACCAATATGTGATATGAAACCAAAGAATTACCTTCTCCCCTATTCCTGCAAGAAAGTCGGAATGTGGATGTTTCTTCCTTTTGCAGCACTATGTATTTGCGCACTGCTGGACGTCAAACTACCGGACATAGAAGTTCCGTGGATAGGTCTAGGCGACAACTTCTTTTATCACGGGACTGCCAACCTCGTGGCAGAGGTGACCATGACAGGGTTTCTGGTTTCGCTAAGCCTGATAGCACTGTCACGGGAGAAAGACGAGGACGAAATGACCGGACAGATAAGGATGCAATCCTTCGTATGGAGCCTGTGGTTCACATCCTTCGTACTGGCCTTAGGCATTTTGTTCGTGATGGGTCTGATCTTCCTTGATTTCGTACTGGCAGCAATCTACCTTTTCTACATTGTCTACATCCTCAAGTTCAACCTGACTATGAGATCAGTAAGGAGGGAACTGAAATGAGAAATACAGTCAAGGTAGAGCGGGCGGTCAAGGATATCACCCAGCAGGACCTTGCCGCCGCCGTGGGCGTCAGCCGCCAGACAATAAACTCCATAGAGGCCGGAAGATATGTTCCGTCCGCCGTGCTCGCGATGAAGATTGCCAGATACTTCGGAAAACCGACAGAATCCATCTTCGAACTTGAAGAAAACGACTAAAATAGCTATCTTTACTTTCTGAAAATGAAACGTGAAGATCAAATAGCCCACGTGACTCTGGTCGGGAGTCTGGTAAACCTGCTGCTGGTTGCGCTGAAGCTGGTAGCCGGAGTAGTCGGGCATAGTTCCGCGATGATCTCCGACGCCGTTCATTCGATATCCGATTTCGTCACGGACATCGTAGTGCTGGTCTTCGTGCGCATCAGCGCGCTGCCGCAGGATGAGAACCATGACTATGGCCACGGAAAATACGAGACCCTGGCAACCCTGCTGATCGGCCTGGCGCTGGTTGCAGCAGCCATCGGAATCGTCGTCGACGGCGCCGGAAAGCTTGCCCTGTGGCTGCAGGGCGGCGATCTTCCAAAGCCGGGGACTCTCGCATTGTGGGCCGCAGTCATCTCCATCATCGTCAAGGAAGCTCTCTTCCGCTATACAAAAATCAAAGGAAAGCATCTGAACTCTAAGGCGCTGGAGGCAAATGCATGGCACCACAGGTCAGACGCTCTCTCATCGATCGGAGCCGGCATAGGTATCGGCGGAGCCATACTTCTGGGCAACCGCTGGACAGTGCTTGACCCGATAGCGTCCATAGTGGTCGGAGCGATGCTAGTAAAGGTCGCATGGGAACTGCTGGGACCTAGCTTCGGAGAACTTACCGACAAATCCCTTCCGGCCGACACTGAAAACGAAATGCTCGAACTCATAAGCAGCGTTCCCGGCGTCGACGATCCACATCACCTCCGCACACGACAGATAGGCAACCATATCGCCGCAGAAATCCACATCCGCCTGGACGGAGACATGTCGCTGAACCAGGCGCATGTCATCGCCTCCGAGGTCGAGCACCGGTTCCGCAGACGATTCGGTTCAGACGCGCACATAATAGTGCACATGGAGCCGAAGAAATAGCATTATGAAACAATAACTTATATTATTTGATATGAAACGATTACTCTTTTGCATCAGCATGTCGCTCATGGTACTCTCATGCGGGCAGCCTAAGGAAGACCTTTCAGGAAAGGTCCTCGAATTGTGTCAGTTCATCCCGGACCACGGTCTTAAGGCCGAAGCCGCGGACTATCTCACCCCTGAATTCTATAACGCATACGCGGAAGCATTCGACGCTCCGGTTGCCGACTATGGCGAGATCGGAGAGAACGAATGGCTATGGTACTTCGTCGGCGGAAACGGAGACTATGAACTGGCATACAAAGTCCAGTCAGTAAAGAGGGTCTCAAAAGACCTGGCCTCAGCCATCGTTTCGACCCGAGAGAATGCGCCTGAAGGCGAAGGCCATGTGGTCATGATAAAGAAAGTCGACGGCAAATGGCTGCTCGACGACATAGACGGAAAGAAAGACGAATGCATCAGCTACATCAAGAAGATGAGAGGAAAATACCAGACAGGCGAAATCGTCGAGTATCTCCAGTCTGATGAATACATGAAGGAATTCGTGCCGGATTTCAACAGAAGAGTAAAAGAATTCTACGAGAAATACGGAGAAACCAGATAAAATAATTAATACGTACAATATGAAACACCCATTCAAGAGAACCCTTTCTCTAGCTATCATCGCCTTCGGCACCCTTCTGCCATCCGTATCATCTCATGCACAGATGCTTTCAGATTCGCTGGCCCAGCTGGTAGCATACTGGGAAGTAGGTGACAAGTACAGTTACAACTCAACTATAACTAAGTATAAGATAGCGGATAACGACACAACCGTCGTGGAACGTGAGACGAGCATTTCGACATATGAAGTTGTAGCCGCAGACGACAAAATGTACAGGCTGAGATACACCTACTCAACTGAAAGCTACAACAATCCTGTATATACTTTGGTTAATGATGCCATTAAAAGGCTGTCGGACCTGTCGCCGATTGAGTTTGAAACCGACGAATATGGCTCATTTCAGCGGATGCTGCCTGTAGAATGGGACAAGTTGACCGATGCTGTTCTCGAAGAGCTCATCAACGATGCCGTCGAGAAGAATGATACTCTCAAAGAAAGAAAAGAGATGTTTTCAAACATGCTTCGTTCCATCATTCAGCCAAGCACATTACAAATGGCGTATCAGAGCAGCATCGAAGAGACGTTGAAGTATCATGGCTCAAAATACAAGATTGGCGAAGAATATTCTTATCAGTACGAGACCCATAATTTCTATGTTCCTGAAGGCAATACCATCACGATGAATTGTGTGTTCTGGGTTGACGAGGATGCCACCAACGAAGATTACCTCACGATAAGGTCTTATCAGGAAGCTGACCGGGAGGATTTTATGGAAACAGTGAAGACACTTTCAAGGAACATGATCAGTTCGACCGGAGCAGACATTTCGGAAGAAGAGATGGAAACAGAATTAAAAAAGGCCTTTGATTCGATGGATGCAAGCATTACGATATACGGAGAGGCTCAATTTCATCTGGGAAGCGGGTGGCCAGTATATTACTACCAAAAGAAGGACGTCATAATCCTTAAAGATGGTGTCGAGGAACAACATCAACTCATAGAAAGCGAGACCGAGATAATCCTGGATTAATCTAAGCCCCTACAGATTTGGATAGATATAGTTCCAGACTCCCTTGAAGACCTCCGGAGTATTGGTAGAATGCTCTAGGATCACCACGACAGCATTCTTCTCAGGGATTATAATGGCATACTGGCCCCAGGCGCCGTCCAGACGGTAAGCCCCATGGGTACAGCACCACATCTGGTAGCCATAGCCCTGGTTCCCTTCTCCGGAGCCTTTCTTTTCCTTGTTCTTGTCCTGCATTATCTGAGGAGACATCGCCTCGTCGAACCATGCGGCATCGAGAAGGCGTTTACCGTTCCACACGCCCCTCTGAAGCATGAACTGTCCCATCTTTGCGAGCGACTCGGCAGAAATGAAGAGTCCCCATCCACCGGCGGCATAATCCTGAGGGGATATCTCCCACCACCAGTCGCTGATCCCCAGAGGGCCGAAGAGCTTATGCTCAAGATATTTGTCCAGCCTCTCCCCCGTCACTCGCGAAACGATGACGGACAGGAGATATGTCTCCATGCTGTTGTACTGGAAATAGTCCCCCGGCCTGAAATGCATCGGGGCTGCAAGAATCTCGCGTGCCCAGTCCTTCAACTTGCCACGCCTGCAGTGCTGGCTGGAATTCTCCCCGGCAAGGCCCGCGCTCATGGTCAGAAGATGCCAGACAGTAATCTCATCCATCCACTCCGGTCTGTCCGGCGGGCACAAATCACCGATTATGTCGACCATCCTGTCGCTGGTCCTGAGCAAGCCGTCCTGCACGGCAAAGCCGACCGCCGTCGCCGTAAACGTCTTGGATGCAGACCACATCACATGCTTCTCGTAAATGGTATGGGCCGGATCGGTCTCCTCATAGATAACTTTCCCGTCCTTGAGCACCATAATGGCATGCAGCTCATCGACGCCGTTTCCCCAGACAAGAGGAAACATCTTATGGAATTCAGCCTTCTGAGCCTCAGTAGCCTCTGCCCTCGGCAGCTTGTCGGCCTCCTGAGCCGCAGCAACACCCAACGCCATCGCAGCAGCGATAGCCACAACAAAAAGTCGTCTCATAATCATAACTCTTTACGGCAAATATATGTTTATTGGACGAAAAACACGTATCTTTGACAATAAATCATACCACATTCCATAAAAAGTATAATTCTTTATGATCGAGAAGAATCCTAACCGCGAAATCTGGATTGACTGGCTGCGCGTCACCGCATGTTTCATGGTCATGATGACCCATAGCAGCGAACCGTTCTACCTTGGAGGAGAAGGCTCCCTTATTCTGACCAAGGCCGATGCCCTATGGGTTTCCCTGCTGGACGTGCTTCCCCGCGCCTGCGTGGCCCTCTTCATAATGGCATCCAGCTATCTCCAGTTCCC
>JAFZTP010000201.1 GCA_017618815.1 Bacteroidales bacterium | reverse complement strand
GCCATGACAGTATTGTCACCGATCTCGACATTGTGGGCGATCTGGCAGAGGTTGTCGATCTTTACGCCCTTGCCGATGATGGTCGATTCCATCTCAGCCTTGTCGATGGTGGTGCCGGCGCCGATTTCGCAGTTGTCTCCGATGATCACGTTGCCGAGATGCTCGATCTTCTCCCATGTGCCGTCTGGCTGAGGAGCGTTGCCGAAGCCGTCGGATCCGATGACTGCGTTGGCGTGGATGATGACGTTGTCGCCGATTATCATGCCCGGATATATGACTACACCCGGATAGATTATACAATATTTACCGATCTTGGTATCTTCGCCAATATAGACGTTCTCATAGATCTTGGTGTAAGATCCTATGCTTGCACGCTTTCCTACGTATGATTTGCTTCCGAGATATACCTTCTTCCCGAAACGGGTGCTGAAAAACCATTTCGCTCCCCAGCCGCGATGACGCTTGTAAGCCTTCTTCTGGGCTGCTGCGTATTTGAGGAGCTCGGCTACGGCGCTGTAGGCGTTCTCGACCCTCAGCATGGTAGGCTTTACCGGAGCCTTAGGCTCAAAATCCTTGTTTACAAGGAGAATAGTTGCTTCACAGGTATATACGTACTGTTCATATTTAGGATTGGCAAAGAAACAGAGTTTGCCCGGTTTACCGTGCTCGATCTTCGCAAATCCTGTTACCGTAGCATTCTCGTCGCCGTCTATCGTCCCGTTAAGGATCTTGGCAAGTTGCTTAGCTGTCAATTCCATATTCTTTCTTATGTAATATCTGCAAAAGTAATCATTTTCGTCCAAAGAAAGAATTATTCTGGCCTAATACTCACCGAAAAAGACAATTTTGAAGATAATTCGCCAATTATTTTCATTTTCCGGCATTTTGTTAGTATATTTGCAGCGTGTACGAGATAGGGGCCGGCCGGTTCCTATTTTTTATTAGTTGTAACTTATGGACATAAAGGACATACGAGAGAAGATTCAGGGAGCGGTCGAATCAAGAGGCTGCTTCATCACTGACGTTGCCGTAAGCTCCGACAATGATATCGAGATTGCGATAGAATCGGAGAACGGGACGGTCGAGATGGATGACTGCGTCGCGATAGACAAAGCTTTCCATGAGCTCTTCAACCAGGATGTTGAAGACTATGCGCTTACAGTGACCTCCGCCGGTCTCGACCAGCCTTTCAAGGTACTGAAGCAGTTCCAGAAAGCAATCGGCACCATGGTAGAGGCCAAGATCAAGGGCGGCAAGAAACTCGTAGCCGAGCTTGTAGCTGCCGACGAAGAGTCAGTGACTCTCAAGTACAGCGTGAAGGAGGCCGTAGAAGGAAGCAAGAAGAAGGCCCTCGTGGAGCACGTCGACAAGTTCGCAATGGACCAGGTCAACAGCGTGACTCCGTACATTACTTTTGAATAATGATAAAACAATAATAAACATGGCAGAAGATAAAATCGATCTCAAGACCGCGTTTGCGATTTTCAAGGACGAAAAACACATCGACAGACCGGTAATGATGGGTGTGCTCAAAGATGTTTTCATCACCCAGATAACCAAGACATTCGGCTCAGCCGACAATTTCGACGTGATCATCAACGTCGACAAGGGAGACTGCGAGATATACCAGAACCTCGACGTCGTCGAGGAAGTGGAGAACCCGAACACCGAGATTTCCCTCGAGGATCTCAAGGCTATGGGCGAGGATGACTACGAGCTCGGCGAGACTTTCACCAGGAAGGTTGAGCTCAAGGATTTCGGAAGAAGGGGTATCCTCAACATCAGGCAGAACCTCCAGGGCCGTATCATGGATATCGAGAAGGCAAACCTCTACAATAAGTACACCGAAAAAATCGGAGAAATCTTCACCGGAGAAGTTTATCAGACATGGGCCAAGGAAGTCCTCATCCTCGACGAGGAAGGCAACGAGCTCAGGCTTCCTAAGGCAGAGCAGATCCCTGGAGAGAGGTTCAAGAAGAACGAGTCCGTACGCGCCATCATCAAGAGCGTGGAGATGAAGAACAACACCACTCCATACATCGTTCTCTCAAGGACTTCGAACGACTTCCTCGTCAAGCTCTTCGAGCAGGAGGTTCCTGAGATCTACGACGGTCTCATCACCATCAAGAAGGTGGTCCGCGTACCTGGCGAGCGCGCCAAGGTGGCCGTTGAGTCATACGATGACCGCATCGACCCGATCGGAGCCTGCATCGGCGTCAAGGGATCCCGCATCATCGGTATCGTTCGCGAGCTCCGCAACGAGAACATCGACGTGCTCCAGTGGACATCCAACGCACAGCTCCTCATCCAGAGGGCCCTCAGCCCTGCAAAGATCTCCCATATCGACATGGGCGAGAGCGCCGAGGACAAAATCAAGGTATACATGCACCCGGACGAGGTCAAGAAAGGTATCGGTAAGGGCGGCTGCAACATCAAGCTTGCCGGCATGCTCGTAGACCGCGAGATCGAAGTCTGGAGAGAGCTTCCTAAGGACGAAGAGTATGATGACGAAGAGGACGTACTCCTCTCCGACTTCAGCAACGAAATCGAGCCTTGGATCATC
>JAFZTP010000200.1 GCA_017618815.1 Bacteroidales bacterium | reverse complement strand
TGACCACGATGACGACGACGATGATGATGACGACCACGATCATGAGCATGAACATGAACATGAGCACGAGCATCATCATCACCATCATCATGACGACGAGGGCGAAGCCGAGGAATATGGAATCGGAACTTTCGTCTACTATCAGCGCCGTCCGCTAGACCTCAACAAGTTCGACTACATGGTTGCAAGGAAATGGCCAAAGAGCATAATCCGAGCAAAAGGACTCTGCTATTTCGCCCATGAGACCGACAAATGCTATCTCTTCGAGCAGGCAGGAGTGCAGAAGTCACTCCGCGACGCAGGCCTGTGGTTCGCGACCATGCCGGAGGAACAGCTCGCAGAGATGATGAAACGCGACAAGAATCTCCGCCGCGACTGGGACGAGAAATACGGCGACCGCATGAACAAGATAGTGTTCATCGGCCAGCATCTCGACAAAGAAGGAATAACAAGCCTTATGGACGACTGCCTGTCGGATCAGGACCTTTCATAGACCTTCTTGACAAAAGCCTCGAGGTCCTGCAGCGAAACCGCCATCGGAGTGAATATCTTCTCCTTCGACATGGCCACCTTAAGACCTTCCGGTACCGGGAATTCCCGTCCGAGAGCATCAGAAATAACTTCACGGAACTTGGAGTGGTGGGCAGTGGACAACCAGAAGCCTTCCGCTCCAGTTGCTTTTATGGCATTGTAGCCTACTGCGCTGTGAGGATCTGACACATAGCCATACTTCTCGTAAAGATCCCTGATTCCGGCCTTGATCTCTTCGTCAGTGCAGCTGAAACCAGAAAGCACTGAAGTCAGCCTTCCATAATCCTCCCCGTACAGATACATCATGCGCTCGAAGTTGCTTGGAGCTCCGACGTCCATGGCATTGGCGATGGTCCTCACGGAATCCCTCGGCACGTATTTTCCGCTCTTTAGGAACTCCGGGACGACATCATTGGCATTGGAGCCGCAGATGAAGCCACCCACAGGCATTCCCATGAACGATGCCAGCATGCCGGCGGTAATGTTGCCGTAATTGCCGCTCGGGACGACTATCACAGGACGGTCGTTTCCGGTAGCTTTCTTCCACTGGCACCATGCGTAGAAATAATAGAATGACTGCGGGATCCAGCGGAGAATATTGATGGAGTTGGCCGATGTCACGCGTACTTTGGAACGGAATTCCGAATCGGCGAACACTGCCTTCACCAGAGCCTGGCAGTCATCGAAATCGCCCGCCACGCGCACCGGACGTATGTTTCCATGAAGAGTGGTCATCTGGCTTTCCTGCAGGTCGGAGATCTTTCCCTCCGGATAGAGGACCACTACGCTGACTCCCGGCACGTTATAGAAGCCCGAAGCCACAGCGCCGCCGGTATCGCCGGAAGTGGCAGTCAGCACGACCAGTTCCTCGGATGAGCCGTTGAGCAGCCCGAGCATGCCTCCCATGAACCTGGCGCCGAAATCTTTGAACGCGAATGTCGGGCCATGGAAAAGCTCGAGAGTCCTGAGCCCGGGACCGACTTCCGCGAGCGGGCAGTCGAAATCATACGCCTTCCGGATCATGGCATCCAGCTTGTCCGCCGGGATGTCGTCGCCGAAGAACAGTCCTGCGAGATATATGGCCATGTCAGCATAGGACTTGGCAGCCTCGGCCTCGACTCGGGCCATGTCCGCCTGCGGGATTCTTTCCGGAATGAAAAGCCCGCCGTCAGGAGCCAGCCCCATGAAGGCTGCGTCCTTGAGGGAAAAAGCGTTCCGCCTCTCCCTGTCTCTTGTGCTGTAGAATTTCATGCTAGATTGTAACTCCCGTTAGTTTTGCTCCCTTGTTGGAGACCTTGACCACATATACTTCGTTGCCGATCCCGCGGGAATCGAAATGCTCCTTCATTATCCTGCCTGCGGCCTCGGCCTTGTCCTTATGGTCGCTGAGGGCGAACACTGACGGGCCCGAACCGGAGATGTTCATGGCAAGGGCTCCCGCCTCCAGCACATTCTTGCGAAGCTCGTCGAAGCCCGGGATGAACTGCTTCCTGTACGGCTCTGCGACGACATCCTGCATGGAACGTCCCACAAGTCCGATGTCGCTGGTAAACAGTCCGGCCACCAGACCGCCCACATTGCCCCACTGGCGTATTGCATTATGCAGCGGAACCTCCTTCGGAAGGATTTCGCGAGCCTCTTTCGTGGTGACGACTATATGAGGATGGACGACTGAACAATAGAAGTTGCCCGGCACGGAAATCTTGACCACGTCCAGAGGTTCATATCCCCTGATGAGGATGATGCCTCCCATGACGGCCGGAGCGGCGTTGTCGGCATGATAGCCGCCGCTTGCGAGATTCTCTCCCTCCATGGCGCAGAGCACCACTTCCTCTTCGGTAAGAGGACAGCCGTAAAGCTCATTCATTCCATATGCTGCAGCTGCGCTGGATGCGGCGCTGGAGCCTATTCCGCTGCCGGGATATATCTTCTCGCAGACTGTGACGTCGATCTGGGCCTTCTGGCCGATCATTTCAAGGAACTTCCTGATGACGGGGGTAATCACGTTCTTCTCGATGTCGTCCGGGAGGGGCACGCCGGATTTATTGGTGATGGTCAGCCCGTCACCTTCACTCTGCACTATTTCTATGATATCTCCCACATCGTCCAGAGCAAGGCCGATGATGTCGAATCCGCACCCCATGTTGGCTATGGAAGCCGGGGCAAACACTCTAACTTTTTTCATT
>JAFZTP010000199.1 GCA_017618815.1 Bacteroidales bacterium | reverse complement strand
TATCCAGCGAAGGTTCGATGAATCCATGCATATAATCCGGTCGAAACGGTCATAATCCTTCCTGGTGACCTGTCTGGCCTGCCTGTCGTCAAACTTGACTCCATGCTGACTAAGGCAGCGCCTTGCCGGAGGATAGATAGGATTGCCTATCTCCTCCGTAGATACGGCTGCGGATTCGATATAGAAACTGTCCTCAATACCACGAGCCTTGACCAGAGCCTTCATCACAAACTCTGCCATGGGACTACGGCAAATATTCCCATGGCACACAAAAAGTATATTCATCTTCTAATAGAACTTCACTATTTCATCCAGAGGTCTGTGAACCGGAACATTAGGTTCCTCAGCCCTGTATCCGAGGGCGATCACAGCCATGATGGTCTCGTTCTCCGGTATCCCGAAAAGAGCGCGGAGAGCCTCAGGATCGCGCATTCCCATAATTAGAGTATCGAAGCCCATAGCCCTGGCCTTAAGTACCAGATAAGCATTGCTGAGACCGTTGTCGTATGCCCCCCAGCCGTCTCCGATCGGATCCACCTGCTGTCCGCGGAAGAAGCCGGACTTGGACGTCTCGAAAGTAGAGACAAGGTATGCGGAAGCATTCGCAACTCTGTCCTTGTTACCGCCGACCATCTCCAGCACTGCATCATGTTTCTCCTGGCTGAGAGCTACATAATACTTGCTTGGCTGCTGATTTGCCCATGAAGGGGCATTCTGGGCAGCAGCGACAAGGTCGCGGATCTCTGCCTCGCTGATGACCTTTCCCGGCTCATAGGCCCGTACGCTCCTCCTGGTCTGGAATACTTCGTCAATCGTCGGGGCAGGACTGCCTCCGGTGCACCCTGCAAGCAGAATGACTGCTGCAGATGCGATAAGGATAGCTAATTTGTTCATATAATCTTTTTTTAACAGCTCCATAGCTTAGCATCGCAAATATACTATTTATAAGCTTTTCTGTCCTTCTTTCCGTTGTAGGTATATTTGATCGAATCCACGGCCTCATACATGGTAGGCACCTTGTATGGTTCCAGCTTCGACTTTATATATACGGCAAGCGAATGTTTGTCCAGTTCGCTTCCGTCCGCCATCTCCACCAGAAGCTTGAGCACCGGGCCAATTACCGGATGGGTAGCACTGACGCAGATACAGTCCTTGATTCCCGGATAAGACGATGCGACATTCTCCACCTCAAGAGGGTTGACCTTATATCCGCCCACATTGATCACGTCGCCGACACGGCCAGAAAGGTGTATCAGACCGTTCTCGTCGAAATACCCCAGGTCGGACATATACACTTTCCCGTCCACGATCACCTTCCTGGTGCTTTCCTCATCATTGACATATCCGCTCATGATGGTGAGTCCGGAAACGATCACGGTACCCTCCGGAGAAATCTCCACCGAAGCATTTTTCAACGGACGGCCGATGCAGCCCTCCATGTAGAGCCCGTCATTGAAATCATATGTAGCCACGCAACCGATCTCGGTTCCGCCGTAAGTATTATAGAGCTTGGAATTCGGGAGAGCCTTGCTCAACTGTTCCATCTCGGATTTCGTGATAGGAGCGGCTCCGGTCTCGATGAAGGCGATCTTCGGAGCCAATGAGCAGAGTTTCTCATACGAGAACTGCATGATCAGACGGATGCTTGCAGGCACCATGAATGTGGCAAACTGGCTGTATGGAAGGTCGAACACCTTGAAAAATGCCCCCATGTCCTTAAGTCCGTCCAGAATACAGATGGTTCCTCCAGCAGAAAGGGTCGGATGTATCTTGAACAGCGATGCAATATGATTGAGCGGGCCGCTGATTATGAACAGCAGGTCCTTGTTGAAATTCAGGTCGACGATGAAGTTCTCGGCGCATGACGTGAGACATGTCTCCGAAAGCATGACGCCCTTTGACTTGCCGGTCGTACCGGTTGTATAGAGAGTGTCTTCGATATCATCCGTGAAAGCGAATGACTCCACCTCTTTCTTCACTGCATTGAAGCTTTCCTCCGTCGCAAGATGCTCGAGCGGGACTGCAACTGCCTTGAGATAATGGACTGCACAATATGTGATTATGAAATCAATGTCCTGGCTTGCGCGGTAGACATATGCGTGATGCGGCCTGAGTCCCTCCGATTCGAGAACCTCCGCCTTTGTAACGATGGCATCCCACAGCTGGGCATAAGTCACGCTGTCCTCGCCGCAGATAATGGCGACCTTGTCAGGAGTAGAAACCGAGAACTGGCGGATTTTTGACTCCAGGCTCATCTTTGACCTAACCATCCTGGCAAGCGAGTCTATGTTCCTGAAGTTCCTCGGCGTCACGTCTTCAGCGTCCAGCAGCACGCCGTATTTGTCAGAGAGAACATACAGAATAGTGGCGACACTCAGGGAATCAAGCTCGGCAAAAAGGAAATCCGAACTGAAATCCACAGCAGGGAGCACGTCGCTCAAGAGCAGTCTTATTTCATTTGCATTCATATAATCATATCAGCTTTTAAATTCAATGTTATCTGCCATCTCCATGGCGGCGGCAATCGCTATCATGCGATGCTCTGCATCAGGTATATGGGACAAAATTTTCATCTCCGGATGGGAGAGTGCAGCAAGCAGGGCAAGCTCTCCATAGCCATCCTCATACAACTCAATGGTATGCAGACCATTGACATCCATATTGACGATATCAGACGCTTTCCCGGCAATGCTTCGGCGCACATGCCGCTCTATCTCTTTGCCTTTATATGCATAACGGCTCTTAACGATATCGGAGATATCCTTCGGAGCCCCGCAGAACAGGGTTTTCAGAGTAATAGGATATCTGCGGATTCCTCCTTTCTTTGTAGTGAGGAACTTGAACAGCAGCGGCGGAACCAGATAGGCCATAAGAACCACGGAGGACATTCCGATGATGGTTACTTCTGCAAGCGAACGCATTGCCGGATGCCTTGCCGTAATCAGAGTGCCGATGCCCACGAACATAATGGCGGCGGACTGAAGTATGCTGTTCTTGTATGAAGCCAGTATCGGCGACCTTCGGGCATACTCATATTGGCAGCCCTCTGTCATGAAGATAGTATAATCGTCTCCCTGTCCGAAAATGAACGTGGCAAGTATGATGTTGACTATGTTGAACTTGATTCCAAACATAGCCATAAGGCCCAGAATCCACACCCAGCTGACCGCCATAGGCAGGAATGAAATAGCCGCAAGTTCAATCCGTCCGAACGAGAACCAGAGGAAAAAGAACACTATAAGAGAGCAGGCCCAACCGATATAGTTGAAATTGTCAGAGAGACTGCCGGTCATGGCTTCATTCAAGCCTGCAACCTCGAAGCATCCATCCCCCACTGCACTCTTGACGGCATCCATATTAACCGGATCCACGTTGACTGTATTCACCACATAAGAGCGGCCCGAATCCCCTGCATCCGTGAAATTCTGCATGAAGACCGTCCGGATCAGCGGTTCGAAATTGCCGCAATCCTGAGGCTCCATAGTTGCGGAACGCCCTACCATGGCAGAGAAATTCCGAAAAGCGCCGTCAGCGAAGCCGGCCTTTCTGGCGGCGACATCGAGAGCTGTAGTAAGTTCATCCTGATGGCGGGCCACGAAATCTTTCCACATGTCGAGTCGCCGGCTCTGCTCCTGCTTGGAAACAATGAACGAAGCAACCTCATTCTGCCGGGTAACCACCCCGCAAGCTACAAGGCTGTCAATGACACCGTTACGCCTACTCATATCTTCCAATGCTTCATCATAGCTACTCCCCTTCCCATAGACATACAGGCTGCGCGCGCTGTGGGTATCGTCCTTGGTCAGCAGGTCCTCGAAGTACTGCATGTCGCGCCTCTGCTCCTCGGTCATGTAGTTTATGTTCGAAATGTCTGAGTCAAACTCCGTCCGGAAACTATAGACCGAGAACAGTATTGTCAAGACCAGACATACCGCAACGACGGCCTTGTTTTTTTCCGGGGAGAAATTGGAAAGACGGTCAAGGAAATGGCCTGAGCCTCTTTCGCTCCCGCGGGTCGATACATAATGCGGCAAATACAGCAGCACGAAAACAATCGTGCCCACAAGGAGCAGGGATGCAAACAAGCCAAGGTCCCTCAACGCCGTTGACTTAAGCGGGATAAGCGCGAGGAAGGCGCCCACCGTCGTGATGTTTCCTATGACAAGCGGAGACCATATCTCTTTCAGAGCCGCCCTCCTGTCCGGCTGGTGGGCCGTATGTGCAATAAGATGGAGAGGATAATTTATGGCAATGCCAAGTATCACGCTTGATATGCCGATCACTATTATGGAAACCCTGTCGCTGAACAAAGCCAGTCCGCCGAGCGCGAATACCAGCCCCCAGCCCACTGACAGGAATATCAGCATTATATTCTTGACAGACTTGAAAGAAAAGGCCAGCAGAAGGATTATCAATATGAAAGAAAGAGAGACCGCAAGCAGGCTGTCCTTCTTTATCCTCGACGAGTTTCCGACCGCAATAGCCGGTCCACCTATTATATCTGCCTCAACATCCGGAAAATCTTCCTGCATCTTTCGCGAAGCATCCTCCAGATACTTCAGAAGCATGGAATTATTCTCAGTCTCGCTGCTTCCGAACGGTGAATCCATCATTGCCACCGCCCGGCTCATGTCCGGAGTGAAGATATAATTGTCGTACATCTCGAAACCGACCTGGGAATCAGAGGCCTGAAGCCTCTCCAGCACAGGAGAAAATAGCCCTAGCGGATCGCGGACTATGCTCCCTGCCACAACGGATGAAGACGGGAACATAAGGGCTTCCCTGTCCCTGACGAGAGCCGTCCGTATATATCCGGGATCGGCCAGGAGGCTGTCCATCCTCTCGACATCAGCGTCAGTCAGGAAATATGGGACATTCTCATAGACGAAATTCGAGACCTCGGATATGGTTTCCATGTCAATCTGGCCGGTCAGGTTCCCGAACCAGTCCTCCGGATCATTTTCCCCGGCAGCCTCGATGAAGCGGTCGATAGCTTCGACGGTACGGTCAGCATCTCCCGGATTGGAGAAAAGCACATATATCCTTTCCGCTCCGGAGATGTTCTGATAGACGGCCATTTCCTCCCTTTCCTTTGTCCCTACAGGCAGGAAATCGCTGATATCCTCGCTGAAATGAAGCGTGAGCAGCAGGCACAGGAATACTATTGAAAGAACCGCCAGAGAGCTCCCTCTTATGTTCCGATGACTGGAGAAATAATCATATATTGCCGTTATCTTCATCTCTCTTCAAATTTTTCCTTGCTGTCCACAGGATTAGCATAAATGCTCAGCAGTATCCTGCGTATCTCTGTCCTTTCTCCGTCCCCGATCTGGGCCAGGAGCTCGCCCAGATATGACTCGAAACATGACTTCTGCGATTCAGAATAATGATTAGCATACTTCCCGTCTCCTGAAAGAAGGTCATGGGCGATATAGTTGTTTGGGAACAGGTAATATGAGGAACATATCCTGCTGTCCATGAGCGATGCGACGCTTTTGTAGAAACTGTTTGCGGTCATCGTCCCGAAAGGACGGAGGTCCTCCTCTGTAACCCGCTTGCATATATTCAGGTGGATCCTTCCCTTCTGCTGTTTCAGTCCTGTGAGTATGCTGTTCAAGTCTTCGCCTGGTTTCTTGTTGTATGGTCCCATGGACCTCTTGTAAAGCTCGACGGCCTTCAGCAATGCACATGGTTCCCACTCATATGAAATCGAAACAGGAACGATGTTCAGGTCGGCGACGGCATGTACCCTGTCCGGGCCACCGCTCATCGCGAACATCTTGACGAGTCCCTGGTCTGTCCGGTCCAGGCCGTCTTTCGTCCGTCCATTGCGCTGGGCGATCCAGACAGACTGCCGCTTCTGCATTATGGTCATCCGGATATAGTCGGACAGATGCTCCGACAACCTGTAGAACTCGCGCATGTCAGCCCCTGGACGTTCCACCTTGAACATTTTGTTGGACTTGCCGACATCCACGACCAGATCGTCCTGCATCAGGTTAGCCCCGAATGTAATCTCCATCGAATCATAGCCATTGGACATCAACGCGTACGACAGCAAAGAGGCATCGAGCACTATGTCCCTGTGATTCGACACGTACAAGTTGCTTCTGGAATGGTCTATATGCTCAAGGCCATCGTACGAATACTCTGAAGAAGTCTTCCTTATCAGGCTTTCGAATACAGGATACATTATCTGGTACTGGAATTCATCCGCCGTCACTATTCTCCTGACTCTGTCTTTGATCAGGTCATGGTCCTGGCCCGGGAACATGTAGTCGAGCACCGAATCGAGTTCCGGGTGGTCCGCGATCCGCTGCATGGCGTCATGGATCTCGGAATCATAATACGGTCTGATGTCGTTGAACCTGTTGATCTTGTTCAATATGTAGTTCCTGCCAAGGATTGCCTCGCAAGTGTTTATAGCCGTCAGAGATACGCCGCAGAAGCCGTGCAGGTTGCAGTTCTGTCCGGTGAGGAAAAGATTCTGGACCTTGGTGACGACCGGCACCTGGGAAAGCACCAAATTGTTGCAGTCTTTAGAGAAGCCGTACATTGAGCCTTCCTTCACGCCGTAGAAGTCACGGATGGTAAGCGGCGATGCCGAGTTGATGTCCTCGATGCATTTCCTGAAGTCCGGATATATCTCCTCCATGCAATCAAGCAGTTTCTCCGTGCACTCCGCCTTCCATGCCTCGTATTCCAGACCTCTCTTGCCGACGGTGGTATCCTCCCAGCGTGTAACGTTCTTCCACATCATTGGCGCGGTGACAATCATCTTGTTGGCATACTCGCCTTGTCCGGCCTCAGGAGGGGTTATGCACAGGAAGCCGCACGGCCACTTGTCGGTCTCCCCTATCTTCCACATCGCATCATATCGCGACATGTAATACATCGTATAGTTGAAGAACTTGAACGAATCCGGCCTGAGCTTTATGTTCAGGGTGAAAGCCGAATACGAGTTAGGCAGCTCGTTCAGTCTGGTACGATATGGTTTCGGAAGTATCTTCTCGTCATCCAGCAGCTTGAAGAAGGAGCAAGGATGGATGGCGCAGATATAGTAGTCTGCTGAGAAATCCTTGCCACATGCCGTCGTGACCCCGGTGACCGTCTTGCCCTCGCTATGCACGGACACCACTCCGTCTCCCGCAAGGACACGTCCACCGTTATCCTCGATGAAATCCTTCAATGTCTCGGCAAACAGGAGGCTTCCGCCTTCGAAGCGGCTTGCGCCATCGATGTACAACACGGAGATCAATGCATGGATATATGCAGGAGTGATATCGTCACGGCCTCCATAAAGAGGGTTCAGGTATGCCACCACGCTGCGAAGGTGTTCGTCAGTGATATATTTCGCGATGAGGGCCTTGGCAGAGATCTGGAAATCGTCAGAATGGACTTGCATGTACTCCGGAGAAGGCCTGAGATAGAAAAGGTCCACCTCGTCGGCCATCCTGTACAGCGCATCCACGTATGCTTTCAGGTTTTCCCTCTGGTCAGGGAAATCCCGGCTCAGCGAATCCACGAATCTCGTACGTCCCTGCGCGATATGATATGTCTTTTTGTCCTCCGAGAAGAATATGCTGTCAATGTTCTCAGGATCTGCGTCCCTCACATGGACCTTGTCCCAGATGCCCAGATATTCGCACATCCTGCGGATATTGCCGTCCTTCTGGACGCCTCCGATGATGTGCATTCCGGTATCGAAGACCTCGCCGAAACGCCTGAAACTCTGGAGTCCGCCTCCGATTATGGCGTTTTTCTCGATGACGGTCACGTCCAACCCTTCCTTGGCAAGGATTGCTCCGGAGAAAAGGCCGCCGAGGCCGCCTCCAATTATGATTACACTCTTACTCATTTCAGGGTCTTCTCAACTTTGTCAGCAATATCGTTATATCTCGAAATATAATACTTTCTCATGAATGAAGCCTGCGATTTCAAGGAATCTCCGTAATCCAGCATCTCCTCATGGGATATCCTACGGTCGATTTCCATAAGCATCGGCCAGCGGTTGAGCAGCCTGCCGTGCTTCGGGAGGGCATGGCCGGTACCGTACAGCACCAATGGAAGTATATCTGCCTTGAAATGATCAGCAAGATAGAAAGCCCCCTGATGGAAACGCCCCACCCTGCAATCCAGGGACCGGGTACTCTCTGGATATACCACGACACTATACCCCTTTTCCATCAGTTCCCCTAGACGAGGAGCTATTGTCTCGATACCTTTGGATGCAGGCAGATAATCGGCCTCCCTTATGATAAATCCATAAAGAGGGTTATGCCAAACCCAGTCCGCAGTAAGTATCACCAGCTTCGGGGTGAGGGCCAGCATCGGCAGCAGGTCAAGATGGGACTGATGGTTGCATATTATGACAGCAGGACGGCTGAAGTCCTCGCCGACATTTCCGCCGAGCGTATATTTGTTTCCGATCAGTCCGAAGAAACGCAGCACCTTCCTGGAAATCCAGCATATGAACTCATGGAGCTTCTCTTTCTTGGATTCCGTCATCTTGCCGCACTTGAGATACATGAACGCCCCCGGAGTGATAAGCACCGCCGTAGCGAATACATATCCAACGAAAAGAAGAAGCATCTCTACACATCTTAAGACAAAACGAAGAATCGTCCTCGGAAGTCCATAGACCAATGCGAACAGGCACAAGACAACATTCAGTATAGTTATCCTGACGAAATCATATACGGGACGGAAATGCGATACCCGTTCATCCTTCGGAGGATAGTACACCCGCACATCCTGGCTGACGATCCTGACTCCCCTCCATGCCGACAGCACAAGCAGTTCCAGTTCAGCCTCATAGCGGGAAGTAATCATTCCCATCCATGGCAGCCTGTGGATCGGATAAAGCCTGTAGCCTGTCTGGGTATCTTTCAGCGGGATCAGCGTCTGGATGAAGAACCAGAAGTTGCTGAACGAATTGGCGAACTTGCTGCCTCTGCTGCGCTCGGCTTTCTCCAGGCCTGTCCTATTTCCGACGATGAGGGAACATGGATGGCGACGGTTAGCCTCCAGGAACAGAGGGATATCTTCCGGATAATGCTGGCCGTCTGCATCGATCGTGATGGCATATGAGAAACCAGCCTCCCGAGCCCTCCTGAACCCTTCCTTGAGAGCGACGCCTTTCCCTGAATTCCTCTCAAGCACGACTGTCCGCGGAGGCGCCGGCATTACCTCTAGCCTTGAAAGCGTGTCGTCAGTACAGCCATCCAGCACCACAAAGACATCGGAACAGAACACTTGCGTCCTGCGGACAATATCCTCAATAGTCCCGGCATTGTTGAATGTCGGAACAATGACGCAAATACCTCTTTTCCGAAGATCTATTTTACAGTTGTCTGGCATGTAAGGGATATCTTTGCTATAGGAGAATCCGAGATGCTGAAATCGACCTGCGCCTTGACGCGGCCTTCATTCTTTTCTATCTTGCATACACGCACGCGGACAGGAGTCCCGTCCGGATGGAGTACGTTCAAGTATTTCACGTTCTTCACGCTGCTGAGTTCAAGAGACACCCCGGCAGCATCTGAAAGAAGTTCGACGGCAATCTGGAGCATGCACACCCCCGGAGTGATCGGTTCGCCCGGGAAATGCGCCTTGTAGATGACATGGTCCGCATTCAGGCTAATCGTGTATACGACTCCGTTGTCAATGTGCTCAGCAGCTTCTACGCGATATAAGCTATTCCGAAAAATCATATCTGATATTGCTAAAGGTGATGACCGTCAGGTCTCCTGATGATTCATGCATTTCGAATTTCCTGACTCCCATGGTCTCCCGGTCATAATGCAGCACCAACTTGGACCAAAGCTTCCGGATTTCTTTCTTCTGCGGATACAGCACGGCCATAATGTTGCCGTCAAACATTGAAAACTCGGAGCGGAACATCATCTCATCCGAAAGTATGCTTCCCTCGATATTACTGATTATCAA
Organism: Bacteroidales bacterium; assembly: GCA_017618815.1. Lineage (GTDB taxonomy): Bacteria > Bacteroidota > Bacteroidia > Bacteroidales > UBA932 > Cryptobacteroides. The sequence goes on along the minus strand of JAFZTP010000199.1, from coordinate 12,833 downwards.
TTGGGTAAGTTTCTTGACGAAACGGCTTTGATTCCCGTTCAGCTGCCCCGCCTTGCCGTCCCTTTCCAAAGCGACATTATTCCCGTCTGCCGTGAATGTCAGAGGCGTCGGCTCCAAATATTTCCATTCCAGATATCCCGGCTTGCGATAATTCATATGGCCGGAGGATACCGCTTTCTCGGCTAGCAGCGAGGACTCCTTGACCTGCACGAAATCGCATTCGATCGACGAGACCTTTTTGCTGAAAGCAACGATGTCTGCCTTGACGCCCTCCATGGAAACGTCCTGACCCGACATAGGGACAGACATGAGGACGGACATCATCAATATTGTAATAAACTGCTTCATCATTTTGCTATGAAATAACATCCGACAATTATCAGAAGGACTCCCAGCCACTTCGCGAGGCCGACCGGCTCATGGAAAAAGATCATGGCTGCGAACATTCCGAACACGAAGCTGAGCGATACCATCGGATACGCAGAACTCAGCGGAAAATGCTTAACGATATAGAACCAGAGCAGGCTGGCTGCGCCATAGCACAGTCCGCATGCGGCGAACTGCCAGTTCACGAACACAGACTTCCAGAACGCCGAGGTCCACGAAAAAGGCAGCATCCTGCCCAGCGCGAACTTCAGAAACACCTGACCGGCAGCCAGAAGCGCACTCTGGATGACCGCAAGTGGCAGAATCATCAAGTTACTATTCATTTTCAGTCAATTGTATATATAATACTTTCCGCCTTGAAATCCTTAGTCCTTCCGTCAAGCAGATTCTCGTCGAACGAGCATACCAGCACAGCCTTCGCCTCTCCCTTTCTGAGCAGCATCCTGGCATCCCTTTCAGCCCAATAATAAGAATCGTCGCCCTGGGAATAAGTAATGTTATATCCATGGCAGCCTGTCCTTATGGCAATGGCCGAACCGATGGTATTGTGTGTGCTCTGCATGAACAACGTCGGCTTGAGCAGTTCCTCCTTGTTCTGGGCTATCTCTTCCAGGAACATGTTGCTAAGCTCCAGCATGCCCTTGGAAGTCGCCGCGACTATGGCGTCAGGCTTTTCCAGCCCGGCTTCTTTCATCGCCTCGAACGCCGACAGAAGGCTTGCCTTCATGATCTTGCCCATCCTTCGGGTCTCCATCGGAGAAAGATACTCCTTCAGCAAAGCCAGCTCGGCGTCATCGCTGATTACCTTTCGCGCAGCCACCCTGACGCGGGACTCGTCCATTATCGGAGCATCCTCGCCGGAAGGTCGGTTCTTGCTGAGGATCATGGACGAATCATTTCCACCGAATCCGAACGAGTTGCACATGACATAGTCAAGGTCAGCACCGCTACGGCCCATCGTCGGCACATATCCTCCGGGGATCATCTTGCTCCATCCCAGAGATGCCGGCACGAAGTCATTCAGCATCGCAAGAATGCATATGACGGCCTCGACGGAACCTGAAGCGGACGTGGTATGTCCTGTATATGACTTGGTGCTTGACATGTCCGGCAGCCTGTCTCCAAAGACACGCCTGAACGCAGCAGTCTCGGATGCATCATTGTCCGGAGTCCCGGTTCCATGGGCATTTATATACTTGATGTCCTCCGGTCTGATTCCGGCCATCGCCAATGCTCCGCTCATGGCCAGATACGCTCCGTCACCATCCTTCGAGGTCGCCGTCTGATGGAAAGCGTCGCAACGGTTCGCATATCCGCTGACATATGCCAAAGCGTCCGGCACATCTTTCTCCAGCACGACGAAAGCGGCCCCCTCGCCCAGGTTGAGCCCGGCGCGGGTCTCGTCGAACGGACGGCATCTCTGCCTATCAAGGATCATCAGCGAATTGAAACCGTTAAGGTGGTAACGGCTCAACGGTTCCGAGCCGCCGGCAATCACGATGTCGGCCTCGTCATTCTTCAGCATATCCGCTCCCAGCATGATTGCATTCAATGCAGAGGAGCATGCAGTACATATGGTACAGCACCTGGCATTGCCAAGGCCTGAATATTCAGCGATTTCGTGGGTGCTTCTGCCACATTCGTTGCTATGCGGCAGATACTGCAGTTCCGGCTCCGTCTTCATCCTCTCGAAATACTGTTCGGTCACGTCCATGACGCCCACTGTAGTTCCGGAGATCAGAGCCACTCTCTTGCCCTCAAGATTCTTGATGCCAGCCTGGGACAGGGCCTCCCTGACAGCAATGGCTCCCATTACGGAGGTTCTGCTGACCGGATTGTCGCCGGTGATGCCAAGCATCTGTCTCATCTGGCCGGTAGATAATTTCACTTCACCGACAGGTATGTCCGTATGGACAGACTGGAGATACTTCATCGGTCCTATACCCGACTCCTTTCTCTTGAGGGAATCAAGTACAGATTGAGAATCATTACCGATGGCGCAAATCACGCCCATGCCGGTTATTGAAATTGCACCGCCCATTATTTGGTCCTGTTCTTCTTGATGTAATCAGCTATGCTGTTGATGCTTTTAAAAACAGCCTTTCCTTCTGCGGGATTAGCAAGCTTGATGCCATAGAACTTATCCAGAATGACGATAAGCTCCAGTGCATCAATAGAATCCAGACCAAGACCTTCTCCGAAGAGAGGCGCATCATTGTCAATCTGGTCAGGAGTCATTTCTTCAAGATTAAGCGCATCGATAATCTGCTCCTTCAGGTTCAATATCAATTCTTCCATATATCTAAATAGTTTTTATCAATTTAAGGTCGGCGCGGAACGAATCCTCCGCGTCACAGTCAATCCATCCATAGATCACGGCGGACGGCCCGGTAGCGCGTACTGTCACGTCCACTATGGTCTCAATAGTCTCGTCATCCCGGCCCGGCAGCATCACCAGGGTCGTCTCCCCCTTTATTTCATTCTTGACTGCTATCTCTCCAAGCACCACGTTAGGGAGGGTGTTGATGAACACGGCAGGACTCGGATAATACCCTTCAGTTCCTGCAAATGTCGAGAGATGCTTTCTGTCAGCGAGCACAGACCCGTTCTGAGTAAATATTATCAAGGCACGCTGTCCCGGATCGGTCCCGTCAAGGGAATCCTTTGCCAACAGCCCGGCCCCTGCATATGCGAGCCTGCTGAAGAGGTCCATCTTGAAGAATCTTGAGCCGTCGGAAAGATATTTCTTGTAGATCTCCGTAACCAGAGCCGCGCCAGACGACTCCATAGGCACTTCCGCTCCGTCTACGACCAGACTTGTCGGACTCACCGAGAGAGTCTTCGCCACCTCGTATCTTCCCTCCCCGGACTTCATCGGGCCCTGAGGAAGTTTCGAATAGATAACTCCGCCGTTGCATCCTCCGAACCCGGACTGAGTCTTCACGAAAGCCTTCTTGTCCGTATCCATCAGAGCGTCGCATATCTTGATCTTGCCGCTCACTCCAAGTTCCTCGAAACCATGCACTGGAAGTATCTTGCCTTCATCGAGAGAGCACATGGTGATAATCGGCTCCACCACTCCGGAAGCTCCGAAAGTATGACCGAAATGGGCTTTATATGCTGTTGTAGGGAGATCTCCGAGTCCTGCATTCTCAATAGCTTTCGACTCCATCTGGTCGTTGAACATGGTCGCCGTCCCATGGGCTGTTACGCATGCAAGAGTCTCTTTCAGCTCAGGAGTCAATATGTTCGTAACCGTGCGGCACACACCGTCCCCGCTAGGGATCGGAGCGCTGACATGGTATGCATCGTTGTCCAGACTGCCATCAACGATGTTCCATCCACCGGCTTCGTCAGTCTTTGAAAGGATCATCGTGGCAGCGCACTCGCCGATATTCAGTCCTAGGCGCTCTATATCGAATGGACGGCACTCCACCGGAGACATGGCCATGAATGAGCTGAATCCGGCAAGCACAAACTCGGAGAGGACATCGGCTCCGCATACTACTGCATTGTCATAGAGACCTGCCGACAGAAGCCTGCAGGCAAGCATCTGGGCCGTAGCCCCGGATATACATGCATTGCTGGCCAGCAAAGGCTTAGTAACGAAACCTAGATTCTCGGCAATCTTGGCTGCAGCAACTCCCGGAGCGAGATATGCCCCATCCTTGTCAGGAGTCACTCCCAGTTCCTCGATACCTGCTGTGGACGTGCCCAGTATAAGAATGGTCTTCGGAGATGAAAGGTCGACGGACGCATGGGACGCAGCCTCCCTTATGGAACGGATGACAAGCGACTCAAACCAGCTGAATCCGTCAAGTCGAAGCTCCTTCCTCCGGACATCGGAGAACATGCCGACACAGAACTTGCCGGGTACGTTGCGGTAGCCATCAATCTTCTTCAGGCTGGTCTCGCCGCGCCTTACGGCAGAATAGTTTTCCTCCGTAGTCAAGCCCAGCGGCGACGTTATGTTAGTCGAAACAATCCTTATCATATCAGCCCCATCTGCTTTTTCCAGTCAACATAGAAAGCAGGAGAATCCCACATCAGGTTATAGTCTTTGTCCATGAAAACCTGGACCGTAGTCGCCTTCAGATATACTGTACCATCCTCAGGATCGACTATCTCATAATCAAAGATGATCTTGGCGGCATCGGTAGGCCTGTAAGTAACCCGGACGACCGGCTTCATGCCATATCTCAGAGGCTTCTTGTAGCTTATGTCCATCTCCACGATAGGCGCAAAGACATACTCTACGATGTACCTGGTGTATGACAGGCCGTATTTCTCGCCAAAAGCTTCCCGGGCATCCTCCAGATACGTAGCATATGAGCCATGCCATACGACACCCATCATGTCCACTTCGCTGAACCTTATTTCAATTGCTTTTTCAGCGGAAAGCTTCACGTTGTCTTTCATTATGATTCAATATTTTTAACAGCCAGCTTTACCTGGCAAGTTGCTATTATCTCACCGTCACACCTCACGACAGCTTCCGCCAGGGTCATGCCGAATACCTCCTCCAGCACATCGACCGTTGTCGAGACAAGGGCTCCGACCCTAGCCTTTCCACGGATCTCATAATCCCTGATGGCTCCGATATAACCAATCCGGACGTCTCTGCCGAGTATGTACTTGTTGTAGAATCCGATCCTGGCCGCACATGTCTGAGCAATGTTTTCCATCATGCCGCATGGAGAGAAAAAGCCGTCATCCACAAAGATATTATTCTCATCTATGACCGTCTCCGTAGTGGACGACTCCAGCCCGAAGCTGACAAGCCTGCCGACCATCACGAAAGGCTCCTGCTGCGGAAGAACCGCATGGATGTCTACCGAACGGAGGAAATCGTCTGTAATATCTTCTATTCTCATTGGGCCCAGAAATCAAAAAAGTTAAACCATTGCGCCGGATACAGACGCACTATGCGTTCCAGTTCGCTGACATAAGCCTGACAAAGCTGGGCGACCTGCTCCTTGCGGGAAGCATTCCTGTCGTATGCCAAAGGAGTAAGATGGATCCTGTATTTCCTGGCTCCTTCTTTCATCACATTCACGGCCAGCACATCCAGGCCCCGCATAGTCGCGACCGAGAACGGTCCCTGCGGGAACTTGGCCTCGGCCCCAAGGAAAGATGCCTTTATGCAACGCGTCCCTTCCATATGGCGGTCTGAAGGGAAGCTGACGATATCGCCACGCGACAGAGCCTCGTCAATCTCAAAAAGGTGGCTCATGTCATCTTTCAGCGCAATCATGCTGACATTCGTCCTTACAAACATGCTGTTGCGGTTTCTCATGACAGATTCCTTCTCGAACGAATAGACTACCGCATGGATGGCTTTCCTGTCGGACTTGAGAGAATAACCTGCAATCTCATAGTTGCCCACATGGGAGCTGAGCTGCACGAATCCCTCGTCCATAGACTCAAGTCGCTTGAAACAATCGTCCCCGACAATCTTGACGTCAAAGGACTTGCCCGCATACATAGCGAAACGGTCGATCACGACCTGCGCGAAAAGACAATGGTTGCGATATGTCATCCAGCAGGACTTGGCAGCCCCATATCCCAGACGAGTGCGATAAAAGGAATATGCCGTCTTCCTGCTGCGGTTGAACAGCACGCAGAAAGGAACCACAAAGATGTATGTAAACAGATACAGCAGCCTTACATCCATCACGCGGAGGACCCGGATGAGATATTTATGCATCCATCCGTTCCCGAAAGTAGCCCCTATCCACTGGTGCCCGGCCATATCTTAGCTAAGCTTCTTCTCTATGTAGTCGCAGAATTTGGAGAAAGTATCGACACCGACCATCTCCTCCTGCTTGATCTTGAATCCGAATTTATTGTTGACAAGGACGACAATATCCACAAAGTCCAGGCTGTCTATGCCAAGGTCGTCCTTAAGTTTCGCCTCAGGAAAGATGTTCTCCTCGTCCACCTCGATGTCCTCAATCAGGAAATTCTTTACCTTCTCTTCAATTTCTTTTCTGTCCATGTTCTTGTATAATTAGTTTCTTTATAAGTTACAGTTTCTTAAGTACCAGCGCGCTGTTCGTACCGCCGAACCCGAAGGAGTTGCTCAATACGGTATTGACCGGAGTCTCGACCGTAGTCCTGGCGATATTCAGTCCCTGGGAGAATTCGTCGCCGTTCTCGAAATTGATATTCGGGGCGACAAAACCGTCACGCATCATGACAAGCGAATATACGACTTCGCTTGCACCTGCCATCCAGCACTCATGCCCGGTCATGCTCTTCGTGCTGCTGATCAGGGCATGTTCTCCCCTGAAAATATTGGACAGAGCCTCTGATTCGCATGAATCCCCCTGACGGGTTCCGGTCGCATGGGCATTTACATAATCGATGTCAGACGCTTTCATGCCGGCATCCTCCAATGCCCTCATCATTGCCCGTGTACATCCATCGGAGCTTGGTTGGCTGATGACTTTCGTCCCGTTGGAAGAGAAGCCATATCCTACAACCTCAGCCAGAATCTTTGCTCCCCTTGCGACGGCGTGCTCATATTCTTCCAGCACCAGGGCAGCAGCTCCGCCGCTTGGGACGAGACCGTCACGATCCTTGTCAAACGGACGGCTGGCCTTTGCCGGATCGGAGTAATTCTTCGAGAATGCGCCGAGGGCGTCGAATGAAGCCATGGAATAATAGTTCGTCTCCTGGGCGCCTCCGCACAGTATGACGTCCTGGAGGCCGTTCTTTATGAACAGATAAGCAAGACCGATCGAGTGGCTTCCGCTGGCGCATGCCGCACTGACGGTAAAGTTGATGCCCTTCAGGCGGAAAATCGTGCTTATGTTCATGTTGACGGTGGAATTCATCGCCTGGAAAATGAAAGACTGGCCCAGCAATTCCGTATCCTTGGTCTCCCGCATTATCTTTTCAGCCTCGATCACAGGCTTCGCCGACGAATCGTTGCCGAAAATGCAGCCGATCTCATTATTGTCCAGATAAGCATCGTCGATTCCTGACATTCCGAGAGCCTGGGTACTTGCCATGAAAGCATACTCAGCCTCTTCCGAAAGGCCCCTGCGCAGATGACGGTCGATCAGGCCTTTCAGCTGCGGTTTAGGCACGACTCCGGTAAGCGGAGACTGGAAACCGTATTCCAGCCTCTCCGGCTCCACGCCGATTCCGGACTTGCCACTGTAAAGAGAATCCTTGACTTCGTCTATGTTCGTTCCGATGCAGGACCAGATGCCCATGCCAGTTATGACAACACGTCTCATTTAGAATAGTCCTCCATTTATGCTGATAACCTCACCCGTGATATATGCGGCATTCTCAGAGCAGAGGAAACCGACCAGTTCGGCGACTTCCTCAGGCTTTCCGAAACGCTTCATAGGAATCATTTTCTTCAATTCTTCCTCGGGGAGATCCTTTGTCATGTCAGTTGTAATAAAACCTGGCGCAACGGCGTTGACGGTAACCTTACGGGCTGCAGTCTCCTGGGCAAGAGCCCTTGTAGCGCCGATTATGGCAGCTTTGGCGGCACAATAATTCGTCTGCCCGGCCATGCCTTTCAGGCCTGAAAGAGATGAAATGTTGACGATACGCCCCCCGCGGCCCCTTGCCATCATCTGAGGAAGAAGGTATCGGGTAACATAAAACAGTCCGTTCACGGAAGTCTTGATCACGGAATCCCAGTCTTCGTCAGTCATCATGAACATGAGATTGTCTCGAGTAACGCCGGCGTTGTTGACCAGGTATGCGATGTAATCATCCGGATGAGACTGTTCCCATGAATTGAGCGCCGACTCCACTTCAGCCTTGTTGCTGACATCAAACTTGAGGACAGAAGCGCTTCCACCCTTCTGAAGGATAGAATCACATACTTCCTGAGCAGCCGCCAGATTAGAATGATAACCGATTATCACGGGAATGCCCATCTCGGCGAACTTAAAGCAAATCGCCCTTCCGATGCCTCTGGACCCACCCGTAACCAAAGCATATTTCAAACCCATTACGCTAGTTTTTTCTTAGTCCGCAAAGATACTCAAATATTATTAATCCCACAATGAGAATAATCAATCGGAGGGTCGCCCTGACATTATCAGAAATGTCATGACAACCCTCCGTCTATAACAATGCAAAAACGGCTACAAGCCTCTGTGATATGTCGACGAACCCGGATTGCCGGAAAAGACGAGACAGCAGGCATCAACTACCGCGTCGCCCTTGCGTACGATCATGTAAAGCTCACCTTTCATGAAATTCCAACCCTTGAAATCCCCCCCATAGATATTCAGATAGTCAATATAATCGACGTCAGTGCCCGAACCAGTATTGAACTCGCAGCTATATCCGCCGCGCTCGGTCCTGCTTCCGCCAAGAGTGATGCGCCACCCTTCCTCGATCTGCACTGCATTGATATCAAAGACCGTAGGATAATTCGTATCTGAAGTGAACGCATATTTCCCGTCGAACTGCATCTTCCAGCTATTCTCTCCGTTGCATGTAATGGTCATGCCATTGAGCATGCTGTCATCGGCCTTCACCGTCCATTTCGAACCTTCAGTCCTGATGGAACCACTGGTGATGAAGTGGCCGCCACTCTGGGATCCTATATTGTCGACGAGCAATGCAAGTTCCAGCTCGTCAAGGGCATCAGTGACGATATTGTCCGCAATGTTCATCATATATGACTTGCCATCGCTATTATAGAATGCTGACCTTCCGCCGACATAGTTGTCACCGAGCCAGTCACCTTTGGTGCATGCAGATGCAAACAATACGATTATTGCAATCGAAAACAAACTGATCTTTTTCATGACGCTTAGAAATTAAATCCAACACCTATGCGACCGCCCCTGATCACGCTGCCCCAGCAGAATTCGGCGACGCCATAAAACTTATGTCCGCCCCACTCAAGACCGGCAGGGGTGACCTCCCAGGCAAAGCCAAGCGGTTTGTCGACATGAGTACCGGTACTATATTTCAGACCAATCGCGGTCTTTCCGTACAGTCTCAGGTGTCCCTTTCCACAATAACGGAACTTAGCCTCGGGAAGCAAGCTGTAAGTCTCCTTCCGGAAGTCCTCGTCCTGCTTGCTGCCCAGCTTGTGCCAGATTTCTCCATCCATAGAGCCATAGCTGAACTGAGAGCCTACGCTCAGCCAGGAATTGAAAGTGTAATGATAGGTTACAGTCAGCACTGGACCGCAATTAAGAGCATAGTGAGGTTCATACATGTCCATCAGATCTTCACGGGATGCATAACCGTCATCCTGCTTTATGAAATCCGTAGATTCACCTCCGATAAAGACGCTCAGTTCGTGTCTGTTTTGTGCATTGAGACAAAAAGCAAACAACGACACGCAGAAAAATAAGATGATTCTTTTCATGGTGTTAACAGTTATTCAGTATGTGTATGTGTATATGACATGTCGCGAATATCGTTATTTTTCGTTTATAAAACAACACCCTGACATTTGGAACACTTTTTGTCTATTCGCCTCAACGTAAAACTAATCATAACCATGACAAGGACTCATAACTCACTTCGTGAAACTCAAGAAAGCAGAATGAGCTCATACATTAAATGGTGGCTTTGGCGCCTGTTCCGCAGCAATGAGACCAAAGTCCATGAACTGAACTACCTGTTCTGGGAGTGCACCACCAGATGCAATCTCCATTGCAGGCACTGCGGCAGCGACTGCAAAATTGCCAGTCAGGACACAGACATGCCCTTGGATGACTTCCTGAGGGCTATCGATACCATCCCCCGCAAGGCCATACCGCGTGAGTTCACCGTCGTCCTTACCGGCGGCGAGCCATTGCTTCGCCCTGACATCGAAGAAATCGGAAAGGCCATAAGGAAACGCGGCATGGGATGGAGCATGGTCTCGAACGGCTTCTTCTATGACCAGAAGATGCACGCCAGACTGCTCGGAGCCGGAATGGGCGCGCTTACTATCAGTCTGGACGGTCTGGAGGAAGAACATGAATGGATGAGAGGTCGCAAAGGCTGTTTCGCCAAGACTCTTCAGGCAATCGGGATTGCAGCCAGAGAGCCACGCATCAACTTCGACGTGGTAACATGCGTCAACAAGAAAAACAAGGAACAGCTTGAAGAAATCTACAATCGCCTCTCCGGACTGGGCGTAAAGCAGTGGCGAATTTTCACCGTCATCCCTATCGGGCGCGCCGCCGATGATCCCGACATGCATCTGGACCCGGCAGAATTCAAGGCCCTGATGGAGTTCATCAAGGAAAAGCGTCTCAACGCTGCCCCGGGCTCGATGAACGTGACATTCAGTTGCGAAGGATATCTCGGCGACTACGAGATGAAGGTCCGGCAGACCCCGTACATGTGCCGGGCCGGAATAAGCGTGGCATCCGTGCTTATCGACGGCAGGATATGCGCATGTCCGAACATTGACAGGGACAGGTTCTCGCAGGGCAACATCTACGATGACAATTTTTATGAGGTCTGGCAAACCCGCTTCGGTGATTTCAGGGACCGCAGATGGGCCAAGGTCGGCCAGTGCAAAGACTGCAAAGTATTTGACCGATGCCTGGGAAATGGCATGCACAACTGGCACGGCTCCTGCAAGGAAGTCCTCAACTGCCACTATAAGAAAACCCTCTGATAATGCAAATTATTGATAATCAATGCTTGCTGCGGATTACCCAAAGCAAGCATTTTCAGTTTAGTACCTGTTAAGTTCCAAGATTGAAAGTAATTGTTACATGAATGATTGTAGAAATTACACTAATTATATACCTTTACCGCAAAGAAATAATTTACTACAAACTATGACCAGAACAAACCTCTTTATTTCAGCTGCCCTCTGCTTCTGCACCGTGGCCGCAAATGCCCAGGTGAAGGAAGATTTCGTCCCGTCACCAAACAACCAGTACGGCAAGGATTATCCGATGGTAAACTCAGAGCGCTGTGTGCGTGTCAAAGTTTACGCTCCAGAAGCAAAATCAGTCAAGTTGGACATCAGCGCAGTCAAATATGACCTCGTAAAAGATGCCGAAGGCTACTGGATCGGCGAATCCGCCCCGCAGGACGAGGGATTCCACTACTACCAGCTGAATATCGACGGAGCCGATGTCCCGGACCCGAGCAGCCTATATTACTATGGTGCCAGCAGATGGGGCAGCGGAGTAGACGTACCTGCTGCCGACCAGGACTTTTATGCTCTCAAGAACGTGCCTCAGGGACAAATAAGAGAGATCTATTACTGGTCAGAGGTCAACAAGACCATGCGTCACTGCTTCGTATACACTCCGGCCGAATATGACCAGAACCCCGAAAAACGCTATCCTGTGCTCTACCTCCAGCATGGCGGTGGAGAAAACGAATATGGATGGCCACAGCAGGGCCGCACAGCCCAGATCATGGACAACCTGATCGCTGAAGGCAAGGCCGTCCCGTTCATCATCGTTATGGACAACGGAACATGGACTATGCCTCGTCCTGCAGGGCCAGCTCCTTCAGGCAAGGGTCCGATAAGACTCCCTGAGAACTGGGCCGAAGGATTTGCCAGCACGCTTATCAACGACATCATCCCTATGGTCGACAGCCGCTTCCGCACGATAGCCGACAAGGAGCACAGGGCCATGGCAGGTCTCTCCATGGGAGGAATGCAGACCAGGGCCATCACCCTTGCCCACCCTGGAGTATTCTCCAGCATGGGTATGTTCAGCGGCGGCACCATCTCGATGGAGGACATCAAGAGCCATCCGAAGTTCGCCAAGGAAATGAAACTCGTGTTCTTCAGCTTCGGCAGCCGTGAGCTCGACGCCCACATGTTCGGCTTCGGATCCGGCATCGAGCCGGGACAGGAGGCCAAGGACCTCGTCGCAGCTGGAATGAACGCCCACTACTACGTATCCGAAGGCACTGCCCACGAATGGCAGAGTTGGCGCCGCTCCCTTTACCAGTTCGCACAGCTTCTGTTCAAATAGAAACGAATGGAGCTTGATTGGCACTTGGCACACTGAGTAGCTTAATCCTCCGCATAGATATCATCATCCATTCCGACTTGGACGAAGACAGGAAGCTGGCTCTGCTAAGCGATGGCCTTGAATACCTGGACGGCAAAGGGTATTTCTCCTTCAGTCTCCACTCGCTGATTGACGACTGAAATGCGAAACTGAATTATCACTTGAACAAATCGGTCGATCAGGACGTTAGTTTTAGAACTTCTTCAACTGATACGAATAGAACGTCCATTCCGGAAAGCCGAATGTCATGGTGTTCTCGTCGAAGATATACCAAGGAGAAACGGTCTCGTCGTTGAGATTCGTCACAATATGGATGTCCTGCGCCGGCATGAAACTCTGGGCTACCATGATGGCCTTGCGTCCTTTATCGTCCATGGCCAGGTCTACGATAATCATGGCGTGGCCCGGTGTACCGCCAACGATGAAAACATCGCCAATCTTGACATCGGCCTTGGTGGTTTGTTTGAGTTC